>DASYYH010000006.1 GCA_035934015.1 Candidatus Acidiferrales bacterium
CCGGGGGCCTCGCGAATTGCCCTGAGCGGCGATCGAAGAGCTAAACATACGGCAAATCTATAGCAGATGTTAACCGAGTTGTCAACAGTATTCTGCAGAGTTAATTTGCGCGCGCGATAAGTTTCAAACTGCAGATTCCCTACCTGCCCGCCACGGCGGGCAGGCGGCAGGCAGGCTCGGAATGAGAGCGAAAAGCTAACGCGACTCGGAGAGTCGCGCGGCCCGACAAATGCGGTCGGGCCCTACAAATGCGGCGAAGGCGCAGGCGAGGCGCAAAGCCACTGTTGCTTAGAATGAATTTTGCACCGGGAATGACTGTTACACCGGTTAGCCAAACCTGAGCATCGGACTTTCCAATTACCTAGCGTGCATTTGCAAGTCCGAGAGGCTAACCTTTTGGCGGGGAGCGGTGTCTGATACAAGTGGGGACGCTGCGTTCTTAGGCATCACAGGAGGGGCATCGATGAACACCCTCGTGCAGGACATAAAGTATGGCATTCGTGTGCTCGCCAAATCGCCGGGTTTCACGGCTGTCGCGGTGCTGTCGCTGACGCTGGGAATTGGCGCGAACACGACGATCTTCACGCTGGCGAAAGCGATTTTTCTGCAAACGGTTCCGGTGAAAGATGCAGGGCGCGTGGTGGCGTTCTTTTCCGATCAGGTGAGCCGCAAGGGACCTCCGCAGGAATATCTTGGCACACCTTATCCGAATGCAGTCGATTACGTGCAGAACCTGAAGTCCTTCACCGGCACTTCGATTGCGATTTTTAACGGATTTAACCTGACGATTTCGGGAAAGCAGACGCAGGTTACCGGGCAACTGGTCAGCGGGAATTTTTTTGACGTGCTCGGCGTGCAGCCAGTGATGGGCCGAGGGCTTTCGCCGGACGATGAAAGCTCGCGGCGTCCGGTCGCGGTGATCAGCTACAATTTTTGGAAAACACAATTCGGCTCAGACCCGCAAATTTTGGGCAAAAGCATTCAACTGGATCAGATGGAATATTCCGTGATTGGGGTCGCGCCGCAAAGTTTCCAGCAAATTGGAAACCTCGGCAGTCCTGAGGTGTGGGTCCCCATCTCCCTGGCGGATGATGTTTTGACCGGACAGGCGAAGGAAATGTTTCATGATCGCAGCTTCCGCATGACCGGGATGGTGGCGCGGCTCAAGCCCGGAGTGACGTTCTCGCAGGCGCAGAATGAGGTTCATGATCTTAGTTTGCAACTGCAAAAGGAATATCCGAAGGTCAACAGCGGACGGAACGAAACCATTGTACCGATTAACGAGACGACCGTTCCGCCGCAAGTGCACAACATATTTGTGCTGGCTGGCGCGCTGATGATGGGAATTGTGGGCCTGGTGCTGCTGATTGCGTGCGCGAACGTGGCAAATTTGCTGCTGGCGCGGGCGATGCAACGGCAGCGCGAAATAGCGGTGCGGCTGGCGCTGGGCGCTTCGCGGATGCGGCTTATCCGGCAACTTCTGACAGAGAGCCTGCTTTTGGCGCTGATCGCGGGCGGATTCGGAGTTGTCTGCGCGTACTGGGCGAAGTCGGCGATTCTTTCGTTTTTGCCGCTCGGACTCGTGCGGCGCTTCGATTTCAGCCTGGATGGCCGTGTTTTCGCATACACGCTTGCTCTCGCTGTGGCCGCGACACTGATTTTTGGTCTTATGCCGGCACTGCAGGCTTCGCGCAAAGACAGCATCGCGGCCTTGAAGGACCGCACCGGCGCGCCGACGGGAAGCACGCGCTGGTACGGCTTGCGCGGTGTGCTGGTGATGATTCAGGTAGTGCTCTCGTTGATCGCGCTCGTCGGCGGCGGTCTTTTCATCCATAGCCTTCGCAACGCCGAGCAGATCGATCCGGGATTTGAAGTGAAGCACGATATCAGCATGCTGCTGGATCCGAGCGCGGCGCACTATGCGCAACCTCAGACGGAAGCGCTCTATCGAGACGTGGTGCAACGCCTCGACACCGTGCCGATGATTGCGAGTGCGAGCGTTTCGGATGCGCCGCCTCTGGGCGGGAGTCTGGAATGGACGACGTTCCCTGATGGCGTGGATCAAAACGATCCCCGCAATGGCAGGCTGACCCCAGTCGAGGCGGTCTCTCCGGGATATTTTTCCAGTCGTAGTATGACCTTGCTTGAAGGGCGCGATTTCAACGATTCCGATGATGCGAATGGCGAAATGGTCGCCATTGTGAACACGGCCGCAGCGGATACGTTCTGGCCGGGACAGGATCCGATTGGAAAACACCTTCATTTCATTACCACAACCTGGACTGTGACCGTGGTGGGCGAAGTGAATACGGTGAAGTACGCGAGTCTGGGGGAGCCGCCGACGGCGATCATTTATTGGCCGCTCAAGCAGCACTATTCGGAGGCAGCTTTTCTCTTCGTGCGCGCGAAGGGAGATCCAACGAAGGTCATTCCCACCGTGCGCAGCGCGATGGGTTCGCTTGCGCCCGGGGTTCCGCTGCTCGCCGTCCAAACCATCGAACAGACGCTTGATCAATCGCTGACCGCGCCGCGCATGGGCGCGGAACTGCTTGGCACATTTGGCCTGCTGGCGCTGATTCTGGCGGCGATCGGAACTTACGGGGTCATGTCGTACTCCGTAACCCAGCGAACGAGTGAAATCGGGATCCGCATGGCGCTTGGTGCACAGCCTGCGAATGTTCTGCGGCTGATACTGTCGAACGGAATGGCTATGGTCGTAGCCGGAGTTGTCATCGGGCTGGGGCTTTCGATGTTGCTGGCGAAAAGCATGCATGCGCTGCTCTATGGTATCGGGATGTTCGATCCACTCAGTTTTCTCTCCACAGCTGGGCTTTTGATTCTCGTGGCGCTCGGCGCATGCTGGATTCCAGCGAGACGAGCCATGAAAGTGGATCCCATGATCGCGTTAAGGCATGAGTAGTTAGTTTCGGGCACTTCCGCCGTTTGACCTAGCCTCAAGGATTGGGTCGGTTTGAATTTTGATTTCTCGAGGAAGGGCGCAGAGAATTCAAACTGACGAGTGACCCACGCTGCGCCCCAAGCGCAGAAACATTCAGCGTGCTTCTAGGGTGCCGCCAGGGGAGTCCGTGTTCAACTCGATGAAGTCCATGACGAGGTGAGTAAAGTCAGCGGGTTTCTCCAGATACATCAGATGCCCAACGCCGGGAACGACTACGAGACGAGAGTTCGGAATTCCTGCCTCGATCGCACCGGCATGCACAAGAACATCAGCGATGTCGGCCGAGCCGACGAGAATCAATGCTGGCACATGAATCTCATGGAGTCTTGGAAGAGCCGGCTTGCCGCCCAGTGGATAATCTGCATGGCTCATATCCTGCGGACTTGCGGATAGCAAGTCAAAGAGGCGCTTTCTGGCGGCATCGTGACCCGGTGCAACGAGATACTTGTCGGCGGACCATTCGGCGATCGCGCCCTTCACATCGCCTTTGTTCAAGAGATCGAATGCGTGCTGGCCGCGATCGAGAAAAAATTGCGAGTATGGCATTCCACTCACAACCGCCCCGACGAGCACAATTTGCTGCACCATTTCCGGGTGAGCGAGTGTGAAGTCGATTGTCAGCGAACCTCCGTGGGAACTGCCTACTATGGCGGCTCGTTTTACTTTCAAGTGATGAAGCAAAGTGGTTAGATCGTCCATTTCCCAATACCACGTTGAAGCTGCCGGACTATGGCCATACCCGCGACGGTCATAACGGATTGTATGAAAACGCTCGCAAAAAGTAGGCCAGACGTCGTCCCAAACCGCCGAATCCACCACGCCATCGTGAATAAGAACAACCGTTTGTGGAAAAGCGCTGCTACATTCCTCGTAGTATATTTTTGAACCTTCAACCTGGACAAAAGAGCCAGGCGCAGACGCATTGCCGTTTTGGGAGGTGCCTTGGGCCAGGGCGCAGAATCCCAACCCGACGAACAGGAATACAATGAGAAGAGTTTTCCCTAAAGGAATCATTTAAGCCTCCGCTGACCTGTTATAACCGAGAGCATGCACAGTCTAACCTGATCGAGCCGATGCTGCCTTACTCATTCGTTTCGGATGGGCGAAGTATGCGAGGGAACCAATCTAAAGTATAGCTGCGCTAGCAGGGCGAAGTTTCACATGGAGTGCGATACACTGGAATCCGAGGAGATGTTCGCGCCATCCCATCCACTGATGCCCACGCGACCGTTTATTCCACCACGTAGTTTCCGCGCGATCCTGCGCCGCACGATTGAACTTACGCCATCCACCAAACATTTCGAATGGGAGGTGATCGAAGGCGGCGCGTTCGAATTTTACGCGGGACAATTCATCTCACTCGAAGTCCCGCGCGACGGCGAAAAAGAAGCGCGACCTTACTCGATTGCGTCCGCGCCGCGGGGCGATTCGAAATTCGATCTTTGCCTGAATCGCGTGGAGGGCGGGTACGTCTCGAATTATCTGTGCGACGTTGCAGCGGAGACAATTGTGGATGTGAATGGCCCGCATGGATCCTTTGTCGTATCGCAGCCAATGGAGCAGGATTTGGTGTTTATCGCGACGGGCACAGGCATCGCGCCGATTCGCGGAATGCTCACGGAGGTTTTGCATTCGCGTGAGGAGTTGTCGCACGATGTGTGGCTGCTCTTCGGCGTACGGCATCAGGAGACGATTCTTTACCGGAGCGAATTCGAAGATTTGGCTGCCGCGAATCCGCGATTTCATTTTGTTCCGACGCTGAGCCGTCCGGCGGGCGACTGGCAGGGCAAGACGGGGTACGTGCAGGAGCATTTGCGGAAGATTTTTGCCGGGCGGAAGGATTTCAAGACGTATATCTGCGGACTGAAGGCGATGGTAGATGAAGTCCGATTTATTCTGAAAGAGGAATTCGGGCTCGACCGCAAACAGATTCGCTTCGAAAAATACGATTAGGGCGCTTGACGAATTTTTCCTGCGGATTTCCTAGGAAGCGATTCCAAAAAAATCAGGAAACGAACGTGCAGCCCACGCGCGTGCCGCCGTCGGCCTTGCGCGTGTATACTTTGCGCAAATTCACGCGCAGGGGCGGCAAAATCGGAACGTGCAGCACGGCAAAGAATGGCGAAGGGATTTCTTCGGCGCCTTCCATGAGCAACGCCAGCCCGCCGGTACAGAGATCCGCAACGGTGGCATTTTTCTTTTCGTGGCCTGCAATCACGGCATAGGCGCGTGTTCCCGCGAGAGAAACACGTTCCCATTTTCGCCGCTCGCTGCTCGCTCGCGTTTCTGGATGCGTGACCAGTGGCGGTGCGGCTTGCGCTTTTGGAGGTGCGGGTGGTTGCTGTGGCACGAGAGCGGGCGGCTGCGATGGAGGCTGCGGCGCGGCGGGAGCGGGTCTTGCCACGTCGCGCGAACGCGCGTGCGTGCGCTGGGCATTTTTCAACTGATAGAGGCGCGTATCCGCGAGGCGCAGGAGAACTTCCTTGGTTTCGCCATCCTGCGGATGAACGGCAATGCCGTAGTCGATGGTCACACCGGCGTCCAATTTCAGAGGCGCAATTTCGCCTTCGAAGTGAGTGCGCAAACGATCGCAGAGCGTGGCGGCCTGCTCGGGATCGGCTTGCGGAAGCAGCAACGCGAATTCATCGCCGCCAATGCGAAACGCGAAGTCCGAAGCGCGCAGGTTTTTTCGCAGCGTGGTGGCGGCCAGTTGCAAAACCTGATCGCCCTGCAAGTGGCCGTACAGATCGTTCACTTCTTTCAGGCGGTGAAGGTCGAGCAGAACGAGCGCGAGATGCTGGCCGTATCGCTTGGCGCGATTGAATTCCTTGTTGCAATATTCTTCGAATAACCTGCGATTGTAGAGACCGGTCAGCGCGTCCGTTGCTGCGTTTAACTGCAGTTTCTTGAACTCCTCGTACTCCATCAAAATGGGGACGCGAAGAATGCTGGTGGAGGCAAGCACATCCACCATGGCCGTCTTGAGCGAAACGCGACGACCCATGCTTTCGGAAAGTTCTCCGCGGCGCGCGAGGATTTGGCTCCAGTAATCGAGGCTCTGCGCCTGCGTGACATCGATGCTGGCAATGGATTTGAAAAATTGCTGCAGAAATTGTGCGCGGACGGATTCCTCGAGATTGTCGAGAGTTTCGACAAGCAGGTCATAGAATGAATCGTCCGCCGAGGACGGTATATTCGACTCCGCTGGCTGGGGCATCAGAGTTTTAATCTTGGTCTTCGGAAATGAATTTCATACTCCGAGACGAGTGGCGCTCCTGCGGGGACACTAGCAGAATAGCAATGGCGATGCCAACGCTCAAAGAATTTGTGGAGGAAGCATGTTCCGTAAGATATAGAAAAAAGGGGAGAAATCGGCGGCAGGAGTGGGCTCCGGATGTGGAGAAGATTTCAAGATGAAGAATGAGAAAGGAATTCCCACTTTTCGCACATCCTATGCATGCCTGGGGCGGACCGTAAGATAGTTATTCGAGAGGCTTTAGAAATTCGACAGCGGCCAATTCCATCTCACCGCTGCTCTCCAGGCGCCGGACGCGGGCCTGGATCGGTGGCGTGCCAAGCACGCCGAGTTCAGCGGAAGCTGGGAGCGGGGCCGGGATGGTCAGGGAGATGATGTCGCCATGACGCAGCGGACGGGGACTGATTAGACGAGCGCCCAAGCTACTAATATCAAGCGTTTTGGCCAGTTCGAGGAAATTCGAACCTCCGCCATCCGTGCCACGAATGAAGAGCGGGACCTGCAAGCGAATACGTTGAAACTTTCGCCGCTCTCCATGCCCATTGCTCGAACTCATACACACCCTCAGAATACTGAATGCCCCAGCGACTAGAACCGGGGTATTAGTACTCGTTTATGCTGCAATTTGGTGGCTATTCCGTCAGTTTTTATATTCTGTAAGGCTTTTATTTTGTGTTGGTTAAGATGTGTCTATGCAGGACCTTCAAGATAGGGATGATCCGGCCAGATTGTGCAGAACTTCTTTGCATTTTAAGTGCAAAGGAAACGCATTTACCATTGACACTCCTGTGGCCCTTTGCCAACATCATCGCGCGTGGTGGTATCTGCGAAATCAGCCTGTTTAGCCTGAAAAATGAATTGGGATTCCGAGATTCTCCGAGCAAGTAGGGCCGGGAGGCGCTCTTGAATCGAACTGCATCGACCGAGGCGCAGGCGACCGGCGCGACGGTGTTCGGACTGATGTCCAGCCTTCTGGATGCGGTGGATAAACCCCTGCTTGTCACGGATCGTGCCGGGCGGATTTTGTTTGCCAATTTGCATGCGCAAGATTCGCTGAGCTGCAAGCAGGAGGAGGGAAGCAGCCAGCCAAATCTTTTTCGCGACATTCTACATGTGGATGCGAAAGGACTTTTCGGCCAATTGGAACGAGGTGAGCAGGAAGTGAATCTTCTGGTCGATGCCGCGAGCGGACGGGCGCGCGCGCGAATTCGATGGCTGCCTGAACCGGACTGGCTGGTTGTTTTCGCAGAACCGGCCCTTACCGAGGCGCCCGTCGATCAGGATCAAATGAGGCGCACGGTAAAGGATCTTCTGCAAGAAAGGGAGATCACGTACCGGAATCTGCTGGCCGCGTATCTGCGATTGCAGGAAGTCAATCGGCAGAAGACCGTTTTTCTGGGATCTGCCGCGCACGAATTGAAAACTCCACTGGCAGTGATGAAGGGTTACTATGATCTTCTGCTCTCCGAATCACTGGGACATTTGACAGAAAAGCAGCGCGATATTCTGCAAGAATCGAAGCAAAGTTGCGACCGGCTGGTCCGTCTCGTCTCAACGTTCCTGAACTACACAGCACTGGAGAGCGGCAAACTTGTGCTGCAATTTCAGGATAACGACATCAAGGATTGCATGAATGATGTGGCGATTCGATGGAAGGAAACATTTCGCCGCGCCAATGTGCATTTCGAAGTGATCATGGACGAGAAGTTGCCGATTTTCAAATTCGATTACCCCAAAGTTCAGCAGTGCATAACCAATCTGGTGGATAATGCACTGAAGCATACTCCGGTAGGCGGAAAGGTGATTCTGCAAGCAGAAACGCATTTCTGGGAAAGGCGCGTGGTTCCCACAACGCCCTCGAAAGAGCGCAGGTCGGCAAGACGGCCGCAGCCGAACAGCGTGATGATCTCCGTAAGCGACACGGGAGTGGGCATCGCTGCCGAATATCATCAGGAGATATTCGAGGATTTTGTTCGTGTCGATCCATCTTCTTCGGGGATGGGACTCGGATTGGCAATTACAAAGCGGCTGATACAGGCGCATCATGGGAAGATTTGGGTGGATAGCGAACCCGGGCGCGGAAGTTCATTCAAGTTCCTGCTGCCAACGAAAGTCGAGGCCTATAGCTATGCGTGAGGGAGCCCGCGGCCAAACGAATGTGGCCGAAAAAGAAAAGATCCTGATCATCGACGATGAGCCGAGCATCCGGAAGTATTTGCAAACGCTTCTGGAAGTGGACGGCTTCGAAGTTTCCGCGGTCACGAGCGGGAACGATGGGCTCGAAGCCATTGGCGCCGGCACGAAGCCTGATTTCGTAATTTTGGACGTGCTGATGCCGGAGATGGATGGCTTGGAGACATTGCGGCGGCTGATGTTGATGGACCGCAGCCTGAACGTAATCATGCTTTCGTGCTCCAACGAAGTGAGCACAGTGGTCGAGGCGATCCGGCTGGGCGCACACGATTATCTGACCAAGCCTTTCGAGAAGCCGGAACTCGATGCAGCTCTGCTGAAGTGCCGGCAGAAGAGGCAGCTGAAAGCGGAAAATCAAGCTCTGCGCGAATACTGCGATGAACTGACGGGAGATTTATCGTTTCTGGCCGCCAGCCCGCAAATGCTGAAAATTCGGCAGCAGATTTTCCAGGTCGCGCCGGTGGACGTGCCCGTATTCATCAGCGGCGAGAGCGGCGTGGGCAAGGAAGTCGTGGCGCGAATGATTCATCTGCGATCGGCGCGCCGGCAGCATGTTTTCGTCAAGGTAAATTGTGCGGCGCTGCCGGGTGAACTGCTGGAATCCGAATTATTCGGATACGAGCCCGGCGCCTTTACGGGAGCGGTCCGTGCCAAGCCCGGGAAATTCGAGCTGGCGAACAAGGGAACGATTTTTCTGGATGAGATTGCGGAGATCCCGCCCCACCTGCAAGCGAAATTGCTTCATGTGCTGCAAGACAATCAGTTTTCACGGCTCGGTGCGCGAGCGTCGGTTCAAGTAGACGTTCGCGTGTTGGCGGCAACGAACGTCCAAGTGCACGAAGCGATGAAATCCGGAAAGTTTCGAGAGGATCTTTATTATCGATTGAGCGTCCTGTCGCTGCACATTCCGCCACTGCGAGAGCGCACTGATGAAATACCAATGCTCTTCCGTCATTTTCTGGCGAAGCACAGCGAAAAATTCCAGAAGGCCGTGCCTGAACCTTCGGCGCATTTGATGGAAGCAGCGATGCGCTATCCATGGCCGGGAAACTTACGCGAACTGGAAAATTTCGTGAAGCGCTATGTGATTCTCGAAGATGATGATGGCAGCCTGCGGGAATTGCTGGAGCTGACGGAATCACAACAACGGATTTCTCCAAAGGAAGAGGCTGCACCCCCACGCGAGCAAGGCCTGAAGGCGCTGGTACGAAGCTTGAAGGATGAAGCGGAGATGGAGGCCATTGCAGACGCACTGGAGAAAACGAACTGGTGCCGCAAGGATGCAGCGAAGATACTGGGGATCAGTTACAAAGCATTGTTGTACAAAATGAGGCAATTTAATTTGGATTCTGGGCGTGGTGCACGTACTGGTATGGCACCGGGAGTCCCAGCAATACGCGGATCATAGGCGTAAACTGCCTGCAACAACTTGCATATTGAGTGCAGAAGGCTGAATGCCTCTGCGCGGCCATAGCGAATCCGTCATCAGGACGAAATATTCCTCTTGTTTCTTTCAAGGAAGTTTGGCACAAATTATCACCGCAGGTTGCGTGAGACCTTAGAAGAGGTTCGCGGCTGTTACGAAAGGGTTTGCGCCGATTCGGGGAGAACAAGCGCGCATGCCCGCTGGCCCTGGGGGCGGGTAAGATAGGGCCGGAATCCTCACGCAGGTACAGCGCCGAAACTTGGGAATCCAGACTTTGGAAACCGGATTGCTGCCCATTACCTCGGGATAGGGTGCGTCTGCGCACGCAGATTGAGAGGAGCATTGGGGATGACGGAGCGTCGTGTAGCTCGCCGGTATGATCTAACCCTTCCTGTCGTTGTCCAATTGCCGGTAAGCAAGGAAACAACAATTCACAATGGACGGACTCGAGACATCTCCACACGGGGTGTTTACTTCCGGTTGCAGAAGGATCTGGCACCCGGTACAGAGTTGGACTTTACGCTGACCCTTCCTGCGGAGATTACACAAGGTCAAGAGGTATTTGTGCGAGCGCATGGTCGAGTCGTTCGCGTGGATCACGCAAGCACGGAGACAGAATCATCCGCAGAGATCGGCGTAGCTGCCGTAATCGAACGATACGACATTATCCGCGGCGAATCGGCCAGAGCCTGAGTTCTGTAGCACGCGAGATACAAGGAATCCTCTGGCATCCTTTTCGGAATAACCTCCACATTCTGAAAACCGCTCTGGCAAGCATCGGCATGTGACATGCGTTAATCGCTTTATTCTCAGTATTTTGCCACTTTTCCACAATATCTTTTGTTTTCAATAATATAGCGAATCATAAGAGGATACCTGTCGCGCCTTAAACTAATCGGCCTGAGTTGGGGAAAAGGGGTTCCCTCGAGTGAAAACATTTTCCACTTTTCGGAGGTTCGCGCATGAATTTGGTATATAGAGCGAGATAGCGGATACCCATACCTAATTCTATTAACTTACATAAAATAAAAGCTTTATTGTAATATTGACAGTCGGCTTTGCGATCTTTAAGGAACCATGTACATTGGTTTTCAGTGTGCAAGTGAATGAGTCTGCACAGGGCCTAAGTTAGCGCCCTGTCTTGGAGTGGTGCAACGGTGGGAACGGCGACGCGTCAAGTTCCAAGTCGATTGAGCGGGGAGACAAATCTCACCGTGCCTCCGGACGAGGTGGTGTTCGGTCGATCGGAGGCAATGGGTGTTGTCCACCAGAAGCTGGAGAAAGTAGCTGGGGCAAATATTCCGGTCCTCTTACAGGGCGAGAGCGGTACGGGGAAAGAAATTATCGCCAAATTGATCCACAGGCGCTCGCCGTGGGAGACCGGTCCATTTGTGAAGGTGAATTGTCCGGCGATCCCAGGAACGCTTGTCGAGAGCGAACTTTTTGGCTACGAGAAGGGCGCATTTACCGGGGCGAACGGCACGAAGCCAGGACGAGTGGAAATGGCGCAGAACGGAACACTCTTCCTGGACGAAATTGCCGAACTGGAGATGGGCCTCCAAGCGAAATTGCTGCAGCTGCTTCAAGATGGCCAGTTTTGCCCGATCGGCGCGCAAGAAGACAAGCGAATCGACGTGCGCGTGGTGTGCGCGACGAATCGTAACCTAGAAGAGGAAATCGATCAGGGAAGTTTCCGACAAGACCTCTACTATCGGATCAATGTGGTGAATATTCAACTGCCGAGCCTGCGGGAGCGGACGGCTGATATTCCCTGTATCTCGGACTTCCTGCGACGGGTCTACAGCGAGAAATTCAACCGCCCAACCCAGCCACTCTCCGCACGACGGCTGGATATGATGCAGAGATATCACTGGCCGGGAAACATCCGCGAACTCGAAAACATGATGAAGCGCTATGTGATCCTTGGCTCGGAAGACGCCATTGCGATTGACCTTTCCAGCGGAGGTTCAAGTTCCTCCTCTTCTTCTTTCCTGCCAGACGTGCCGCTCAATGGGTCGATTTCGCTGAAGAAGGTTACGCGCCAAGCGACGCGCGAATTCGAAAAGAAAATCATTCTGAAAACTTTGCAAACGCACAACTGGAATCGGAAGAGAGCAGCCAGTGCCCTGAATATCAGTTACCGCGCCCTGCTGTACAAACTGAAAGAAGCGGGCGTGCCAGGCCGCAAGGTCTCGGAGAATCCGCAACCCCGGAATTAAGCGGGAGTTTTCTTCGAGTTTTTGCAAAAGGAGCAGGGAGACATGAACGCCGTTGTTATGGGTAAGGGAAAATGGATGTTACTTGCGCCGGCGCTGCTGATCGCGCTGTTGGTGACATACGGTCAAGACAAAAAGACGGCGTCTGCCGCAGCGGATCCTCCGTCGAAGGCGGTTCAACCGGAACAGCCGGCAAGTACTGTGGAGAAGCCTGTAATTGACGCGAAGTCTTACGTTATTGGCGAAAACGACATGCTGGACATCGATGTGTGGAAGGAAAAGGAGATCTCACGGCAGATACCTGTGAGGCCAGATGGCAAGATCTCGCTACCGCTGATCGGTGAAATTCAGGCAAGCGGGCTTACACCGCTGCAGCTTCAAGACAATATCACGCGGCTCCTGAAGGCATACATTGAGAATCCGGAAGTGACCGTGATCGTTGATGACCCGCGCAGCCACCAATTCAACATCGTCGGTCAAGTGACGCGGCCAGGTACTTATCCACTGAGCGAATCCATGACCGTCCTCGATGCCCTCGCGGAAGCGGGCGGATTCAGAGATTTTGCAAAGGAAACGAAGATTTATGTTTTGCGGCCTGTTCCCGGAGGGATACGAGTGCGCATTCCGTTCGATTACAAGGCCGTGATCCGCGGACGCAGCCTGCAGGAAAACGTGGTGTTGAAACCTGGGGATACGATTGTAGTTCCTTGAGATCGGCTGAATGCGACGACTGATACCAATCCGAGCAGGCGCTTGTGCGGCGATTCTCTTGCTGGCCACATCCGCTTGGGGACAGAGCAATGGCGGAACGCCCTCGCTGAACTCAAACGTCCCCGTGCTGGCAAGTGGTCAAATGCCAGCGGCGATACCCTCGGCCAGTGCTGAATTGGAGAACGTTTTCCAGATGAACCTTTCAGCAGGGACGCATTTTGATGACAATGTGCTTCCGGGATTAACGCCGCGGCAATGGGATTCGGGCTACATCTTCTCTCCCTCATTCGGGTTCACGGAAACGTTGCCTCGGGTAGATTGGGGAGTCGACTACGGTCCAGGCATTGATATCAGCCAAAATCTAAACTATCGAAATCAGTTCACGCAGAAGTTTGACGGGCACGTGACTTGGCTAACGTCAGCGCGCGGGACTTTGATGGCCCAGCAATACTATCTGGTCAGCACGGATCCCTTCGCGCAACTGGGCCAAGGCAATAATTTGCCTGGCCCGGGCGTTTCACCCAATCAGTCGGTATACCTCCCGAACATTCGACGAACTCAAATTGTTTCCAATGCTTTGTACTCTTACCAGATCGGGGAACACACGATGTTCGGGCTGGGAGGCGGATTTAACCAGGAGCGCTTTGACAATACGCCGCATTCTGGTCCAACGACGGCATTGATTTACTCCCAGGTGGCTTCCGGAGAGGCCTACATTTCGCACCAGTTCAACGCAAAGAACCAATTGGGAGTTCAGTATGGCCTTCAGGTACTGAAATTCCCACGTCAGAACGCACGGACCACGACTCATTCGTTTGAGGTTTTCGATCAGATGAATATTTCGCCAACCAGCAGTTTCACGCTATACGGCGGACCGGAATATTCCCAGACGGCCAACGAAATCGAACTGAGCCTGGGCTTTATCGTCATCACTATTCCGGTCAGCGCTAACCAGTGGTCGGCAGCCGGCGGGGTGATTTACAACTGGATCGGGAATCGCGTTGCTGTATCGGTCGATTACTCGCGGAGGGTCAGCGATGGCGGTGGTTTGGTAGGAGCAGTGGAACTGAATACAGGATCGGCCAAATTGACCACAAGGCTGACATCGCGATGGTCTTTTTTCACGACGGTTGCAGGCAGTTCTGACCAATTGCTGGCGTCTTCTTCCTCGTCGCAGGGTTCGATGCTGACTTATTCCGGCGAGGTTGGGTTGCAGCAGCAAATCTGGCGAGATGTCGCGATGAATTGGTTTTATGAAAGATTGAATGAAACCGGAGGCTTTGCGGGGTTCCCGGTCGGGAACCATGACATAGCCGGCGCGTCGCTTACTTACACGTTTACGAAACCGCTTGGGAGGTAGGAATGCTCGACGACCTACAAGATTCACAGGCCCGGGGACTGGAAGAATATTGGGATATCGTGCGGCGGAGAGGGTGGATTCTCCTGCTCACTATTTTCTTGTGCTGGGTGACTGTCTGGGGGCTGGGGTGGTTCCTGCCTGAGACGTACGACTCACAAGCGGAGATCGAGTTGCAGCAGCAGCAGGTCTCCCCGAATCTCGTGGCGCCGAACGTTTCCGCGAGCATGGATGAGCAGTTTCAGATCATCGAGAACGAGGTTCTTACCCGGAGCAAGCTTCAGGGCATCATCGACCAATTCCATTTGTACACCCACCAGAACCGACTGATGGCGCTCTTCGAGCCCGCCGATCACGTCGAACAAATGATCCATGACATCAAGATCGAGGCTATGGAAACGCCAGGACGCGACAAACAAGTGACCGCGTTCAAGGTCAGCTATTCTGCGGCCTCTCCCCAAATTGCTTTTGAAGTGGACAAGAAGCTCTCGGAACTGTTCCTGCAGCAAAACACGGTTCAGCAACAGCAATCTGAGAGCACGACGGCGTTCTTCAACACTGAATTGGGCAACGCGAAGGCCGATCTTGCGAAACAGGAGGCCCAAGTTCAAGCATTCCGCGCTCAACACCTCGGAGAGCTTCCCGACCAACTCCAGAGCAACATGCAGATCCTGCAGGGGCTGGAAGGACAATTGCAGAACGTGCAACTCGCACTGGACCGCGCGCAACAGCAAAAGCTCTACCTGCAATCCACGGTGCAACAGTACGACGCAGCACAGGCGGATTTAGGGAGTGGAGATCCGAACTCGGCCGTGTCGCCGCCGGCGCTCGACAAAGAAATCAAAGACCTGCAGCTGCAACTCGCGCAGGAGCGCTCGCAGTATACCGATAACTATCCGGATGTGATCGCGCTCAAGGATCAGATCGCGAAAACGGAAAAACTAAAAAAGCAAATCGAAGACGAGATTGCGAAGAACCAGAAGTCAAGCAAGACGGGTGCAGCTACAGATCCCGCCGTCACGGCGGACGTGCAGAACGGGCAGCCTTCGGCAATGATGCAGATCCAAAGCCAACTGAAGGCAAATCAACTGGAGATTCTGGAACTCCAGGGAACACAAAAGGCTCTGGAGGGGCGCATCGCGGACTATCAGGCGCGATTGAACGCTACACCTGCCGTGCAACAACAACTGACGGACATTTCGCGCGGCTACGATGAGGCGCAGACGAACTATAACAATTTGCTTGCCAAACAAAATGAGTCGCAACTGGCGACAACACTCCAAGAAAATCAGCAGGGTTCGCAGTTTTCTCTGATCGATCCGGCGAGCACGCCGGTACAGCCCTCCTCTCCGAACCACATCCTGATCAGCCTCGGGGGGCTGGGATTTGGAATCGCTCTGGCGATCGGTCTGACGGCCTTGCTCGAACTGACGGGCGCGCGCGTCCGCCGAGAGAAAGATTTGGAAGGGCTGGTGCCGGCTCGCGTTCTCGTAGGCATCCCGCAAATCAGCACACCGGCAGAGGATCGGCGCCGGATGCTGATGCGCTGGATGACGCGTGGAGCCGCAGCGGTAATAGTCGTTGTTATCTTGCTTGGTAACGCGTACGCGATTTATCGAGGCTAATTGGTATGTATAGAAAATTTTTCGGGCTAACGCGAGAGCCTTTCGAGATCAGCCCGGACCCATATTTCTTCTATCCGACGCCGCGGCACAACGAGGCACTGGCAAACTTGAATTATGGCGTGCAACGGCGAAAGGGATTCGTGGTCGTGACCGGTGAGGTGGGAACGGGCAAGACGCTGTTGGTGCGATGCCTGCTCGACTCGCTGAATCACAATCAGGTCGCGTTCGCGTATGTGTTCAACCCGCGGCTCTCGGTGCCAGATTTTCTGCGTTACATGCTGACCGATTTGCGGCTTCCCACGACGGGGCGGACGAAGAGCGAAATGCTGGCACACCTGAATAATTACCTAATCGCGCGATTCCGGCGCGGGACGACGGCCGCGCTGGTGGTGGACGAGGCGCAATTGCTCAGCTGGGAGCTGCTGGAAGAAATTCGGCTGCTGACCAATTTGGAAACGGCGCAACAGAAACTCCTCCAGATCGTGCTCGTGGGCCAACCGGAGCTCGATCGCAAGCTCGACTCACCGCACCTGCGGCAATTGAAGCAGCGCATCGGGTTGCGCTGCCGTCTGGAGGCGCTGCGGCTGGATGAACTTCGCGGCTATATTCAGCGCCGGCTCGAACTTGCGGGGGCAAATTCTCACGGAGCTACGATTTTCTCGGAAGATGCGATTGCGGCGGTTCACACATATTCCAAGGGAATTCCTCGCCTGATCAATACGCTCTGTGAGAATTCTCTGGTGTCCGCCTACGCGAAACAAACGAAACAGATCTCAGCGGAAATCGTTCAGGAAGTCGCTGCAGATTTTCGCCTGGACGTGAGCTCACCGACGTTAGCGCCGGATCCGGAAGACGGCGAAGTGAAGAGGAAGGCACTGAAAGCATTGTTTCGGATGATCGAAGAACTCGACGGAACGCCAGAGAAGCCTCTGGATGATGCCAATCTGGAGTCAGGAGCCTAAGCAGAATGAGCCGGCTATACGAAGCGTTACGGAAATCGGAGCAGGAGAATCAACAAAAGGGAGTGGCCACGAGCGATGCGCCGCAACCGACGGAGGTCCTTGGCAGCGTTGCTCCCGCCGTGATGACGGCGACGCCTATGGAGTTGGAGGCGGCCAAGACGGTGCGACCGCAAATTTCTGCGGAACGTCATCTTGTTGCGCTGGCCGACCCGCACAGCCTGGCAGCGGAGAAATTCCGCGTTTTACTCACCCGGCTGGACAACTTGCGAGGCCA
Source organism: Candidatus Acidiferrales bacterium (assembly GCA_035934015.1). Lineage (NCBI taxonomy): Bacteria > Pseudomonadati > Acidobacteriota > Terriglobia > Candidatus Acidiferrales > Candidatus Acidiferrales bacterium. Next base: position 16,980 of record DASYYH010000006.1, read on the forward strand.
GCGCGAATTGAAGTCGGTGCAAGTCACGAGCGGCGTGACGGATGAGGGTAAGACGCTGATTTCTGCGAATCTTGCCGTGACTCTCGCGCGACACTCGCAGACGCGAATCCTGCTGGTGGAGGGAGATCTGCATAATCCGGGCCTGCATTCCCTTTTCGGTTTGAATGGCCTGAAGGGTATTTGCCAGTGGTGGGGCGATCCGAAAAGTTCGATTACGGATTTTGTCTATCGGTTGGGCGATTTGCCGCTCTGGTATTTGCCGGCTGGCGGGAAATTTGAAGAGGCGGCAATATTGCTTCAATCCGGCCGCTTCGCGGAGACGTTCTCGCAGCTTGCGGGACTGTTCGACTGGACAATTGTGGACTCCACACCGTTGCTTCCCATGGCGGATGCGAACATCTGGAATCGACTTGTGGATGGAACTCTGCTCGTAGTCCGAGAGAACGTGACACCGATCAATCCGTTGAAGAAAGGGCTGGCGAGTCTCGACGATCCCAAGCTAATCGGCGTGGTGTTGAATGGCGCGTCGGAATTCGACCGGGTCAGCTATTACGACCAATACTATTCGACTCATAATGGTGCGAAGAAAAATCAGGCAAAGGGCAAAGCTGCGGAGGTTCATGAGTGATTCGGTTCTTTCACACATACCTGCCGGCACGCACGCTGCTACTGGGGATTTCGGAGGCGGTGCTGATTGCAGCCGCATTTGTGGCGGCGACGTTCGCGCGACTCGGCAGAAACGATGCGAGCTTGATGCTGAATTACGGTCAGGGCTTTCTAAAGATTCTGATTGTCGCGGCCGTGTTCGTCCTCTGCATGTATTACTTCGATTTGTACGATTCCTTCATTCTGAGCAACCGTAGAGAAGTCGTAACACGTCTTGTCCAGGTTCTTGGCACGGTTTGCATTTTGCTGGCGCTGCTGTATTTCCTTTTCCCGCATTTGGATCTTGGACGGGGAATTTTTTCAATTGGCTTGGCCTTTGTCGCCTTGATCCTGTTCGCGTGGCGGCGATTGTTTTTGGCTGTGAATACCATGCCGCAATTTGCGGAGCGAGCGCTGATTTTGGGCGACGGCGCCCTGGCGAAATCGTTGCTCGAAGAGATTGAGTCGCGCAAGGAATTGGGAATCCGCGTGGTCGGGCAAATGCGCCAGATTGAAAACGGCGATCCCCGTTACGCGAATCTCTCGAACGAAGAGCAGTATGAGGTGCTGGCACGGCAAGTGGAGTCTTATCGCGCGGGACGGATCATCATCGCGATGGGCGAGCGGCGTGGCCGCCTCCCTGTGGAGGCGCTCCTGCGACTGAAGGGGCGCGGCGTACAGATTCAAGATGGTCCGGACGTCTATGAAGCGATCACCGGCAAGGTGCCGCTCGAGAACCTTCGATTGAGCTGGCTCCTTTTCTCGCCGAGCTTTCGGGTTTCAAAGCCGCTGCTCGTGTATAAGCGAGTGTTTTCTTGCATGATTTCGATTGTGTGTCTGACGGTGGGCTCACCGCTGCTACTTTTCGCAGCCATCGCGATTTGCCTGGACTCCAAGGGGCCAATCATCTTCAAGCAGAAGCGCGTCGGTCAAGGTGGAAAGCTATTCACTCTATATAAATTCCGAACCATGATTGACGGAGCAGACCAGGACGACAATTACCGCCCGGCGGAAAAGACAGACGATCGCTTTACGCGCGTAGGCCGGTTGCTTCGCCGCACGCGAATCGACGAGCTGCCGCAGGCGTTCAATGTCCTGAAAGGCGATATGTATTTCGTCGGGCCGCGGCCATTCGTCCAGAATCAAGAGATGGAGTGTGTTGAGAAAATACCCTATTACCGGCAGCGCTGGTCCGTCAAGCCGGGAGCGACGGGCTGGGCGCAGATCAACCGCGGATACTGCGTGACGCTCGAAGACAACGTGGAAAAACTTGCGTACGACTTGTTTTATATCAAGAACATCTCCATTGGCCTCGATCTCTTAATCATGTTCCGGACGTTGAAGATCTTGTTGTTGGGCCGCGGCTCTCGATGAACCATTTTGCCCAAGCCGTTTTCTGGACGGGTGTCGTTTGGCTGGCTTATGTCTATGCCGGCTACCCGCTTTGCCTCTGGCTGATTGGCCGGTGGAAAGCATTCAAGCCGACAAGCCAGACAGAATTTACTCCGAAAGTTTCCGTTCTGATCTCCGCGCGCAACGAAGAAAAAGACATTGCGTGGAAAGTGGCGGAAACGCTCGGCTGGAATTATCCGGCGAATAGATTGGAACTGATCGTTGCGTCCGACGCTTCGGAAGACCGGACCGACGAGATTCTGAAAAGCATCAAGGACTCGCGGCTGAAGTATATCCGCATGGATAGCCGCACGGGCAAGAATGAAGCGCTGAACCGCATATCACAACTGGCGACCGGAGAGTTGCTTTTCTTCACTGACGCAAATTCACATATCGGCCAGGACTGCCTGCGTCAGATGGCACGGCACTTTGGAGATCCACGCACCGGTTGCGTCACTGGCATGGAGAAAACCCTACGCGATGGAGACGGCGAAGCTGTCGCGACGGGCACACGGAAATACCTGGAGTATGAATTCCTGATTACCAATCTGGAGAGCCGGCTCGGATCTGTGTTGGTTTGCGATGGATCGATTTTCTGCGTTCGGCGAGAACTATATGTGCCTCTCGTGCCGGATTTGGCGAATGATCTGGAGCTGCCTCTGCACATCGCGAGCAAAGGCTACGCTGTGCTCTGCGAGCCATCGGCGAGATCGCTGGAAAAAGCGACACAGTCTTCCCGCGAGGAATTCAATCGCAAGCGCCGGATCAGCGCGCAGGGCATGCTGGGATTCTGGAGGCTGCGGCATTCGATTCACGGATTGCGGCGCTGGCAATTCGCTTCGCGCAAGCTGCTTCGCTGGCTGATTCCGATTCCGCTCGCGGCGCTGCTGATCTCGAGCGCGTTTCTGGCTGCACGACCGTTTTTCCTCGTCTGCCTGGTGCTGCAATTGGTCTGCTACGCTCTGGCGCTTGTGGGAATGATTCTGGAATCGATCGGTCGCAAAGGCAGCGGCATTCTGGCGATTCCGTATTACTACGTTCTGGTTCATGTCGCAGCAATCCTCGGTGTCTTCCAGACAATTTTTGGCAAGCGGTTCGCTGTGTGGGATGTTGCGACGCAATCGCGCGGATGCGAAGCGCAACGAGTTGGCGTGGGGAAAGCATGAGCGTAGAACTCTGCCGCGATTCTGGAGCATGGGACGCGTATGTGGAAAGGAATCCGCGAGCGACGAATTACCACCGCTGGCGCTGGAAGAAACTGATCGAAGACACGTACGGACACAAGGCGTTTTATCTCGCCGCCCAGGAAGACGGGAAGATTCGCGGCGTGCTTCCCCTGGTTGGAATCAAGAGCTGGCTCTGGGGCCGCTTCCTGGTGTCCATGCCTTTTTTCTCTTACGGCGGAGTCGTGGCAGATACGCCGGAGGCCCACGAAGAACTCATACGTAAAGCCGAGAACCTCGCAGGCCAATGGGGCGCAAAACACATCGAACTGCGGCAAGCGGAGGCACTCAACGGAAACTGGAAATCGAGCGCGGCGAAGGTTTCCATGGCGGTTCCGCTGCCGGAGACGCCGGAGAAATATTTCGGCTCGCTGGCTTCGCGCCTGCGGACCAAGATTCGCAGCGCGCAGAAGCAGGGATTGAGCGCGCAATGGGGAAAGGAAGAGCTGGTCCAGGACTTCTACAGGGTTTTTTCCTGCAACATGCGCAATCTGGGAACGCCTGTTTATCCTCGCGCATGGTTTGAGAATTTTCTGCGAGTAGCGCGCGATTCGAGCCACATACTCTTAGTGTGGGATGGAAAGGAGCCCGTGGCGGCGACATTCATCACGACGTACCGCAATCACGTGGAACTGCCTTGGATCGCGTCGACGCCGGCGGCACGAGGCAAATACTCGACGGTTTTTCTTTATTGGACAGCGCTGGAATGGGCGGCGCAGAACGGTTTCCGGCGAGTGGATCTGGGACGCTGTACGCCAGGCAGTGGAACGCACCGGTTCAAGACGCAATGGCAGTGCGAGGAAATTTCGCTTCCGTGGAATTATTGGATGAAGGATGGAGGAATGCTTCCACAGCTTCGACCGGATAACCCGCGATTCCATCTCGCTGTGGAGGCGTGGAAGCGCCTGCCGTTGGGCGTCGCGAATTTGCTGGGACCGCGAATCGTTCGCGCGATTCCATAAAACGCACAGAGCCGAGGAATTTTCGGGAATGAAAATGGAATGCAATTCGGAGCTGCGAAACATTTTCACTGTGGACGTAGAGGATTGGTATCACATCCTCGACATTCCATCCGCGCCTGCAATTTCGGAGTGGGCGGGTTTGCCCGCGCGAGTTGAGAAGAATTTTCGGGATTTGCTCGACCTTTTCAGCGCCACAAATGTGCGCACGACGTGTTTCTTTCTGGGTTGGATTGCGGAGCGCTTTCCACATCTGGTACGAGAAGCCGCTGCGCGCGGACATGAAGTGGCGTCGCACGGATATGCGCACCGGCTTGTGTTTGAGGTGACTCCCGGAGAATTCCGAGAGGATGCAATGAGATCGCGGAAGCTGCTCGAAGATTTGTCGGGAGCGCGAGTGCAGGGCTACCGCGCGGCAGGCTTTTCGAGTACGAAGGATTCGCCGTGGTTTTTCGAGGAGCTCGTTGCAGCGGGCTATGAATACGATTCGTCGATTTTTCCTGCAGAGCGTGGCCACGGCGGCATACCGCTCGCGCCACTCGAACCTCACGTTGTGGCGACGCCATCGGGAACGATCTCGGAGTTTCCGCTGACCGTCGCCGATTGCTTGGGGAAGCGCCTGTGCTTTTTTGGCGGCGGATATCTTCGCTTGTTCCCCTACGCGCTGATCCGCAAAATGGCGAGGCAGGTTGCGGCGTCCGAACGGCCGGTCATTTTCTACGTGCACCCGCGCGAAATCGACCCCAAACATCCCAGGTTGCCCATGAGATTTTCGCGCCGGTTCAAGTCGTACGTCAACTTGCGCGGCACAGAGAAGAAAGTGCGGCGCATCCTTGCGGATTTTCCGTGCACCAGTTTTCGCGACCATCTGAAATCACACGGAATGCCGAAGCGTGTGGTCACCTCGGATTTCGCTACGATGCCGGAGCTTTTCTTGAATGACAATCGGCCGGCGCGGGACCTCGCCGACTCGCCAGCCGCTGTGAAAGGGAGAAGCTAGAATGCGGCTGGGCGAAGGCAAGAAATTTACAGAAAAAGATTGGAAGCGGCGATTTGCATATTCGCTTTTGGGAGAACCGCATCTGCCGGGTTGGATCCGGCTGCAGCACGTTTTGCGGTCCCTGCGCAGCCTTCCGCTGAATGGGCATCCGGTGCATTTCCTGGATGCGGGATGCAGCCGCGGCGATTTGCTGACTTATCTTGGGGAGCAACATCCGAACTGGAAATTCGTGGGTCTGGAACTAGAAGGCGACCGGATCGAGATGGCGGAAACGATCCGCCAGCGCGTAAATCTTCAAAATATTTCCTATCTTCGAGCGGATATCTGCCGGCTGCCGTTCGAAAACGAATTCGATGTCGCGGTCTGCTCCGATGTGATGGAGCACATCGCGGATGACCACGCCGCGTTTGCGGATTTGACGCGCGCACTGAAGCCGGGCGGATTTCTGGTGATTACGTCCCCGTCAGTGCCGCAACCAAGGCATTTGGCGACTGTAGCTTGGCGCGAGCGGCGGATCGGTTTCCATCCATCGGAGTACGGCCACGTTCGAGATGGATACTCAACCGAAGACCTCAAGAGAATATTCGAAGCGACGGGAACGGAACCGGTTGAAATCCGCTACACCTACGGGCCATTTGGGACGCTATGTTTCGATTTGTTTTTTACGATTGGCGACAGCAAGCCGAATCCGCTTGCCTATGTGACGCTGTATCCGCTGCTCAGGACGCTGGCTCATCTTGATCTTTATGGCACGCCGCATCACGGCGCCGCAGTGCTCGGGATCGCACGAAAGCCAATCGGAAAACGCGGGGCAAATTGAATGATTGCTGTCGTCACGCTGATTGACGCGCTGGGATGGACCTACGTAAAAGACCGGCCCATCATGCCGGAAATTTTGAAATATCGGAACGAAGTGCGCACCGTCTTGGGATTTAGCTCTGGAGCAATTCCCACACTGCTCAGCGGCAAGATGCCGAAGGACTCAGGACATTGGAATTTATTCTATTACGATCCGGAACATTCGCCATTTCGGTGGGTGCGCTGGCTGAAGTTCCTGCCGAAATCGGTCCTGAACCACCGCGTGACACGGCGCGTGATTCGCGTCGCATCACAGCGCATGAGCAAATTCGGCGGATATTTTCAGATTTACGGGGTCCCCGTCGAGCTTCTGCCCTATTTCGATATTTGTGAGAAGAAGGATATCTACCGTCCGGGCGGCGTTCCTTCTTCGCTATTCGATCAACTGGAAGCGCTCGGAGTGCGCTATCGGACGTATTCGTACCACGAGATGAGGGATGAGGAGATCGTGCGGGCCGCACGGCGAGATTTGCAAGAGAAGAAATACGATTTCTATTTTCTTTATTTATCCGAACTAGATGCATATCTGCATTCCCAGTGCCAGGACGCTGCAGGCGTCGCACGCGAACTCGACAAGTACGAGAACTGGCTTCGCGAAGTTTACACGGAAGCACAGCGAACCGATGAGGAAGTCGCCTTTTTTGTTCTCTCCGATCACGGAATGACGCCGAAACGCGCGGGATATGATCTGGTCGGCCAGATTCGTCCGCTTGGGTTCGAAATGCCGCGCGATTATCTGTCCCTTTACGATTCTACAATGGCGCGATTCTGGTTTTTCAAGGACCGTGCCCGGAAGCAGATCACCGAGCGGCTCAATGGGCTCGATTGCGGCCATATTCTGAGCGACGCAGAAAAGAGGGATCTCGGCATCGATTTCCCCGACCACCGCCAGGGCGAGATCGTTTTTTTGATGAATCCGGGCGTGCTGATAGAGCCGAGCTTTTTCGGGAAAAGAGCGCCCGAAGGTATGCACGGATTTCATCCGGATGATCCGCACTCTTCGGCGATTTTTCTGAGCAATCTGCCGCCGAGCCGGCGGGTCGATACCTTGGTTGACGTTCACGAAGTGATGCACGAATGGGCGGAGAACCTGCGGAACGGAGTGCATGCCCAGCAATAACCGAATTCGAACGCTACAGTTTCTCGTTTCCCCGGTGCGATCCGGCGCCGAGGAAGTTGCGCTGGAACTCGTTCGCGGACTGGACCCACAGAGGTTCCGCAATTACCTAGTTTGCCCAGCATCTTTGCTGGATGCATTTGGCAGGGATTGGCAAGCTGGTGACGCGCAAGCGCTGGCGTTGACGCTGGAAGGCCCGTTGCATTGGAATGCCGCGCGCCGATTCATGGCCTACTTGCGCGCCGAAAAGATCGACGTTGTGCACGCGCACATGATTCGCGCAGCCGCCTCTGCCGTTCCGCTGGCGCGGCTTGCAGGCGTGCCTGTCGTGGTTCACACCTGCCATGGCCGAGAAGCCTGGAGAACGAAATGGTTCAGCCGCCAATACTGGTATGACCGGCGGATCACGGCGTGGTCGGACGCGACGATCGCCGTATCCGAATCGACGCGCAGGTATCTTTTGAAAGAGAAAAAACTCGAGACAGGAAAAGTCCTAGTGATTCGCAACGGGCGCCAGTTGAATGGCTTTTCTCCAAATGCGAGCCGGCGGGAAATGCTGCGTTGCGAACTGGGCATTGGTGCGGGAGATCCCATCGTCGGCGTGTTTGGGCGATTGGAAGAACAAAAGGGGCACCGCTATTTGATTGAAGCGCTGCCGAAAGTTCTGGAAAAAGTGCCGGCGCTGCATGTTGTGTTTGCAGGCGACGGATCGCTGCGCCCGGGGCTCGAAAATTCCGTCCGTTCATTAGGGTTGGGCCGCTCAGTGCATTTCCTGGGATATCGCCAGGATTGGATGAATTGGATGGATGCGACAGACATAGTTGCATTGCCTTCGTTGTATGAGGGTATGCCGCTCGTTCCGATTGAGGCCGGCGCGATGGGCAAGCCGGTGCTTGCGACTGCTGTGGACGGAACGTGCGAGGTGGTTGTTGACGGTCGGACCGGCGTACTGGTTCCTCCGGCACAACCGGAAGCGCTGGCGGACGCGCTCATCAATTTGCTGCGTGATGCGGAAAAGCAGAGGGCGATGGGAGAAGCGGGCGCACGGCGAGCACGCGATCTGTTTTCGCTGGAACAGCAGGTGCGAGAAACCGCACTGCTTTACGAACGTTTGCTTGAAGAGAGGCAGCCGCAAAGAGCCAGAAGGGACTTTGCCCGGGCATGATTTTCTTTTATCTACTGATGTTCACGTCGCCTTTCTACCATCACCCGTTTTTTGATCGTGGATTTGGTGCGTTCACGATCGTTAAAGCGATAGGAGCGGTTTGCGCTCTTTACGCCCTCATTTATCTGTTCATAAAGGGGAGGGCACCAAATTACATTGGAACAACTCGCGCAAGACTTTTTCTTGTGATTTGTTTTTGGGGGCTATTTTCCTATTTCAGAACTGGCGCCCTGAGCTACTGGGCCGTTGACCCGGCATTCAGTTATCTTTCCTTTTTAATACTTTTCTTCGTGACACTGACGATTGTCGACACGCCCAAGAAAATGTTCTGGTCGCTCCTGTCGACGCTGGCCGGAATTGCCTTTGGCGCGCTGTACATGATTCGAGAGTTTCAGAAATACCATGCGATGTACGCGGACCTTCGCCCCGGAGCCGTCATTGGCGACCCGAACTATTATACGTTGGCCGCATTGCTGATTTTGCCTGTCGCTTATTTTTGGCTGCGTGGTCTTCGACAGGAATTCTATCGATACTCCGTGATCGGGATGTTTCTCCTGGTTTCTGTCGCCGTGGCATTGGCTTCTTCGCGTGGCGGGCTTCTCGGCCTCTTAGTAGGAGTAGGATATCTCGTGTGGACGTCGCGCAGGCGAGCGCGCAACGCCGCCATGCTCTTTGTGCTGCTTGCGGTGCCGATGCTCCTCGCCCCACGGAGTCCGCTGAAGCGGCTTCTTCATCCAGATTATGCCGATCAACTCGGCGCCCAGACGCGAGAGAAAGCGTGGATGGCAGGTCTCGAAATGATCCGGGCGAAACCGCTGACGGGAATAGGATTGGGTTTATATAAACCTTTATTAGGCCAATATTCCGGCGATCCGAATTTTCAGCAGATTGCTCATAATTCCTACCTAGAATATGCGGCTGAACTCGGCATTCCCGCACTGCTTCTCTTTCTCTGGCTGATGTGGGCCACATTTCGTGCCTTTGGAACGATTCGCAAAATCACTCTGCATTCCGAGGATCATTTTCTATACCCCATGGCTGCAGGACTGCAGTGCGGAATTGTGGCGTGCGCCGTGGGTGATTTCTTTTTGTCGGCTGAATATCTGAAATTGTTCTGGATCGTCGTGTTTCTCTCCATTCCATTGGAGCGTTTTGCACGCGAGCGAGCCATGCGCAAAGAGGTCCCGGTCGCCAATGCAGCCTAGGACAGCACCACCATTGTCAGCTCCGGTTTCTGCCAGCATGGACAATGCAGCGATCAAAAAGAAGATTGGCTCGACCATCGCGGAGGTTTGCGAGAGCCTCGTTGGGCGGCTTGCCATTCGGCCAGTAGCGGTCGTGCTGACAGGAAGTTTCGCGCGGGACGAAGGCTCAGTGCTTGCGACGTCAGATCGCTTCTGCATTCTCGGCGACATGGAATACATGGTGGTCTTTCCGGTGAGGGTTGATCGCGCGCCGTTGCAGGCGTTCCTCGACCAGCAAGCAAAAGAACTCAAAATTGAGCTGGCTTCCCGAGGCGTTGACTGCGATCTCGAGTTTCGAGCCATCACTCCAGAATATTTTCACGGCCTGCGCCCACAAATTTTTGGATACGAACTTCTCACCCACGGACAGACGGTTTGGGGGGATTCCTCTCTTCTATCTGCTGTTCCGAGATTTTCTCGAGAAGCCATCCCACAATCAGATGCCTGGCGCATGCTGAATAATCGAATCATCGAGCAGTTAGAGTGGGCTGACGGAATCGCTGCGTACGATCGGGACAAGCTCGTTCATCTGCACTATCAGCTCATCAAATGTCACATAGATCTGGCAACAACCCTGCTGGTTTTCACCGGAAATTATGAAAGCACATATGCCGCTCGTTCAAAAGCTCTTGCGAAATGGGCGTCCGAAGCGGGATCGAAACCAGGACTGGAGTTTCTTCGCCCACTTATGGAGAAAGTTTCTGCGTGCACAGCTTATAAACTAGATCCGCACGCGACGCCGAACCCGCTCGGCGTGAATGCCAATACGGGCGATGCGGAGACCTTCAGTAACGAACTGGCTCGCGCACTCACCGATCTGGTGCCCCTTGTGCGGGAAATCTGGCGTTGGGAGGCCACCACATTTTCGGGAACCAAGAACGCCATGGACGCAACGGACAGCGCTTTGCAGGAAGCCGTTCTGCGCAACCAACCCTTGGGCGAAAAGTCCCGCGGCTGGGCAAAACTCGCGCTTATGCAGCCCGTGCGCCGCGAGCAAGGGTTTTGGGGCAACGCTCTGCGGCTGGCATTACGCGGCAGCCCACGCTACCTGGTCTACGGCGTCGCCGCGCAGCTTTATTTTGCGCTGCCTGAGGCTATCCCCAACCACGTTAACTCCGATACGCTTGCCGAGCTGGGCCAGTTCCTGCCGGTTCGCTTCAAAGAGAATGAGCGTGAAGAACGAATGTGGTGGGGGCTTCGCAGCGACGTCCTAAAGAGCTGGCGCGTGTTCTTGCGGACCCATTTCGCGTGAACAATGAACAATTCTCTGATTAGCGTTGTGATCTTGACGTATCGGCGCAGGGAAAACCTCATCCGCGTACTCGAATCCGTGCGCGCGCAGGCGTATGAACCGCGAGAGGTCATTGTCGTTGACAACGCATCCGGCGATGGCGTTGTGGAATTTCTCAAGGCGGAATTTCCCGAAGTTCTTCTGGTCAGTTTACGGGAGAACATCGGCTGCGCGGGCCGGAATCGCGGGATAGCCGCGGCGCATGGCGATATTGTTGTCACGATCGACAACGATGTTTATTTCGATTCGCCCTTCGAATTGCAGAAGATTCGCAACGCGTTTGATCATTCACCGGAAGCTAGCTGCATTGTGTTCAAGGTGCTGGAAGGCGACACGGGACGGGTTCATTTACGAGATTGGTGCCATCCGCGCAGCTATTGGGACTACTCGGATTCGGAATTTGAAACGTGTTTTATTCCAGAAGGGGCTTCGGCGTTTCGCCGCGCGGATTTTGAAACGATTGGCGGCTACTACGAGCCGCTTTGGATTGGCTGCGAGGGCTCGGATCTTGCGCTACGAATGATCGATGCAGGGATGAAGATTGCGTATCGTCCGGAAGTGCGCGTCCGCCATGCGATGTCTCAAGAAACGCGGTCGAGCGGAAGAAATTTCTATTTTTATACGCGCAATTATCTCTGGATCGCGTTCAAAGATTATTCCGGATTGCGCCGCTGGCGATACCTGGCTTACCACTGGGGCATGATGGCGTTTTTCAGTTTGCGCGCCGGCCACCCCGGGAAATTTTTTCTCGGAGTGCGCGACGGGTTGGCGGGCCTGCGAAAGCTGCAGCGCACACGAATCTCCGCAAAAGGCTGGCGTCGACTGGATGAAATTACGGCGGAGCGCCCTGGGCTGTTTCTTAGGTTAAGAAAGCATCGCGAGCGGCCACTGGTGTGAATGCGATGCACGCGGCACTCGAACCTTACCGGTCTTGCTTTTGATTAGGTATGCAAACCACGAGGACAGATTGAAAGAAGAGCTTTCTACCCCAACAGAGCGCATTAGTTCCATAGTTGCGCCCGCGACGACATCTAGAGAGCTTTTCTCCGGCATTTCACCGGACATGCGAAGATCCATCGTTTCTGGTATGCGCTGGACGCTCTGGCTTTCCATCCTATCCGTGCCACTTGGCTATGCCACGACCTTGATTCTTGCGCGCGTTGGTCCCGCGGCGATAGGAACGTATGGCGTCCTGATGGTTTACATCGCTGTTGTTGCTTGCCTGATGTATCTGGGTGGTGATGCCGTCGCCATTAAGTTCATTCCCGAGCTTCCTTCGGAGCAGCAACTTCCGTTTGTCACGGGCTATGCCCTAATTGTTCTTGCTTGCTTGTTGCCGTGGTTCGCCATCGCAACCGCCTGGCCCAAAATGTTACATTTTCTCTTTGGGAAATCAGACGAGGGTTCATTGCAAATTTTGTTAATCTATTTATCTCCTCTTTATGTTATCTATTCCATAACTGCCGCGACACTGAACGGCATGCTGGAGATCAAATATGCGCAGATTCTTAAACGTGTCGTTACGATAGGATCGTTCCTGGCATATGCTGCATTCTTTTTTCTCGCGCACGGCTATCTTCAAAACCATTATGTGTCTCTTGTTTGGGAGATCTATTTCACTGTTATAACAGTTGCAGCGGCCGCGGGTATTTCTCGGATCGTTCGAGCCCATCCTCTCCGTTCGATCCGGTCCTTTCTAGGTTTTCATCTTCCGAAGCGGTTTTGGAGCTACACAGTTTCTCTGCAAGCCGTGAGCGCCGTGGCGATGCTTTCCAATCGTCTGGATTACATCCTTATCTTGAACTTCGGAGGGTTGCTCACCTTGGGCAAGTACGTCGCGCTGCGGACGATTTCCAACGGGATTGGGCTAATTACGACTTTCTTCATAGACACATTCTTGCCGACAATGGCTAATCTGGTTGCGCAGAAAGAGTTTTCCGCTGCAAGCGAAGCGATACATTTCTATCTTCGTGTGTTGTTTGCAATCAGTTTTGCCGTTTCCTGCGGGCTATTTGTTGCCACGGACCTCTTGATCCGAATGTTTGGCCCGGCTTACCGAGATATGGGGCCAACACTTGTTTGCATGGTTTTCTTCGCTGCTTTGCAGAATTTTACGCCGATCGCCGGTAATCTGTTGACCGCCACCGGGAAACAGCATTTTGGTCTCATTTCTCAAACGATTCAGATCGGCGGCTTCTGTTTCCTCTTCTGGTTTCTCTGGCCGACCATGGGCTTAATGGGTACTGTCATCGCACTTGGCCTCATGCAGGTTCTCCAGCAGGTTCTGACGTTCTATTTTGTGAAACGAGTTGTTCCGATCCGATTCGCCATACGCAAGCAATACATTGTTTACTCGGTGCTTATCACGGCTTGCGCCGCGGTGACTTACTTTTGGCCAAATCTCGGGCTGACCAGAGGAATCCTGTTGTACATCGGGTTGCTCGCAGCATTCTATTTCTTGAGTCGCTATAACGTGGACGAATGCAAAAGGTTGATGCAATGTTTCGCACCTTATTCTAAGTAAAGACGTAAAGACATAAGGACATAAAGACATAAGGACATAAAGACACATAGTAATAGATAGTAGTTGCTATATATGACGCAGGAGATATACTTCCCAGGAATCGAGCTATGAACTTTGCGCCTCGACTCAGAGGGCTGGGGTGCCACTTCCTATTAGCGTAATAATTCCGGCCTTTAACTCAGCTGCCTTTCTGCCGCAATGTTTGGAGAGCATCCTTCAGCAGACGCAATTCGCTCACGAGATCATTTTAGTCGATGATGGTTCAACGGATGAAACATCCGAGATCATCCGGAAGTATCTTCCGCGAATCACATATCTGCGAAAAGAAAATGGCGGCGCATCGAGCGCACGAAATTGCGGAATTCGCACCGCAAGTCAAGAATGGATCGCGTTTATGGATGCCGATGACATTTCATTGCCCACTCGGTTCGACCGGCAGATGAAGCTGACTGAGCAGACTGGGTGCGAGCTTGTTTTCGGTGACCAAACTGTCTTCAATGATGCGACGGGAGCCAGCATGTCCTGGTTTGCTAAGAATAGCTTTCAACAACTTCTAAAAGGAAAGGTCGTGTTGGAAAATCCTTTTGAGATGTTGTTGAGGTATGGATGTTTTGTTCCGCAGTCAACTGCTCTCGTTCGCCGGAATCGCCTGCTGGAAATCGGGCTCTACGACGAATCGATGACGCCGATTGAAGACTATGATTTATTCGTGCGTTTGTCGCGCAGATTCTCATTTGCAGTGGACTTCGCGCCCTTGGTTCTACGGCGGATTCATGGCGGTAACATCAGCCACAACCGTTTAGCCATGATTGAAGCAGGGTTAAGGTTCCATAAGAAAATGGAGGCGGATCCACTTGAACAGGAAACCAAGAGCCATAGGGAGTGGCTTGTCGCTGACAAAGCGCGGCTGTATCGTGAACGCGGTTCCATACAGCTTTCGAGGGGAGATTTTCTCGCGGCTCGGCGAAGTTGGGCTCAAAGTGTACGTCTTTTCTTCTCCTGGAGGGTTGGAGTTTACTGGGCAGTTTCGTTTCTTCCAAAGAGGTTGCTGACACGGATCCAAAAATGGCGCCACGCTCGCATGCACCCTTTACACGATGTAGATCAGTCTTAACACAGAATCCTTGCATGGCTTGTTGTGATGGCAACGCCAAGCACTCGTCCAATCGAAATTGGGGAAGAGAAAGTATCTGGGCCAAGATCTAGTTAGCCCCTCAAATACCATCCTATTTGCCGTCGCGCAATTTAAAAGATAAAAAACGGTCTTGGATTGAAGGCAAGTGTTAGGCTGCTTGAAGGTTTGAATCTTTGAATATTGAGATCATCGAAAATCGCGAGGAATGGAATAGCGCCATTCTTGCGCTCGGAGGGACGCTTTACCATTCGTGGGAATGGGGAGAGACGCGCGCCAACCAGGGATGGCAGCCATGGCGAGTCCTTGCCATTGATGAGCAAAATCCGAGAGCTGCGGTGCAGGTCTTCGAGCGAACGGTTCCATTTTTGAGAGCTTGCGTCCTCTACGCGGCGACGGGCATAGCTGGAAATGATAGTGACTCTAAACTCGTAAGCTCCTTGGCCGAATGGATGCGCAAATTCAGCAAGGAGCGAAGAGCAATCGTGTTGCGGCTGGAGTCGCGGTTCAGCGATGAAGACGAATCGCGAAAAGCAGTGCTGAAATCGGCGGGCTTTCGCGGGCTCGATGATCAATGGTCGCTTTGGAATCTTCCGCGGGCGACGATGGTCATCGACATCGCCGGCACGGAAAATGACATCCTGCGGCGAATGCGGAAAAAACACCGCGAGCATATCAACCGGTCTCAACGAAATGGCTTGAAAATCACCGAGACCAGTGAGGTTGAGGACCTGCAAATCTTCTATCGGTTGCTTCTCAAGAGCAGTGAGCGACAAGGCTTCGCCGTGCGAGATTTCGACTATTTCTTGCACCTTCGCGAACAATTGCTAGCCGGAAACCGAGGATCTTTGTTCCTGGCGAACATGGACGGCTGCCCAGTCGCAGGCATTCTCTGTGCCAGGTTTGGTTCGACCTGCCATTATTTGTACGGTGGATTCGATTGGGCCGCGCGGCAAACATATGCAAACGAAGCGCTTCATTGGATGGCGATTCGGTGGGCTCGAGCAATGGGATGCAGTCATTATGACATGGTTGGTGCAGGAACTTCTTATCCTCCCGCAGAGGGTAACGCAGGCTACGGGCTCTATAATTTCAAGAAGGGCTTCGGCGCAGAACTGATTTATTCCGCTGGATATTTTGACCTCATCAGTCGGCCTGTTCTTCATTCGGCACTGCGATTTGCCGAGACGCACACTGGATGGATGACCGTCGCACGCGGGATTCGCTCCGGTCTACAGAGAATCTTTGGCGAGAAGGGCGACCCAGCGGGTTCGCCAATGAATCGACCGAGTGACGAGATTGTTTTTCAGGACCATCACATCGCCAAAGTCGAACCTGAAAAATAGCGAGATGGAGATGAGCGAGAATTCAATTCAGTCTGCGACGAGCGCTGCGATGGCTCCTATTGGCGGACGACTGCACCATGTGGGCTTTGTTGTGGCATCGATTTCCAATGTCGCGAAACCCTTTGCCGCGTCCCTCTGTGGAACATGGGATGAGAGAATTTTCGCCGACCCGAATCAATCCGTCCGTGTGACCTTCTTGGAAGGGCCGGGCGCGAGCGACGCGCTCGTAGAGCTCATCGAGCCGGACGGACCGGATTCGCCAGTTCTAAGCTTCTTGAAGAAAGGCGGAGGGCTTCATCATCTTTGTTACGAGGTGAAATCTCTCGAGAGTCAATTGAAGTTCGCACAGACAACTGGAGGGAAAATCGTTCGTCCACCGTTGCCGGCTGTTGCATTCAACGGACGCCGGATTGCGTGGGTCTATACTAGGTACCAGCTTCTTCTGGAATTCCTGGAACAATGAAAATTTTCCATGGATGGGAAAAGTTGGCCGGGGATTGCCTTTGTGACTTCGCGTGAGGCTGTGTGCTTCGGATACGAATGCTATAATTTGTAGATTGTCGTGCACCTGATTTTCTTGAGGCAGCGATTTCGCATGGAGATTTCCAAGCAGCGCCAGGAAATTACGGATCTGATTGCTTTAGGAGCCGCAAAGGAAGCAAATGTCGCTCTGGTTGAACTTTGGCAGCAGGAACGCAGTCCCGGCGCCGCCAGCTTCGTCATTTCTTCCTTCGAAAAACTGCGCGGAAGTTTGCCACTCCATCCCTATCGCGTTGCCATCCTTCGGTCTTTCACGGTGGAGCCAATCGCGCCGCTTTTACGCGCGGCAGCCTTTGTCAATGGGATCGATTTAGTTGTTCACGTGGGAGATTTCAATGCTTATGCCCAGGAGATTTTGGACGGTAAGAGCACACTTTACGAGTTCAAACCGGATACGGTCATACTTGCTGTTCAGACGCGGGATATTGTACCGGAACTTTGGCGTGATTTCTCGAGCCTCGAGACGGCGGACATATCCAAAACGATAAAACACACTATTTCCGAATTTCACAATTGGGCGCAAGCGTTTCGAAGACAGAGTCATGCGCACCTAATCATTCATGATCTGGAGCAGCTGGGTTTTTCTAATCAGGGAATCTTGGATAATCAATCTTCCAAGGGACAATGCGCTTCCATCCGTGAAGTGAACCAAGGACTGGGCGAGGTTGTCCAAAGCGTTCGCGGAACTTACATTCTGGATTATGACGCGCTCGTGGCGCGACATGGCCGGCTCGGCTGGCATGACGAAAGAAAATGGTTGACCGTTCGCCTGCCGATTGGCGCAGGCCACCTCGTGCACATGGCTGAGGAGTGGTTGCGATTCCTGCAGCCGCTGGCTGGAAAAATTGCGAAGGTCCTCGTCCTCGATCTGGACAACACTCTTTGGGGTGGCATCATTGGTGAGGATGGCTTCGACGGCATCCAGGTCGGCGTGGAATATCCTGGCGCTGCGTTTCAGGCACTCCAACGGACCGCTATGGATCTTTACCGCCGTGGCATTCTGCTGGCCATCTGTAGCAAGAACAATCTTGATGAAGCCATGGCCGTCTTAGAAAAGCATCCGCATATGTTGCTCCGGCCGCAGCACTTTGCAGCCATGCGGATTAATTGGCAGGACAAGCCGCAGAATCTGCGTGAAATCGCGGCCGAACTAAACGTTGGAATCGATTCGCTCGCATTAGCCGACGACAATCCCGCGGAACGGCGGCGCGTGCGCCTGGACATTCCTGAAATGACGGTCATTGATCTACCAGAGAATCCGATGGAGTATGCGCAAGCCCTCCAGGAATGCCCCGCCTTTGAGAGATTGACGCTTTCTGCCGAAGATCGCGAGCGGCCCAAGTACTACGTTGCCGAACGCGAACGAACGCACCTAGAACAGAGTTCCGCGTCGCGCGAAGATTTTCTCCGAAGCCTTCGACAGCAAGCGGAAGTCGCTGGCGTTTCGCCGGGCACTGTAGCGCGCGTTGCGCAGTTGACGCAGAAGACGAATCAATTCAACCTGACGACTCGGCGATATTCCGAGCAAGAAATCTCTCACATGGCATCTCTGCCAGATTGTCAGGTGTTGTCGATTCGCGTGAAAGACAGGTTTGCAGATAATGGACTCATTGGTGTGGCCGTCACGCGCGACAAGGATGGCGTTTGCGAACTGGATACGTTCTTGCTTAGTTGCCGCGTAATTGGCCGTTCCGTTGAGACCGCGCTGCTTTCCTATCTGGTAGCGTGCGCTCGCGCACGCGGCAATCGTGAACTGAGAGGCTGGTTCCTTCCCACAAAGAAAAACGCGCCGGCGAAAGAATTCTATTCTTCACACGGATTTGTGATGATTGATCAGAACGACAAAGGGTCGCTGTGGCGGTTGGATTTGTCCAATTCATCCATCCCCTGCCCTGAGTGGGTCGAAATCATTTCCAACGGCGGAGATCATAATTGACGCTGTCTATTGTCCAGAAAATCCAACGCATTGCTGCCGACCTGTTCCAAGTTCCTGCAGAGAGCATCACGGTGAGTTCAAGCCCAGAAAGTATTCCCAATTGGGATTCAGTTCAGCAGCTCAATCTGATTCTCGCTGTCGAACAAGAATTCAACGTTCAATTTGAACCAGAGGAACTGGATCGGATGCACTCTATCGGCGACATCATCAGCCAGCTGCAAACGAAGAGCGCCTCGCAGTCCTGACGGGAAACTAGCCTCCATGCCGATCACCATCCAACCTTACACAGAGTCGTTCGTCCCTGCGGTGAAGAATTTCAATCGGCGCTTGAAATCGGCCGGCTGCTTTTCTGATTTTTTGTTTTTTGAACACCACTTATCGGATTCGCTTCCGAAAATCCCGGGACAAGACCTTTACGAGGAATATTTTCTCGCCGTTGAAGATGGCACCGTACGAGGCGGATTCGCCTTGAAACATCAACAATTTTCTTTTTTGGGAGAGCTTAAGCCGATCGTCTTCTACCATTTCCCTCTTTCGGAGGGGATCGTCGACAAGACGTACACGAATGTGGGCGTTCACATGCTCAGGAAGGCCTGGCGCGATAATCCGCTTATGTTTGCCTTGGGCATGGGCGGGTTCGAACAGCCCCTACCCCGTATGCTCAAGGCTTTGGGTTGGAGCATGTGTCTTGTACCTTTCTATTTCAGGGTTCTGCGTCCCTTCCGGTTTTTGCGTGGGATGGCGGAATTGCGGGAATCGGCCACAAAACGGCTGGCGATGGATGCGGCAGCGTTTACAGGAATGGGCAGTGTCGCGATTCGAGTCATTCAAGGATTTAAGTCGTCAAGAAAAGGCATAGGGCAAACGTTCGTCGCACAGGAGATTTACGAATTTGACGAATGGGCGAACTTCCTATGGAAGAAATGTAATTCACAATACGCAATGCTCGGGGACCGCACGAGCAGAGCGCTCAATCTTTTGTACCCGGCGGAAACCGAGCGATTCATTCGCGTGAAAGTGGAGGCCAGTGGCGAACCAATAGGTTGGCTGGTGTTATTGGACACGCAGATGCACAACAATAGACATTTCGGTGACCTTCGCGTCGCCTCGATCGTCGATTGTTTGGCGCCGCTCGAAAATGCCGCTGAAGTCATCCGGGCTGGGACGCAATTCCTGCAAGAAAAACGTATTGACCTGATCATTTCCAATCAGTCCCACACTGCATGGGTCGCCGGACTGGAGCGAAGCGGTTTTCTTCAAGGACCTTCAAATTGCGTGTTTGCTGCTTCTCCTAAGCTGGCGGAATTGCTGCAGCCCTTTACGGAGAAGGTTCGTGAATCGCATCTGAATCGAGGTGACGGCGACGGCCCAATTCACCTTTGATTCAGCATAAAATTCCTGTGGGACTCGCTCAACGTAGATCACCCCTGCTTTATGAGCCTGCATCGAGACGAATCACTTCAGCTTCAATATGTAGACATGTGCTTCGTAGGGGCGGAACGAATCTGAAAAACCGTCTTGCGCATCGATCGGCAAGGTTCGGTTTTCCGAATATACTTCAACCGATTGCAAACCCTGTGGAACATTCGAAAGAGAAAAACGCACATCCTTGGCTTCTGTTGGCGAGTCATTGCTTGCAAAAATAACTTCGCGTGAAAAATCTGACTTCACGAGAATTTGAATTTTCGAGCCATTGGGCAATTTAACGAATCCACTTCGCGCCGGGAGAATGAGAATGGAATTCAGCGCGGTGACTTCATCGGAGAGCTTCTTGAAATCGTAATATGGCTGCTGATTGTGGCGCGCATACCATTCTCCTTCGATGCCCTGCGCACTCACAAATCCCCACCACCAAATCCCATTCGCGCCGTGAATAATGGAGGTATAGGCGGAATATTTCATCTGATCGTACGTCGGAAATTTTCCCCATTGCCGCATGAGCTGCAAAACCATCCATACCGGACGCGCGTGCTCGACCTGCCGTTCCGTTTCCTGCGTCCACAACGGCACGCGCAGCATTGGCGGCTCATAAAGGGGGAGCACAGGCATGACCAGCTTCAACCCAAGCGCATATTCGTCGGCGTTGATTGGTATGCCTACGGGATAGGGGTCACAACCGATTGCGTCCGCCGCGTCGCGCCAGCGAAAGATCTGATTGGCGCTGATCAGCGCTCCGAATGCGACAGAGCCGGAATTGTTTTCGCGCAGCACTTTGTATTGATCGAATACCGTCGGAAGCTCCTCGAGTTTCGGCTCGTCGAATGTGTAATAGCCAATGCCGCCGCGCTTCCCGCGCATCATTTTTCCCGCGAGTTCCCAGAGTTTTTCGTCAGAAAGCGAGCCGGCCCAAAACGGGCGATAGCGATTCGTCTTCACCCAGTTGTTGACCGTCTGCAGATACCCGACGCCATAGTGCCCGAGCGCCTCAAGGGCAGGGTCAAGCTGATCATAAATTGCAGGCGGTCCAGGCGCCATTGCTGACCATGGCGCAAAGTTAATCAACGCGTTCGTGTGCGTGTCCTGATAATTCTGCAGCCTGCCCTTTCCGTCAAAACCTTTTATCGCCGTCTCATACTCCCGCGCTGTTCGGTACATGCACAGCTGGCAGGCATAGGCTCCGCTGGTGCGGTCGTAGACTCCCCACACAAATTCTTTCTGCCCGTTGTGCACCAGAAAATTGTCCGTATCGATGTAGTTCACCAAACTCGCCTGGAACGTGCTGCTCACCTTCGTCACCCGGTAATCCGGATAGCTCGACACCACCGCTCCGGTGCTGTCCAGCAGGTTGGTGTGGATCAGATACGAACCTAATGCCAGTGAAGTCCCGTCGATATCGATTTCCTGTGTGGCTTGGGCGGCTTGCTGCACGGTGTTGACGATGCTGCCACCTTCGGTTTGCAGGACGATCTGCGCGCTCATGCCGGAGGGACTGGCGACTTCGACGTGCAGGCGGATGGTTTGCGAGCCGGTCTGCCAGAGGTAGCCGCGGAAGTTGGGGTAGAGCAGGAAAGTAGAGATGGGCAGCGGCATCTCCGGCTGCGCCGTCACATCGTCAAACCACAGCGTTCCGCGTGGCGCCTGGCCGCGCGGAGCAACCGGCATCAGACGGATGCGCAGCTTGTCGCCGTCATGCAAGGGCAGCACGTCGACATCGCGGAGAACGATCTGCGTCCAATCCGTGCCAACCGATGTCTCTGCTGTACTGCCGACCGGCAGCGTTCCATCCGTGTCGTTGAATACATAAATTCTGGCTTGCAGATTGCCGCCCGCAGAAGTCTTCGCCCATACGCTGAAAGCGTAAGGGGAGCCAGCCTTGAACACAAATTCGGGAGGCGACGCAAAACCTCCGCATAGAAAGCCTGCATCATAACGCAGCGAATGCGATCCGGAATGAGAAACAGCCGAATCGAGAGTAAAGCACCGGGGAATAGACCATCCGAGCGTTCCCGATTCTAGCCCCGCGTTCTCGAGTACATTCGCTCCAAGTTGTCGCGCGGGCGGCAGCGCCATCAATCCGCCTGCTATCGTCGAGCCGGGCCCGAGGCCGCTCTCCTTTTTGGCGCTCGTCTTGGGCAGGACACAAAAAACAGCAACGACCGCACTCAGAAAGAAAGTCGCTGCGATTTCGATTCGGCAATGGCGAAAAATCATAGACCTCATTCTAACCCCGGGCGATTGGTCCGGGCTACAATTTGAGGTCTCATTAGAAGGTCTCGCATTCAAAGTGAAATCTCCGCCATTAATCCTTACAAAAAGGCTACGATGCTATAGCGCAAGAGCAGAACCGACGGATGTTTCCTCGGAGTGTGCCTTGGAGACCAAACCAAAAATCTTGCACGTAGAAGTTGGCGGTACTTATGGCGGATCGCTGAGAGCCTTGGAATTATATTTGGCGCACTGCAATCGACAAGAGCTGGCGCACGACTTGCTGTTCTACTATCCGACTCCAAATGCAGAAAAGCTTGCGCCGCACGTGGAGAAACTGACGACACTCTACCGGGCCGCGCCGGCATGGCTGAGCCAATCCTCTGGAAGCCAGCGTTCGGAGAGCAGCAAATTGCGACGCCTTGCGCGGCACCCTGGAATTGCCGCAATGCGAAACTGGATATCTCTCGTCCGGCAATTTCCCATCGCACGTCGGCTGGCGCAAGTCATCCGAGAAGGGAGCTACGACTTAGTTCATGTCAATAACACTTTCACTTACCAGGCTCCGACGCTCCTTGCAGCAAGATTAGCTGGCATTCCCGTCGTCGCGCACGTGCGCAATCCTGTGACGAACACTCAGTTCGCTCGCTTTCTCGCTCGACGAGCGAGATGTCTAGTGTCTGTGGCCGACGTGCATTCGGAGAACATCCGCAAAATGGACGCCTCATTGCGCGTTGTAACCTGCCGGGATGCGGTCGAGCGCGTTTTGGTCAACCCTGAGAGTTCCCGCTTATTGCATGACGCGCTCGCAAAGAAAGGCGAGATCTTGGTTGGCTCGCTTGGAAGACTCGATCCGCAGAAGGGCTTCGAGTTCCTGATACGAGCGGCAGCGCTTGTCGTCAAAGAAGCGCCGAACGTTCGGTTTGCCGTCGCTGGCGACGGCACTCAGAAAAAACAGCTCGAAGAACTCATTGTCTCCCTCAGCTTACAGGAACATTTTCGGCTCATAGGGTTTCGTTCGGATTCCGGGAACTTTCTTGCTGCATTGGACGTTTACGCCGTCTCTTCATTGTGGGAGGGATTGCCGCTTGCCTTGCTTGAGGCGATGCAACTGAAAAAGGCTGTAGTGGCAACAGCGGTCGGGGGAATTCCCGAGGTTGTGCGGGATCATGTAAACGGCATCCTAGTGCCACCTCAAGAAACAGAGAAACTTGCCGCGGCGATTCTGGAAGTGATTCGCAATCGTGAATTGAGATTTGGACTGGGTGATATTGCGCCGAAGGCCGCTGAGCCATTCTGTGACTTGAAGGCGCGAGCAGCCGAACTGGATTCCTTATTTCCCGCCGTACTAGACACACGCCTCCACGATGAGATGCGCCATCGGAATGCGAGGCCTACTGTAATGTGATGATGTACACGTGAGCGTCGTAAGGCGCGAAGGAATCAGTGAAGCTCAGACCGCTAAGGTTCAGCGTGCGATTCTCGCTATAGACCGTCACTGTCGAGTTCGACGGCGTGACGATAGAAGCAAGATTGAACGTCACGTTATTCACGGCCGAGGCCGAGTCGCTTGTGGCGAAGATCACAACCTGCGTAGGGCTGGCTTTCACCCGCGTTTCAATCTGATTGCTCGAGACAGAGCTGAGGTCCTGCGGTTGTGGAGGAGAAATCAAGTAAGACTGCAAAGCCTGCACTTCCCCGGAAAGCTGTTTGAAGTCGAAATAAGCCTGATAATTCTGGCGCTGATACCATTCTTCTTCAATGCCCGCGCCGCTCACGAAACCCCACCACATGATGCCATTGGCGCCGCCAATGATCGCCTTGTACGCAGATTGTTTCATTTCTGCGTAGGTCGGGAACTGTCCCCACTGGCGCCAGAGTTGCAGAACTGCCCAAACCGGACGGCTTTTGAACACCTGTTGCTCGCTTCCTTCCGTCCAGAGTGAGACTCGGACGGTTGGGGCAATGTACAAAGAAGATGTGGCCGCAACCTCCGGGGCTCCCACGGCGTATTCGTCCGCTCCGACAGGAACTCCTATGGGGTAGGGGTCGCAACCAGTCACATCGCTGATATCGCGCCAGCGATAAATCTGGTCAGCAGTGATGAGCGCGCCCCAGGCAACGGAGCCGGGATTGTACTGCCTTAGGGTTTGATACTGCGCAAAAACACCGGGGAGCATTCCTAGCTTTGGCTCGTCGTAAGTGTAGTATCCAAGACCGCCAGATTTCCCCGCCATCATGCTCGCGGCCAGTTGCCACAACTGCGGATCCGTCAAGGACGTCGCCCAGAATGGCCTGTACTGATTGCCAGAAATCCAGTTGTTCACGGTTTGCAGATACCCGACTCCTTCGCTCTGAAGTGCCTGCATCGCAGGGTCGAGTTGGTCGTATACGGCAGGCGGCCCCGGCGACATTGCCGACCATGGCGCAAAATTGGTCATGGCATTTAGTTGCGTGTCCCCGTAATTCCCGATTGTGCCTAGATTGTTGAACCCAGCAATGTTGTTGTCATATGCTGCCGCGGTTGTGTACATGCAAAGGCTGCAGCGAATGCTGCTGGTGCGGTCGTACACGCCCCACACAAATTCCTTCTGCCCGTTGTGCACCAGAAAATTGTCCGTATCGATGTAGTTCACGAGACTCGCTTGGAATGTGCTGCTCACCTTCGTCACCCGGTAATCCGGATAGCTCGACACTACCGCTCCGGTGCTGTCCAGCAGGTTGGTGTGGATCAGATACGAACCTAATGCCAGTGAAGTCCCGTCGATATCGATTTCCTGTGTGGCTTGGGCGGCTTGTTGCACGGTGTTGACGATGCTGCCACCTTCGGTTTGCAGGACGATCTGCGCGGTCATCCCTGAGGGGGTGCCGGCTTCGACGTGCAGGCGGATGATTTGCGAGCCGGTCTGCCACAGGTAGCCGCGGAAGTTGGGGTAGAGCAGGAAAGTAGAGATGGGCAGCGGCATCTCCGGCTGCGCCGTCACGTCGGAGAACCATACTGTCCCACTAGGCGTTTGCCCACTAGGCGCGGATACCACTAAGCGCGCTTCGATATTGTCTCCATTATGCAGCGGCAGCATGTCGAAATCCGGAACGCTGATGTATGTCCAGTTCGTCCCAACGGTCACGGGACTATTGCCTCCGACGGAAAGCCCGCTGTCCGTCCCGTCGGCGAGTTTAATTTGAGCTTCAAGATTGCTGCCTACAGAGGCTTTTACCCACGCACCGATTGTGTATGAGGTGTTCGCTTGAAAAACGAAATTGGGAGCATATGCAGCTGAAGCGCAAGATGAACCTGCCGCGTACTTGAGCGATGCCGAGGCTCCTGTGTATGCAACCGTTGAATCCATGCTCCAGCAGGTTGGAATGTACCATCCCGTATTTCCATTTTGCATGTTCCCGTTCGGCAGGATGTTGCTTCCGAGCTGACGGCTCGGCGGGAGCGCAAGCAGGCCTCCAGCCATCGTCGACCCCGGCCCAACATTTCCTGACGTATTGCTGGAAATCGTTATGCTCAGCGTTTGCGTTGCGGTGTTTGGCGGCATCGCCGAGTCGTTCACTTGAACTGTAAACGAGAATTGCCCCGTCGCAGTTGGTACCCCGCCGATAGCTCCACTCGCGCTATCAATAGCCAGGCCCGGCGGAAACTGTCCAGAGGTCACGCTCCAACTATAGCCGGGAACCCCACCAGATGCTTGAAGCGCCACGGAGTAACCCTGGCCCACAACTCCGCCGAGGAGTGAAGTCGTATTGATTTGCAGCGACGATTGAGGTTGCGTCGTGCCGATTTGGATGTTCAGCGACTGTTGCGCGGAGAGTCCGGTCGAATCCTTGACAGCCAAAGTGAACGTCGATTGGCCAGACTGCGTTGGCGTACCCGCGATTCCTCCTGTAGCGGCTGAAAGAACTAGTCCGACAGGAAGCGCACCTGAAGTGATGCTCCACGTGTAAGGGGCTGTTCCGCCGGTCGCAGTGGCGGCAGTGCTGTATGCGACGCCCACTTGACCCGCCGGCAGATTAACGGTCGAAATCTTCAGGGCACTGCCGGGTGTCACCACGCTAACCTGTAGAGCCTGCGTCGCGCTCGTCGTCGGCGAAGCAGAGTCTTGGACCTGAACCGTGAAAGTATAGTTGCCAGCGACCGTAGCTTTGCCGGCGATCGTGCCGGTTGCGCCGGTTAGAGAAATTCCCGGAGGGAGCGAGCCAGAAGTAATGCTCCACAGATATGGTGTCTGACCTCCCGTCGCATTAAGCAAGACCTTGTAGGACATCATCGGCTGCGTAGTCGGTAGAGCTGTCGTAGTGATTGCCACAGCAGATTGCTGGGAGAGGTTTTTTGATCCAGCCCCCGCCGTTAATCCACAACCGGATTCTAGAAACGGGAGAAACACCAGGAACAAAAGAAGGATGAGTAGCGATCGAGCCGCACCAACTACGTCGGTGCCACCTGCTAGACGAGCGCTTCGACAGTTGGGAGCATAACTAGCCAGTTTATTAATTACACGAGTACTGCACCCCATCCCGTAGCCTCCCTAAACCAACGCCGGTCGCCCCCATTACCGGCTTTGAGCACTATGTTGAACTGTAAAGGGGCTCCAAAACACCTGCTCGCAGGGCGAGAAAAGGGGCAGGAATAAACTACCTGTACGGCGAGTGGTCCTTTGGACAGGTTATGCGGCCATCGGCAATCTGTGGATTGCAAGTACTTCACGCACTAGAAGGCGCTCAGTCCCGGGTGTTTGGGTATCAAACTCCATCGACCCTATGACCACCCCTGGAAGACCCCCCGAACGAGATAAAGACCTTCGCAAGTGCTTACAGCCAACGCAGTGGTCTTGCCTTACCTGATTGCCATAGTGCTATTCTTAGGAAGAAGTCTCTCTGTGTATGTGCAATGTTTTGCAACTAATCCGACTGTCTCATATATGCACCGGAAAACGCGAATCGCTAAATTTAAGTCGTTTATTATGTTTAATATAATAGGATGATTGGGAGTGCGATACATATAGTTAGGTACTCGTCTTGCACTGAAAAACTGCGCAGTTGTGCTGCAATGGTCTGTCACTTATCATCAGTAAGTCTGGTGGCGCTGTTGCGATCCCAACCAGCAGATTATTGGGAAGCGATATAAGGAAGAAGGAAGAATGGAACCGACTGCAGCGGGGGCCATTTCGACGACAAGGACAATCCAAGAGCGGGTACCTTGGTCCGCCTGGCTGGCAGGCTTATCCGTTCTATTCCTGGTTCTTTATGGGCCAATCCTGGAGTCGTTAGTTCTCAATTGGTGGAGAGACCCGAACTACGGCCATGGTTTCTTGGTTCCGGTCTTTGCGGGCTATGCGTTTTGGAAGCAGCGTGATTCCCTGGCTAAGATCGCCTTGAAGCCAACGAACCTTGGCTTCCTTGTCATGCTCGCAGCTATTGCTCTGTTGCTATTGGGTTCGCTTGGCGCAGAGCTTTTTACTAGCCGGTTTTCGATGTTGGTGCTGATTTCTGGTTGTGTTCTGTTTTTGGGAGGGTGGAAGTTCCTGCGCGCAATAACGTTCCCGCTGGGTTTTTTGATTTTGATGATTCCTATCCCGACGATTATCTACAACCAGATCACGTTTCCTCTGCAACTTTTGGCTTCTCGCTTCGCGACTTTCTGGCTCCAATTGATCAACGTTCCGGTTTTGCGTGAAGGCAATCTTATCATCCTGCCGAACTATACGCTCGAGGTCGTGGACGCGTGCAGCGGCATTCGCTCTTTGATGACGCTGATCACACTTGCCATTGCCTATGGCTACCTGGTGGAGCGCAGGGTTTGGGTTCGGTGGCTTCTCGTGATCCTCATGATTCCCATCGCGATCGTCAGCAATGCCATCCGGATTATGGGTGCGGGCGTATTGACGTTTCACTATGGTCCTACCATGGCCGAAGGTTTTTTCCATGAGTTTTCCGGCTGGGTAATTTTTGTCGCCGCATTGGTACTGATGTTCGTTTGCCACTGGATCCTTCGCAGAGTTCCATTCGGCAGGGAGAGCAAAGAAAATGGGTAGCTGGCGGATGACCGTGCGTCTTTGCATCGTAGCGGCCACGCTTCTAGGTGGGACAGTCCTGCTTCACGCGATGAGTCACGGTGAACCTGTCGTAGCGCGCGAATCCTTCAGCAGCCTGCCGTATAGCATTGGAGATTGGTCCGGGCGGCAAATTCCTATGACGGCGAACCCCACTGACGATGCGCGAATTGTTCAGGCACTCAGCGTCACGGATTACACTAGCCGGGAGTATACGACTGGGCTTTCTATCCCGCCGGTCGATCTTTACATCGGCTATTATGCGAGCCAGAGAACTGGCGACACGATTCATTCGCCGAAAAATTGCTTGCCCGGTGCCGGGTGGGAGCCTACTCATGTTGGCGACGCCACAATCACGCTGTTGAATGGGAAGAAAATCGTCGTCAATGATTACGTGATTGCGCAAGGCCTCAACAAGGAACAGGTATTCTATTGGTATCAGGGTCGCGGCCGCGTCATCGCGAGTGAATATTGGGGGAAATTTTGGATGATCGACGACGCGATCACAAAAAATCGAACGGATGGCGCGCTGGTTCGAGTCATAACCCCTATTTTAGGAAATGACACGGCTCAGGCGCGCGCACGCCTGGTGAACTTCACTCGGCAGCTCTTTCCGTTGCTTGGCAAATACATTCCGAATTAGAGGATTTAGATAGGGAGAAATTCTATGAAACGCGCATGGATTCGGGTTATGGCGGCTCTGGTTTCGACTCTCGCCGCATCTTTGCTGCTGGCATCTTGTGCCACGAACCCGCAAAAGGCAAAGCTCGCTTACCTCACCAAAGGCCAGGACTACATGAAAAAGAGCCAGTATGCGAGTGCGGCCATCGAGTTTAGGAACGCGCTCAAGGTCGACCCCAAATATGCGGAGGCCTATTACCAGCTTGCGCTCGCTAGCGAAGCACAGGGTGACCTGAAGACCGCCTACGGCGCCCTAAACCAAGCCATTTCCGTGGATCCAAGCCGCTCCGATATTCGCCTCGCGCATGGCGGCTTTTTGCTGGCAACCAGGAATCCCCAGTATTATTCCGACGCCGCCAGCGACGCCAATTTCGTCCTCAAGCAGGACCCGAAGAATGTGGATGCCCATCGCCTTCTCGGAATGATTTACGGCAGCGAAAATAAATACGATCAAGCACTCGAGGAATTCGCCAAAGTCGTGACGATCAATCCGAACGATGCCAGATCGTATGTGGATTTGGGACTGGTCAATCTGCAAATGGGACACACTTCTGACGCCGAAGACAACGAGAAAAAGGCCATTCAGGTGAATCCAAAGTATTTGGCTGCTTATGCAGCTTTGGCTGACGTCTATCGAATTCAAAAGCAGCTGGGACTTGCGGAGCAAGCCCTTCAGCGGGGAATCCAGGCAAATCCCGATGCTATAAAGCTATATGAAGAATGCGCCCAGGTATTCATGGCGGACGGCAAACAAGCCAATGCAGAACAGGTATTGCAGCAGGGCATTCAAGCGAATCCCAGTGCCGTGCCTCTCTATCTGGATTCGGCAAGCGTGCTCTGGGCAGAAGGCAAGAAATCGGAAGTTGACTCCGTTTTTGGCGAGCTTTCCAGCCAGATGCCTAAATCCATCGATGTTGCCGAGAAAATTGGCGACTTTTATCTTCAAAAAAATATGAGTGATCAGGCCATTTCCTCATATCAGCGCGGACTTTCAATGGATCCGAAGAATCTCGAGCTACAAAACAGGATCGAGGATACCTACCTCACGATCAACAAAACAGACCTCGCTGCGCAAGTCGACGAACAAGTGATGAAGCAGGCGCCGAATGACGTGACAGTGCGCATCGATCACGGCCGCTTGCTCATGGCCCAGAATCGCCTTCAGGATGCCGTCAATTTGTTGCAGAAAATTGTTTCTGACACGCCAGATTCACCCCAGGCGCATTATTTTCTTGCCATGGCTTTGGAGAATTTCGGCAATTTTTCCGACGCAAGCGCACAGCTCCAGGACGCCATCCGCGTGAGGCCCGGCCTTCCCGTTGCGCTGAACGCGTTAGTCAATCTGAACGTCACCCAGCATAACTATTCCGTCGCGCAACTCTATGCGAATGAGCTCGTGAATCAGGATCCTTCGAACGCAAAATACCAACTCGAACTGAGTCAAATCCTGATGAACCTGGGCCTGCTCAAGGAAGCTAACGAGCATCTCGATGCTGCTCAAAAAGTGGCTCCCAATGATCCTTCCGTTCATGCGGTCCGTGCTGCTATCCATGTCGCCGAGAAGAAGTATCCGGAAGCGGAGGCGGAATACAAGACCGCTCTCGCCGCGGCTCCTCAGGACACCGGTATTCTCAGGGCTTATGCCTACTTCCTTGTTTCGCAAAAGCAGCAGGCTAAGGCGGACCAATTGATCTCGCAGTTTATCAGCCAAAATCCGAACAATCTCGACGGGCACTTGCTTAGAGGGTTGATGGCCGATCAGGAAAAGGATTACGCCACCGCTCAATCGGAGACACAAAAGGCCATCGACCTCAGCCCGAAAAACGCCAGTTGCTATCTCCAGATGGGCCAGATCTATCGCGATCAACACAAAGACGCCGAAGCCTTGCAGGAGTATCAGCAGGCGACGCAGTTTGCCGCTCCCTCGGCGCCAATTATCACGGTGATCGGTAATATCTATATTGACCAGGGAGATCTTCCGAAGGCCGTAGAATCGTTTCAGAAGGCTCTCAACATCGATCCTAATTTTGCGATTGCCCAGAATAATCTTGCCTGGGTTTACGCCCAGCAAAACCAGAACCTCGACGTCGCGCTCACTCTGGCGCAAACCGCAAAGGCCAAGAATCCGCAGATCGTGGATTTTTCCGACACGATGGCTTGGGTCATGTACCGCCAGGGCAAATATGCCCAGGCGTTACCGTTGCTTCAGGAGTGCGTCAAGCGCGATCCGAACTTCGCGCAGTACCACTTTCATCTCGGCATGGTCCTGATGGCTGATGGCCAGAAGTCCGAAGGGCGGGCCCAGCTCGAGGCAGCCCTGCACCTGAACGACCTCAAGAGCGACGACGCACAGCAGGCTCGCCAGATTTTGGCCAAGGCGCAGTAGACGGCCTGCTTTCAGCCGTCAATTTTGGCATTTTTGCGCTGCGGGCGTTCATCAATTGGCAGGCTAGGGAACCTCCACAGATTCGAGACAGAATGGGTACTGGAACTACGTTTTTTGGGAGCCTTTTGGAATCGGTGATATATGCAATCCATTGCAGATAAATTCAACCGAAATGCAAGGCGCTCAAGCGTCCTCGGACTTGCCGCATTTCCCGATGAGCTTGCATTCGCCTATAAACTTGATTGCAAAGAGGTTATAATGCAATCGCGCATTTTCCCAAATCACCTGTTTGGCAGCCAATTTGCTAGGAGTATCTAGGGATTTAGTTCGGGGGAAGATTACCTAAGGAGGAGGAACATGGTCCGGATGTTTGGAAAATTCGCGTTGCCAGCAATTGCACTTTTGGCAGTCGCGATGTTTGCACCTCAGGCGAAGGCACAACAGGATTTTGGCTGCGTTGGCGTCACCGCCTGTGCAGGTACTGTCAGTGTGAGTGGTGGAAACTACTCGTCGACGTCGATCACTCTGATTTCCTCTTCACCGTGGATGTTGCCGCTCGGCGATGGGGATGAGGCGGGCGAGACGTTCACGCTGGCGTTTAACACTTCTACGGGCGCGATTTCGATCACCGATACTGACGCTGATGCGGCGTTTACCGGCACGATTCTCAGCTTCTCTGCCAGTTCCGTAGGCACCGTCTCGAATCCGGCAACCCAGCTCAGCATGAATGTGAATTGGAATATCCCGGGATGGGCGGGCGGAAATGGCTCGTTTGTCACGTTCGACATCAGCCCAACGAAGGGCAATACCGCGTATAGCGTGGATATAGCCGTTCTTCCCTCTCCAGAACCAGGCAGCTTATTGCTTCTCGGCACCGGCCTGCTGGGGATGGGTGCTGCGGTTCGCCGTCGTTGGTTGAGCTAGTTCTTTCGGAGTAAATGGTTTTCGCCCTTGGGTGCTGTGTGACTACTTAGGGTGCCATACCTCCTCCGGAATCAGGAAATCCTCGCTGATGCTCCTCTCACTAGAGAGACAGCTCAGCGAGGGTTTTTGTTTTTTGCCAGAGATGCCTGCGCCTCTAGGTCTCCTGTTCCACTCTTCCCTCTGGATAACCGCTGTGGCAATCTTCTTCCTTGCGTTCGTCTAAGGCTGTCTTGCAGATTGGGAGAGCCTTAGAGGGAGACTCATGAACATACTTGTTACCGGCGGGGCCGGCTATATTGGCAGTGTTTGTACCGAGGTCCTCATTAATCGGGGGCATAAAGTCGTCGCATTGGACGATCTCTCGGAAGGTCACCGCGAAGCGGTGGACCAGCGTGCTGTATTTTGTCACGTGAACCTCCACGAACAAACTGCTCTTGATGCTGTATTCCGAGAGCATTCCATCGATGCCGTTATGCATTTTGCGGCGTTGTGTTTAGTGGAAGAGTCTGTGAAAAAACCCGGTGTCTATTACCGCGCCAACGTCGCTGCGGGCATCAATTTACTAGATGCCATGCTCCGCCACGGCGTGAAGCGCTTCATTTTCTCTTCCACCGCGGCGACTTATGGCGAGCCCGAAAAAACTCCGATTCCTGAAGAGCATCCGACAAAACCTATCAACCCGTACGGTGCGTCGAAGCTGCTCTTTGAGCGTATCCTTGCGGAGTTCAAATCCAATTCCGGCATTGACCATGTCACGATGCGCTATTTCAATGCTGCTGGCGCTTCAAACAAATACGGCGAGGATCACCATCCTGAAACGCACATTCTTCCTATCCTTTTTGAAGTCGCGCTAGGTCAGCGTCCGGCCTTCCACATTTTCGGTACGGATTATCCGACACCCGACGGCACCTGTGTGCGCGATTACGTGCATATCATCGACATTGCCGAAGCGCACGCCATTGCCGTTGAGAAAATTTCCCAATTTTCCGGACGGGTTTTTAATCTCGGAAACAGCCGGGGCCATTCCGTGCGCGAGGTGATCGAATCCGTGGAACGGATTACTGGCCGGATGATTGCCGTAAATACTTCGCCGCGGCGACCGGGCGATCCTGCGTCGCTCGTTGCCAGTTCGGAGCGTGCGCGGCGCGAGCTCGGCTGGGCACCGAAATATTCGAGCCTGGATTCAATCGTGGCTACGGCGTGGACGTGGAAGCAGCGCTTCCCGAAAGGATACAGCGGATCATGAAAATGTCTATTTCGCTGAGAGCCGTACCTCATTACTGCACGTGAGTTCCGAGTTTACGCTTCATCCACACGCCCGGAAGCTGCTTGTTGCCCATTCTTTGTAAATTCGTTAGCCTGAATTGCCATGTCTGCGGTTTCGCGCGCGCGTCGCTTGAAGGTGTGCTTGCTCTCTCCGCACCCGCTCGTCCGTTCGGAGTTCGAACGAGTTTTGCCCGCTAAGGATTTTCAGATATCCTTCAAAGCGGTCAATCCGGGTTCACCCGTTGAACTAAAGGAATTACCGATTCCTCGTGCAGCCGTTTATATTGTTGACGCGCAGTCGACGCAGGCAAGTATCCAGGCTCTGGTGGAAAATGTGCTTGGGCGCTATGCCAAGGCGCGTATTTTGGTACTGTCCGCGAAACACACGGACGCGGCGACATTTGATTTTCTGCGGCTTGGTGTGAAGGGGCTGCTGACCTACGGCCAGGCGGAAAAGCAGTGGCCGGCCGCGCTTCCTCTAGTGGCCGCCGGCGGCTATTGGGTTCCCAGAGCGGTTCTTTCGCGTTTTGTCGAATCGATCCTTGGCAGTAGAAAGGCGGCCATCGCTCGGGATAAAACGCCGGGGACGCTGAGCCGGCGCGAGCGCGAAGTCCTCGAGTCTTTGCTCCAAAATCTCTCAAACAAGGAAATCGCCAGCAAGCTCAACATTTCTGAACGAACTGTAAAATTTCACGTTTCCAATCTTCTGGAGAAGCATGGTGTTCGGCGCCGCGCGGACCTCATCGTCATGCGCTTCCAGGAAGCCCAATATCCCGTGTGACTTTCACTTGCCCTCGAAACTATCTTTTTGATTTAATCTGGTTGTTCCCCTGGCCAAGCAGCTGCGCCCAAGAAGCTCCTTTGATGATTGTGACGCACACGGCTTCCGGGGGAGCCACCAGCCAAGCACAAGTTCTCAAGCTGCTAGGATCTAACGGTACACAGACTACAAGAACAAACCAACGCCGGCTATACAGGTACCGGTACTTTAGTCACCTCAGAGGCAAAGCTTTAGGGGGATTGTCGCTGTTGCATTTCAGTTGCTAAATATCCAGTGACAGAGACTTCGCCAGATAGAAGCCTATACCGATGAGTAGTTTCACCCAATCAAATCAGCCAATTGGACAAGCCCCAAGGCGCGCCTTGAAGCCCGGTCCTAGGATGTGGATTATTCGCGTCATTATCGTCCTGGCCGTGCTCTTCACCATTCGCTACTTCTATTGGCGCGCTATGGACACGATGAACCCCGCGGCGAAGTGGTTTTTCTATATCTTCCTCGTCGCGGAGATTCTCAATTTCCTCGAAGCCGCACTTTTCTACTTTACGACCTGGAAACCGACTGCGCGTACTGCGCCTCCACCCATCAATGGCCGCACCGTAGACGTTCTTATTACCACATACAACGAACCCGTGAATTTGCTCCGCGAAACAGTGCTTTGCGCGGTCAGTTTTCCTTACCCACACAAGACCTATATTCTCGATGACGGGAACCGTGCGGAAGTTGAAGAACTGGCGCGTGAGCTCAATTGCAGCTATTTATCGCGCAAGGATCGTGTCGGCGCCAAGGCTGGCAATCTGAACAACGGTCTTCATTCCAGCGACGGCGAATTCATCGTTACTCTGGATGCGGATCATGTTCCCATGCCGGATCTCATTGACCGGCTCATCGGATTTTTCGATGACCCTTCCATCGGCGTCGTGCAAACCACCCAGGATTTTTACAACCTCGATTCCTTCCAGCATCGCATGCAAATCGAAAAGCAGCGCGGCTGGCAGCAGCAGGAACTGTTCTTCAGCGTCATTCAGCCCGGCAAGGATGGCCACAACGCCACCTTTTATTGTGGCAGCCCGGCGATGTTGCGCCGCAAAGCCCTCGAAGAAATCGGTGGGTTCGCCACCGAAAGCATCACGGAAGACATGCACACCGGCCTGCGCCTGCAAAAGAAGGGCTGGAAGGTCGTCTACTACAACAGTACGGTCGCTCGTGGTTTGGCGCCGCAAACCTATCGCGGTTTCGCGACGCAATGGCACCGCTGGGGGCAGGGTGCGATGCAAGTGCTTCGCAAAGAAAATCCTCTCTTTGGCCACGGCCTGAGCTTTGGCCAGCGCCTGAGCTATTTCGCTTCTTTTTATTTTTATTGGATGAGCTATCAGAAATTCATCTACATCGCGACTCCGATTTTCTGCCTGCTTAGCGGCATTTATCCCCTCGTTGCTGTCCCGCGAACGTTCGCGATCTATTTCCTTCCTTATTTCTTGCTGAACATCATCGCCACGGCGTTGCTTCAAGGCGGGCTCGGCGGATTCTGGCTGAGCGAGGAATTCAATCTCATCAAGATGCCCGTCCTCATGACCACGCTCGTCGGCCTCTTCCGCAAGGAGGCGGAGTTCAAAGTCACACCAAAGGCGCGTGACACGTCTGCCCATTGGACGGAAATCTGGCTCCAGGTCGTGTTGCTCACCGGAGCTCTGATCGCCATAGGTGTCGGTTCGTGGAAACTCGCTCACATGCCCCAGGGTTATTTCTTCTGGGCTGTTGCCGTCAACGTTGCTTGGAGCATCTTCTATGTATTCCTGTTGATTCCGGTGATTTGGCGCGCTTGGCGCCATAAGGAACTGCGCGCCACGTATCGTTTTCCGAATCGCCTCGATGTGCCTGTCCTGTTTGGCTACAACACAAATGGTGGAGGCCACGTCGTGGGACGCGGCTTTGCTAGAAATCTCAATCGCAATGGCCTTTCTCTGACGCAAAAGTCCGCAATCCCCATGGGAACGATCTTGGCCTTGGAAATCGGCCTCCCCAGCGGGACCATTCGCGCTCACGCCCGTGTAATTCGCAATCAGGAATTCTTTCACGGCGAAAACAAGCGCGTTTCGAGCGGCATCGTCTTCGAGCAAATCGATCCTGCGGATCAGGACGCCATTTCCAAACATCTTTTCTGGGAAGTTGCGCCGCGCCACGCAACGATATTGACGCTGACCCGCACCAGCCAGACGCGGGGCGTTCGTTCATGAAGAGCTTCGCTGCATCTGGGCTCTTGTTTCTCGCAGCGTTCTTCTGCGTTCCACTGGCGCTGGCTGCTCCGCAATCCTCCGTTCTCGACCAAGCGCGCGCCGCAGCTGCGGCGGGTTACTACGATCAAGCCAGTCAGTTGTTCAAACAGGTTCTGGCCGTTTCTCCAGACAATATTGACGCACTCGGCGGCTTGACCGATTCTCTTGTCGCAACGGGGCGTTGGCGTGATGCCGTGCCCGCACTCCAGCATCTCGATCAACTGCAACCCAACAACGCTGTGCGAATTTTCCAGCTCGGCCAGATGCAGAGCTGGCTAGGCGAGCGCGCCCAAGCCCTCGAACTGTTGAAGCATGCAGCCGATTTGAACTCAGCGAACGCGCAATATCAGGAATACTACGCAGAAGTCCTGAGCTGGAATGATGCCACCCGGCCTCAGGCACTCACCATCTTGCGTGCTTTGGTGGCTGCTCATCCCAACGACGAGAATGCGCTTCTTTCGTATGCGGAAATCCTTTCATGGAATGGCGCGACCCGTTCGCAGGCCCTCGAATCCTATAAGAAAATTTTGGCGCAGGATCCCAACAATGCGCGCGCACTCGCCGGCGAAGCGCAGCTTCTCTCATGGAACGGGCAATCCGATCAGGCCATGGAAATCTATCAAAAGGTCCTCGCCGCCGATCCTAATAACGTCGCCGCACTTCGCGGCGAAGGAGAAATCCTCAACTGGCGCGGCAAGCATCGCGAAGCGCTCGATTCTCTAGAAGAGGCCCACGGCCTTGCGCCCGATGACTCCGCCACAATGCTCGACCTCGCGCAAACGGAATATGACCTCGGCGACTACGCCGACGCCCGCACCTATCTTCAGCAAGTCAAGGGCATCGACACGCCCGAATACGAAGATCTCCAGCGCAACGTCAACCACGCCTTGGGTTCCTATTTTGAACTCGGCTATGTCGGCCGCCGCGATGGTCAGATTCTTGACTACGATTCCGCGCAGGCGCTCGTTTCCACACCGCTCGGCGTTTCCAATCGCCTGAGCCTGCAATATCAGCCCTACCGCTTCAATTCCATGCGGATATTCAACTCCAATTACTATGACGTCGCTCTGGATTCGCAGCCTTCCGAAAACGTCACGACGCACGTCGACGTTGGCGCACGAACCTATCCCGGTGTTTCCTCGCAAATCGAAGGCGGTTTCGATGCCACGTTCAAAGTCAATCCTTCATTTCAAATTGAAACTTCCGCCGCGCGCCGCTGGGACGACGAATCTCTTGTCTCCACGCTCGGCGCCGAAACCAACGGTATTTTCGTCGGCGAGGTTCAGACCAATCTCGCTAGCATCGGTGGCAGCTATTCCAATTCAGTTCACCATTACGACATGTCGCTGACGTTCACCGACGGCGCATACACCGGCGAGAATCTGGCATCCAATCGCCGCTGGAGCGTAGATGGCAATTTTGGCAAATCGATCCGCGGCGATCATCCTTACATCCGCGTGGCGTATGGCTTCACTTACCTGAGTTTCGACCACGATGCCGATTTTGTTCCCGGCAGCGGCGAACCCGCGCGCGTCACCGGCGGCTATTACAGCCCGACGAAATTTTTGCTGAACTACGCGCAGATTTTCTTCTCTGGGAATTTCGGCCGTCACGTCAAATGGGATTTTGGGGGCACCAGCGGCGCGCAGAACGCCGAAACAACATTCACTTCCTTTTCCACTGTGCAGTTTGCCTCCACGGGCTCCGCTCACTTGACATGGAACATGACCGGAAACGATGATCTTCGCTTGGGCTACGATTACTTGAATACGTTTAATGCCTTTCATCGGCACCTGTTTTTCGTCACCTGGCGTCATTACTTCTAACGTGTCTGATTCAAGTCTTTTTTCGAAGCTCCAGCCGGAAGAGGTTCCGGCGCTGCCACGCGGAGGCTTTTCTCTTGCTTTCTTTCGCCGGCTTTCGCCCATCGGGCGTTTTTTTCTCCGCTTTCGTTGGCTCATTCTTGCAATCGTAGCCGTCGGTTGGTATCTGCGCGCCCGCAATCCGCATTACTCCAGCGCGTATATGGACGAATCCATTTACGTCCTCTATGGCCGCA
The DNA here is from genome assembly GCA_035934015.1 of Candidatus Acidiferrales bacterium. NCBI lineage: Bacteria > Pseudomonadati > Acidobacteriota > Terriglobia > Candidatus Acidiferrales > Candidatus Acidiferrales bacterium. Next base: position 55,423 of record DASYYH010000006.1, read on the forward strand.
TGTTCCTTTCCCGGCATTTCGAAGCTCCCATCGACCATCCCCTCAATTTCAGTTTTGGCTGGTATTTGTGGCCCATGCTCGCCGCGTGGGCTGATCGCATTGCTGGCCTTGTTGGAGTTCGAGAACTTGGCGCGGCCCTGGGTGCAATTTCGGCCTGGTCCGTCTACGGCTTTGCAAGGCGTGTTTTCTCCGCGCCGGTTGGATGGGCTTCTGCGCTCGTCTTCGCGTTTTTAGGCCCTGCCATTTTTGTCGCGCGAGTAGCCACGCGGGACGTAGCTTCGCTCTGTTTCTTCGCCCTAGGACTGTGGCTGTTCGCTAAAGCCTGGCAAGACGATCATTGGCTGTCTTGGTTTGCCGCTGCATTTGCGATGTTCGCGTCGTTTTTGTGCAAGTATTTGATCGCCATCTATTTTCCTTTTTTTGTAATTCTCACTCTTTGGAGGCGTCGCCGCGGAATCTATGCGTATTCCGTACTTCTCACGATTCTCTGCGTTGCCTATGCGATTTATTTCCGTGAATCTCTGGTCGCGCTCTGGCAGTACGGCCGCTCATACACTTCGTTGAAAGCCCCAGCCTCCATGGCCTGGCAAATTTATTTTTCGCATCGTCCGGATTTCTGGATTCTCGTCGCTCTGGCTTTGCTCGCATGGCTTTCGGACGTGAAAGTGTCGCGCCGCATGATTGTGTTGCTCTACGGGGGCACAGCGGTCATGGCTCTCTTTCAGTTCATGTCTCGCGCGGACTACGACTATTGGAAGCACATCAATTATTGCTTCTTGTTTCTGGTTCCACTGGCCATGCAAGGCTTGCTGGCGGTGCTGCGCCGTATCGCGCCGGCGGGTCGCGCCGTTTCAGGAACGATCGTGGTCAGTGCCTTAGCTGTCGGACTAGGTTGGATGGGGAATGCATGGCACATCGACCGTTTTGTTTTCTGGCCGAACACTGAGCCAATCGCCGCCTATTTCCAAGGCCGCTTGTCAGCGAATGACTATGTGCTAATCGATGACACTGCGCTTCGATATTATTTTTCGCCTTCGCTGTATCAGTGGCAAATCGTCGATCCTTTCTACTTCCGCTATGGCTCGGAGACCGGAGCGCCGGCCTATTCCGCCGCCACGCGCGACGGCTCTTTCGATTACATCGTCCTCGATGGCGGCATTGGCGGTGACGCCAAAGACCTGCGCGCAGCCATCGAGCCGCAGCTCTCGAATCATTACACGCTCGTCGAAAGCATGCCTGACCCGACTCTCGAGCATCCGATCGAGATCTACGCGCGAAAAAATCCACCACCGTCTTTGCCCGCTCCATCCGCCGCTCAAATTGCAATCGAAAGTCCCGCTGCAAACGCAGTCGTTCGCACCGAAAATACTTCTACGACTCTGACCGGCATGGTTCGTGGCATCCAGCCCGGAGACTACGTCCGCGTCGACGTATTCACGAACAAGTGGTATAGCCAAGGCGGTGAGATTCGTCCCGGCGCGCCGGTCGGTGCGTTCGAGCAGAGCATCTATCTTGGCGGCGAAGGCCGCGAGCAGTGCTTCCATATCGTTCGGGCTCGTCTCCTCGACCCCACAGGCCGTCTGCTCGCCACAGCCGCGAACTTCAATGTGGCGCGTCTCAACGCCGATGGGACTCCACCCTCCTGCCGCTAAATCCCTTGGTGTGCCCTTCGGCGTGCAATAGGCACCACTCGGCCATACAGCTGCAAAATCCCTGAAATCAGCGTGTTATTCTTTTGTAATGGACGAGCATCAAATGGTCGGGCTCGCCAGCATCGGCCCTGCGAGGACGTGATTTGAATTCGAAAGAGAGCCGCGCTGCGCAATTGCGCGAAATCCTTGACCGGCGCATCGCCATTCTCGATGGCGCGATGGGCACGATGATCCAGGCTTGCAATCTCACCGAGACGGATTATCGCGGACGTCAATTCGCCGACCACCCCAGGGATCTGCGGCTTAATAACGACGTCCTCGTCATCACTCAGCCGCACATCATCGAATCGATTCACCGCCAGTATCTCGAAGCCGGTGCCGACATCATCGAGACCGACACGTTCAATGCCAACGCCATCTCCATGGCTGAATACGGCCTGCAGGACCGCATCTACGATTTGAACAAGGCTGCCGCCCAGATCGCTCGTCGCGCTATCGAACAATATCAACGGGATAATCCTGCGGCTGGTCCGCGATTTGTTGCCGGCTCTATCGGCCCAACCAGCCGCACGGCCTCGATGTCCCAAGACGTCAATAACCCCGCTTCCCGCGCCGCGACATTTGATCAATTGCGCGATGCGTACTCCGAGCAGGTGCGCGGGCTCGTCGATGGCGGCGTGGATGTTCTCCTTGTCGAAACCATCTTCGATACGCTCAACGCCAAAGCCGCGCTCTTCGCCATCGACGAATTTTTCGAAAAGACCCGCTCGCGCGTTCCCGTCATGGTGTCCGTGACCATCACGGACCTAAGCGGCCGCACGCTCTCCGGCCAGACCGTCGAGGCCTTCTGGATCTCCGTCTCCCACATGAATCTTCTGAGCGTGGGCATCAATTGCGCACTCGGGCCGAAGCAGATGCGCCCGTATATCGAAGAGCTTTCCCGCATCGCGCCGACTTACATCAGTTGCTATCCCAATGCTGGTTTGCCCAATGCGTTCGGCGGCTTCGACGAAACGCCCGAGTCCATGGCTCGTGAGCTTCGTGATTTCGCCGCCAACGGCTGGCTCAATATCGTCGGTGGCTGCTGCGGCACAACGCCCGCACACATTCGCGCTTTTGCCGAAGCGATGAAGGATCTGAAGCCACATGTGTTGTCAAAACCCGAGCGTTATACGCGTTTCAGCGGCCTTGAACCGCTGGTGATTCGCCCGGACACGAATTTCGTCAACATCGGCGAGCGCACCAACGTCACTGGCTCGCCGAAATTCTCCAAGCTCATCCTCGACGGGAAACTCGAGCAAGCCCTCGCCGTCGCACGGCAGCAGGTCGAAGGCGGCGCGCAGATCATCGACGTCAACATGGACGAAGCCATGCTCGATTCCGAGCAGGTCATGACCACGTTCCTTCGCTATGTCGCCTCGGAGCCGGACATCGCCCGCGTCCCCGTGATGATCGACAGCTCAAAATGGAGTGTGATCGAAGCCGGGCTGAAATGCATTCAGGGCAAGGGCGTTGTCAACTCCATCAGCCTCAAGGAAGGCGCAGAGGCTTTCAAGCAACGTGCGCACCTCATTCGCCGCTACGGCGCGGGCATGGTCGTGATGGCCTTCGACGAAAAGGGCCAGGCCGACACGGTCGAGCGCAAGGTCGAAATCTGCGCACGCTCTTACAAAATTCTTACCGAAGAAGTCGGCGTTCCGCCCGAGGACATCCTCTTCGATCCAAATATTTTGACTGTCGCCACCGGCATGGAAGAGCACAACAACTATGCTGTGAACTTCATTGAGGCGACGCGGCGGATCAAAGCCACGCTGCCGTTCGCCAAGGTGAGCGGCGGCGTCAGCAACATTTCCTTCTCATTTCGCGGAAATAACGTCGTCCGCGAGGCCATGCATTCCGCGTTTCTTTACCATGCGATTCGCGCCGGCATGGACATGGGCATCGTTAACGCCGGCCAGCTCGCGATCTACGAGGAAATCCCCAAAGACTTGCTCGAACTCGTCGAGGACGTGCTGCTGAATCGCCGCCCGGACGCCACTGAGCGATTGCTCGCCTTCGCCGATTCCGTCAAGCGGAAGGGCAAAACTCACGTCGAAGAAAGCGCTTGGCGCCAGAGCTCCGTGGAAGATCGCCTCAAGCACGCGCTATTGCAGGGCATTGTCGATTTCATCGAAGTCGATACGGAAGAAGCGCGCCAGAAATACGGCAAGCCCATCGCCGTCATTGAAGGCCCCCTCATGGATGCCATGAACGTTGTCGGCGATCTCTTCGGTTCCGGAAGGATGTTTCTCCCGCAGGTTGTGAAAAGCGCGCGCGTGATGAAAAAGTCCGTCGCCTATCTCCAGCCGTTCATGGAGGAGGAAAAACGCACCACGGGGGGCGGCCAGATCAAGGGCCGCATCCTCCTGGCCACCGTCAAAGGCGACGTTCATGACATTGGCAAAAACATCGTCGGCGTCGTTCTCGGCTGCAACAATTACGAAGTGATCGACCTCGGCGTCATGGTGCCTGCTGTGAAAATTCTTTCCACGGCTCGCGACGTCAAGGCCGACATGATCGGCCTGAGCGGTCTCATTACTCCGTCTCTGGAGGAAATGGTGCACGTCGCCAAGGAGATGCAGCGCGAGGATTTCGCCGTCCCCTTGCTCATCGGCGGCGCTACAACCAGCCGCGTGCATACCGCCGTGAAAATCGCACCGATGTACCGCCAGCCGGTCGTGCACGTTCAGGACGCATCGCGCGCGGTCGGCGTCGTTGGCAGTTTGCTCAGCGGCGAGCTGAGGGATAATTTCGTCAAGGAAAATCGCACCGAACAGGAACGGGCCCGCGAAAAGCATCTTGGCCCAAAGACGCAGCAGCTTCTCAGTTTCGCGGAAGCCCGTCGGCGAAAGCCCACGTTCGATTGGTCCTCTTACGAGCCGCCGCAGCCTTCATTCACGGGAGTGCGCGTTTTCGCGCCCGTCGCTTTGGACGAAATCGTCCCATGCATCGACTGGACGCCTTTTTTCCACGCCTGGGAGCTGCGCGGAATCTATCCGCGGATTCTCGATGAGGAAGGAGTCGGCCCGCGCGCCAAAGAACTTTTCCATGACGCGCAAGACTTGCTCAAACGCATCGTCAACGAAAAATTGCTCATTGCGCGCGCGGCCATTGGCTTTTTCCCTGCCAATAGCGTCCTCGAAGACATTGAAATCTACGCCGACGATTCCCGATCGCGCGTCATCGCCGCTTTTCACACGCTGCGTCAGCAAATCGCCAAACCCGAAGGCGAAGCGGACTTTGCCCTCGCGGATTTCATCGCTCCAAAGGAAACTGGTTTGTGCGATTACCTGGGCGCTTTCGCCGTCACTGCTGGTATCAACATCGAATCCATCGTTAAGAATTTCGAGAAGGCCCATGACGACTACAACGCTCTGATGACCAAGGCGCTCGCCGATCGCCTCGCCGAAGCCCTGGCCGAACTCATGCACAAAAGAGTTCGCGACGCCTGGGGTTACGGCAGTAGTGAAAAATTGTCCCACGAAGATCTCATTCGCGAGCGCTATCGCGGCATTCGTCCCGCGCCCGGCTATCCGGCCTCGCCTGACCACACAGAGAAGCGCCAACTTTTCGAGATGCTCAACGCGGAGAAAAACACCGGCATCCATCTCACGGAAAGTTTCGCCATGTATCCTGCTGCGTCGGTTTGCGGCTTGTATTTCTCGCATCCGCAATCTCGTTATTTTGCCGTTGGCAAAATCGATCGCGATCAAGTCGAAGACTATCATCGCCGCAAGGGCATGGACCTCCGCGAAGTCGAGCGCTGGCTTGCGCCAAATCTCAATTACGATCCCGACGCCTGAGCTTCACCCGCCACTTCTCCGCGACTGTCATCATAATTGTCGTTGTGAGATGATGCTTAGCTTTGGGATACAATTCTTTTCAGTATGGTTCAGGAGCTGACCCTGCGATGGCTGGACGTACACCGGAATCGTTTTCTCAGAAGGGTCTGAAGATCGGCATCATTGGCTGCGGCTATGTCGGTCTGCCGTTGGCTCTGCGCTTTGCTGAGACTGGGCACCACGTTTGGGGTTTCGATACCGATCCTGTCAAGGTTGAAAAGCTCAATCGCGGCGAATCCTACATCAAGCACATTTCTGCCGAACAGATTGCCAAGCACGTCCGCGTCCATGGTTTTTCCGCGACAACGGATTTCGCCAAGTTGCGCGACATGGACGCTGTCCTGATCTGCGTTCCGACTCCTCTCGATGAGCGCCGCGAGCCGGATCTCTCCTATGTCGAAGACACAGCGCGTTCGATTGCCCCCCACCTTCAGGCTGATCAGCTCATCGTTCTCGAAAGCACCACGTATCCCGGCACAACAGAAGAGCTTGTCCTCCCCATCCTCGAGAAGGGTGGCTTGCGATGCCCGCTCGAAAGCGAACGCGGCGCGAAATCCTCGACTGGCCAATTTTTTCTGGCCTTCTCGCCCGAACGCGAAGACCCCGGAAACAAGCATTTTGGTCTCGCGCAAATCCCCAAAGTCGTCGGCGGCGTCAATTCCGCCAGTGGCAAGGCTGCTGCGAATCTATACGGCCAAATTGTCGCAAAAGTCGTTCCGGTCAGCTCCACCCGCGCAGCGGAAATGGCCAAGCTCCTCGAGAACATCTTCCGCTGCGTCAACATCGCTCTCGTCAACGAGCTCAAGCTTCTCTGCCAGCGCATGGGCGTCGACATTTGGGAAGTGATCGACAGCGCCGCCACGAAACCATTCGGTTTCATGCCGTTTTATCCCGGTCCCGGCCTCGGCGGCCATTGTATTCCCGTGGATCCTTATTACCTTTCTTGGAAGGCGCGCGAATACGACTTCGCCACGCGTTTTATCGAGCTCGCCGGTGAAATCAACACCTCCATGCCTTATCACGTTGTCGAAGCTGTGACAAAAGCACTCAATGAACAGCGCAAGAGTCTGAATGGTTCGCGCGTTTTGGTGCTCGGAGTCGCCTACAAGAAAGACATCGACGATTTGCGCGAATCACCCTCATTGAAGCTCATGCAGTTGCTGCAGGAAGGCGGCGCGCTCATCGAATACAACGACCCGTATTTCCCCGCCTTGCATAAAATGCGCCACTACGATTACTCCAAAATGAAATCCACACCGCTCGATCCAGCGGCGCTCGCCTCTTTCGATTGCGTGCTCATCGCCACCGATCACTCTTCCTATGATTACGACATGATCGTAGCCTCCTCGAAATTGGTCGTGGACACGCGCAATGCTACCCGCCGCGTCTCCAAGCATCATGGGAAGGTGGTGCACTGTTAGGTTGATTCTTATGGCTCGGTTGGGTCAGCAGCGGGCGCAACGCGGTTCTTGCGTATACTGAATTTTGCAATCCTTCTCGCAACCGTGCATAATTTTTGAGCTTTTGTGCATTGGGGAGAAATCATCTCGTGAATTACCTTGTGACCGGCGGCGCGGGCTTCATCGGCTCCAACATCGTGGATGAACTCGTTCGCCGCGGCCGCAGAGTGACCGTCCTCGATGACTTTTCCTCCGGCAAGGAAGAAAATCTCGCAGGCGTACGTGACAAAATTCGGTTGCTGCGCGGCAGCATTTGCGATTTGCAGGCTGCGCAGGAAGCATGTCGTGGCGCGGACTACGTCTTGCATCTCGCCGCGCGCACATCCGTTCCGCGCTCCGTCGCGGAGCCTTTGGACACCAATCGCGTCAATATCGATGGTACGCTCAATGTTCTGGTGGCCGCGCGCGACGCTAAAGTCCGTCGTTTCGTTTTCGCGGCTTCCTCCTCCGCCTATGGCGAATCGGAAACGCTTCCCAAAGTCGAAACCATGCCCTCCGCGCCCATTTCCCCGTATGGCGTCACGAAACTCGTCGGTGAAATCTACGCGCAGGTTTTCGGCCGTGTTTACGGCCTCGAGAACGTCTCCATCCGCTATTTCAATGTTTTTGGCCCGCGCCAGGACCCCACCTCGCAATATTCCGGCGTCCTTTCGCGCTTTATGCTCGCCGTTCTTCAGGGTGTTTCTCCCGTCGTTTATGGAGATGGCTTACAGTCACGCGATTTCACGTATATCGACAACGTGGTGGACATTACCCTGCGCGCCTGTGAGGCCCCCGGCGCTTCCGGCAAAGTGTTCAATGGAGGCACCGGCGAACGGACCACCCTCGATAACGTTCTGAAGTTGCTCTCCCAAATTTGCGGTAAACAAATCGCCGCGAAGTACGACCCACCGCGTACAGGCGACATTCTCCATTCCCTCGCGGACGTTTCCTCCGCGCGAAAACTTCTCGGCTATAGTCCTCTCGTCAATTTCGAAGAGGGATTGCGCCTCACTTGGGACTGGTATTGCCAGGCCTATGCGTCTGTTTCCACCAGTGCGCCGGGAACAAGGTAGGTCATTCCGCGTGGCGACATTTTTCATTCATAATTTCGGCTGCCGCGCCACGCAGGCGGACGCTTCCGCCATCTCTTTCGATCTCAAGGGGCGCGGGTACGCCGCCGCTGAATCCGATCGCGCCGCCGACTTCGTCGTTCTCAACACCTGCACGGTCACTGCTGCTGCCGACGCGCAAGCTCGCGACGCCGTTCGCCGCATTCATCGTGAAAATCCCTGCGCGTGCATCGTCGTCACTGGCTGCTACGCTCAGCGCGCTCCAGAAGAATTGGCCGCGCTCGAAGGCGTCTCTTTGGTCATCGGCAATTCGCATCAGTCCGCGCTTTCTTCCATCATTTCTTCCCGCGCACCCGATCTCATTTCGAATGATCCTCGCGCCGATGTCGTGCCACTCGGCCGGTTGACTTCATCGCTGCACGCCGCGCGCATCTTTCGCGGCGAAGCGGCCTCAATCAAGGAAATTCTCGTCGCCGCGCCGGATGCCACGGGCAGTCGCACGCGCCCCACGCTGAAAATTCAGGACGGTTGCAACCATCGCTGCTCCTACTGCGTGATTCCGCTCGTCCGAGGTCGGAGCCGCAGCCTCGCGCCGGAGCGCGTAGTCGCTGAAATCCACCGCTTGATTAAGGCTGGCGCGCGCGAAATCGTTCTGAGCGGCATAGATCTCGGCAGCTACGGGCGTGATCTTGCATCGCGGACATCGCTTCAGGAATTGCTTCGCCAGATTCTCAACGAAACGTCGCTCGAGCGCTTGCGCCTCAGCTCTATCGAGCCGATGGACGTCACGCAGGATTTCATCGAGATCATCGCCTCATCCGACCGTATCGCCCCGCATTTTCACATGCCGCTTCAATCCGGTTCCGACCGCATCCTTCGCGCAATGCATCGCTGGTATCGCGCTGCCCATTACGCCCGCCGCGTCGAATTGATTCGCGAACGCCTTCCCTATGCCGCCATCGGTGCGGACGTCATCACCGGTTTTCCCGGCGAGACTGAAGAAGAACATGGTGTGACCATGCAATTCCTCGAAGAATTGCCGCTCAGCTATCTGCACGTGTTTTCGTTTTCTCCTCGTCCGGGCACCGAAGCCGCCATGCTCGGCGAACACGTTTCTCCCTCGGAAATTCATCGCCGTGCGCGCGAATTGCGCGCTCTGGGCCAGCGCAAACTCGCCGCATTTCGCGCCGCCCAAGATGGCACAACTCTTCGTGTGCTCACGTTGGGACGTCAGGGCGCGGACTCGACCGAAGCGCTCAGCGGAAATTATTTGAAACTTTGCGTCCGCGGACTTTGGCCGCGCAACGAATGGCTCGATGTAATTTTCAATGATCGCATTTCCGCGCTCGAAGCGATGCCCGCCGAGGCTCTAGCTTTCCAGGATGACTTGCGCGAACGCCAGATTTCCGCTGTGCGTGATGGAAAGCAGGATGTGTTTTGCTCCTAGCCGCGCCGCATGCTCCGCCGCTTGGCCTTCTAGCGTGAGTCCGGGCTTGCCGCTCGCTTCGTTTTTCACTTCGATGTCCCGCCAGCGCACGCCTTTTCTCCAGCCTGTCCCCAGCGCTTTCATCGCCGCTTCCTTGGCCGCAAAACGCGCGGCGTAGCGTTCGAATTTCGCTTTGTGCCGTTCGCAGTGTGCGATTTCCACCGGCGTAAACACACGCTCAAGAAACGGCCGCCCGTGCCGCGCGATGGCCGCCTCCACGCGGTCGATTTCCGCAATATCTGCGCCGATTCCGACGATCATTTCTGAGTTTTCACCCGAGACCGCGCCCAAAACAAAATCGCACCTTGGTTCGCCCAACCGCCCGCGAGCATTATAATGTCAAACGCTCGAGAAACCGTGGAGTTCATCGTGCCCATCGCTCGCATCGCAAAAAGAAGACCACCGAAACCTGCCGGCCGTCATTTGCCCGCGCTGGATAAGCACTGGAAGTTTCGTCGCGCTGCGGGCCTTCAGATTCTCGAAGCCATTCCGCTGAAAAAATTCAGCTGGCTCGTCCATGGCTTTAGCACTCGTCCGGGCGGCGTGAGCCAACTCGAAAAATCCTCCAGCGGCAGCGCGAAAAAAGAATCTGTGCTCAATCTCGGTTTCACGGACTGGGATCGTCGCCAATCCGTCGCCGAAAATCGCCGCCGTTTTGCCCAAGCTCTCGGCGCGAAGTCCTCAGCGCTCATTGCGTTTCGGCAAATTCATTCCGATGTTGTGCACGTTGTCAGCTCGGTTCCTTCGGACATCTGTCAAGGCGACGCACTTGCCACGCGCACGCCGCATCTTTTTCTCAGCATCCAGACCGCCGACTGTATACCGATTTTGCTCGTCGATCCGCGCAACCGCGCTGTCGCCGCCGTACACGCCGGATGGCGCGGCACGCTCGCGCGCATCGCCGCGAAAACAATCGGCCGCATGCAGATGGAGTTCGGCACGCGCCCCTCGGACATTCTCGCCGCTCTCGGCCCGCGAATCGGCCGCTGCTGCTACGAAGTTGGCCCCGAGGTCGTCAAGGAATTCGCTGCGCAATTTCCGCAGGCGCGCGACTGGTTCGATGGCCCGTTCGACGTCCTCGCCTCCGGCGAAGACCCGAATCCTCTCCCGTGGCTCACGATGATGCCGCCGGGCCATGAGCCGCCTCCTCCGCGATGCCATCTCGATTTGCATGCCGCGAATTCGGCCATCCTTGCTGCGGCTGGCGTCGCATCCAGGAATATTTTCGCTGTGAACTTGTGCACTTCCTGCCGCACCGATCTCTTCTTCAGTTATCGCCGCGAAGCCCAGACCGGCCGCATGATGGCTGCCATCGCAATCATCTAATTGGACACACCGCCTGCAGGCAAGCTCAAGCAGGAATGTAGATGTCTGTGCCCTGCTTTTTAGGGGTCGGAGCTTCAGCTTCCACAAAACAGTCGCGTTCTTCGTTCTTTCCTACCTATCGCACAATCTTCTTGCGCGAGTATTCAGGCTTCACGGGTCACAGGACGCGAGTCACGACCGCGTCTCCACCAGCGCCAGTTGCCCGCACGCCGCCATCACGTCTTGCCCGCGCGAATAGCGCACAAATGCCATCTGTCCCTTGTCCGCCAGAATTTTGCGGAATTCCTCAATGCGCTCGGCATCTGGTGGCCGGTACGGCAATTCCCCCGGATTCCACGGGATCAGATTCACTTTCGCGCGCAGCGGTGCGACAAGTTTCGCCAGCCGCCGCGCATCTTCCGGCGTATCGTTGAATCCGCCGAGCAGCACATACTCGAACGTCAATCGCTCCCAAGTCCGCAGCGGATACTTCCGGCACGCTTCGAGCAAATCTCCAATCGGGTATTTGCGATTGATTGGCATGATGGCGTTGCGTTTCTCGTCGCTTGCCGCGTTCAGTGAAATCGCCAGCTTCGGTCGCACTTTTTCTTTGCTGAGTCGCTCAATCCCCGGAATGATTCCGCTCGTCGAAAGCGTGACGCGCTTCGGCGAAATCCCCAGCCCTTTCGTGTCCAGCAGAATTCTCAGCGCTGCCATCACCGCTTTGTAATTCAGCAGCGGTTCGCCCTGTCCCATCAGCACCACATTCGTTTGCGGCTTGAGCGCGTCGCGATTTTCGCCGAGCGCAACCAGAATCTGCCCGAGAATTTCGCCAGCCGAAAGATTCCGTATCAAACCGAGCGTCGCCGTAAGACAAAACTGGCAATTCACCGCGCAGCCCGCCTGCGTCGAAACGCAAATCGTTTGGCGTTTTTCTTCTGGCATGAAAACGGTCTCAATCGTCGCTGCCTTCCTCTCACTCGAATCCGCTAGCCGCAGCACATATCGAATCGTTCCGTCTGCCGAACGGTGCGTCCGCGCGATGGCCGGCAAGCGCACTTCTGCAATCTCCGCGAGCTTCGCGCGAAACGCCGCTGGAAGCGCCGTCATCTGCGCGATTTCGGTCTTATGCTCCGCATAGAGCGCGCCGTAAATCTGAGCGCCGCGATACCCCGGCTCTCCCAGCGACATGGCAAGCTCGCGCAATTCCTCGCTCGATTTGTCCAGCAGATTGAAGCGCTGCGAATGCACCGAATTGTTTTCGAATTCACGCACGGCGCGTCACTTTCTTGAGATGATATCACGCCGCCAAAACGCGATGCCTTTCGCCGGCACTGCCCCGCACGTTATACTTGTTTCCAAGCGTGCCCGCTGCGCTTCCGTTGATGCGCGGAAAGTCCGTGGCGTTTCCGAAGGGCAATTCCGCTGCTGTCGTGACACAATGGATAAAGATGGCTAGGAGTTGTTCGTCCTGAATATATGACCAGCGAAGCGCGGAGAATCGAGAAAACGACTTTACCCAACGGCCTTCTTGTCGTCACGGAAACAATGCCGTACATGCGTTCCGTGTCCGCAGGCATTTGGGTTCGCGACGGCGCGCGTCGCGAACCGCACGAGCTGTGCGGCATCTCCCATTTTCTCGAACACATGGTTTTCAAGGGCACTTCGCGCCGCACTGCCGAGGATATCGCCCGCGAAGTCGATCGCGTCGGCGGTATGGTCGACGCCTTCACCGCCAAAGAGATGGTCTGCTTCAATACGCGCGTCCTTGACGAGCATCTTCCCATCGCCTTCGATGTCCTCGCCGACATGGTTCTCGATCCGCAATTTCCGGAAGACGAAATTGCCCGCGAGCGCTCCGTCGTTCTCGAAGAAATCCGCATGGTCGAGGACAATCCCGAAGACCTCGTCCACGAGATTTTCTCCAGAAATCTCTGGGGACATCATCCGCTCGGTCGGCCCATCCTTGGAACATCGGACACAGTCCCGAAATTTGACCGCGGCGTCATCCAATCCTGGTTTCGCCAGTGCTACACGCCGGACAATATGATGATCACCGCCGCTGGCAATGTCTCCCATGCGCAAATGCTCGATTTAATCGCGCCGCGCTTCGCCAATCGCGTCCCTTCAAGCACTGGACACGCCACCGCTCCGTCGGCGCCCGTGCCGCGCGCGGAGATCGTCGCGCGCTCCAAGAGCGAATTGGAGCAGGTGCATCTCTGCCTCGGTGTGCCGGCTTATTGTGTGACGCACTCCAAAAGATACGCCGCCATGGTGTTGAATAATCTCCTCGGCAGCGGAATGTCCTCGCGCCTTTTCCAGAACATCCGCGAAAAGCAGGGTCTTGCCTATGCGGTTTTCAGCGACGCGAATCACTATCGCGATGCCGGCATCCTGTCCATCTATGCGGGAACAAGTCTCGCCACTGTCGAGCGCTTGGTCGCCTCCGTGTTTCGCGAATTGAGCGATTTGAAGGAGAATGCCGTCAGCGACGAAGAGCTCTCCCGCTCAAAAGCCAATCTGAAGGGTGCAACCTTCCTTTCGCTCGAGTCCAGTGGCGCGCGCATGAGCGATCTCGCCCGGCAATATCTCTATTTCGGCGAATACACGCCCATTGAAGAACGCATCGCCGCGATGGAAGCGGTCACCGCACCGGAAATCCAGGATGTGGCCCGCGAAATCTTTCAATCCGCCCGCGTCTCCGCCGCAATTCTGGGTGATTTGGACGGCTTCACTCTCACTTCTTCTCATTTCGCCTGCTGAACTCGGCCAACAAGCGATTCTCTCCGCGCAATTTCCCATCCGTTCCCATTGACGTATCTTCCTCGCTTTGCCATCATGCCTTGCAGGCCGTTGCGGGCTCGAACGGCTAGCGAGGGCGCATCAGCTTACGCGTTTCCATTCTGGCCTCCGGCAGTTCCGGCAACGCCACCTTGCTGGAAACGGAGCGTACCTGCCTCCTGGTGGACGCCGGCCTCGGCCGCAAGGAAACTCTTCGCCGCTTGGCCGCTTTGGGCAAGTCTCCCGAACGCATCGACGGCATTCTGATTTCCCACGAGCACACCGACCATTCGAGCGGCCTGCCGCAACTCCTGAGCCATTGGCAGGCGACTGCCTACCTCACGCAAGCTACCTGCGTTGAAATTCTCAAAACCCTGCCGGAAGGTTCGAGCAAGAAAATGGCGCGTGTCGAGCACATTCGCGCCGGCGAGCGTTTCACCGTCGGCGACATTGAAGTTTCTCCGTTTTCCGTGCCTCATGACGCCGCCGATCCCGTCGGCTACGCCTTTCGCGCCAACGGCACCAAGGTCGCCATCGTCACCGACCTCGGCGATCTACCTCGACACGTCAAGCTTCATCTTCGCGAAGCCGATTGCCTGATCCTCGAGTCCAATCATGATCTCGATAAGCTCAAGCTTGGCCCGTATCCCTGGTACCTAAAACAGCGCATCATGGCTAGGAATGGCCATCTTTCCAATCAAAAGGTGAGCGAGTATTTGGCTGACGCAGAGAGCGTTGAAGGCTTCGACGGCCGCGCGCGTTACTTGGTCCTTGCTCACGTTTCTGAAATCAATAACGATCCCAACATAGTCGACTTTTTCGCCAAGGAGGCGCTCCACAGTCGCCCGATTGAATCTGCCTTTCAAGGTGAACTTCTCATCGCTTCTCAGCGCGTGCCCCTCGGTCCGCTGAATTTGTAGGATTTTTCGCTTCCTTCCAACTCCTCAACCTGCACTTCTGCCCAGAAAAATTTGCGCGGTGCGTGCAATTTTCTCCCGGCGCGATCCCTGATTTCCCGGATCGCCTGCGCGTAAAGTCCTGATATCCGAATACTTTAGATTTTTCTTTCTCGCGGCCTGAAAATTGCTCGACTTTTCGCGGGGATTGGTCTGGGAACTTTTGACTCTACTTGTTCTCTAAATATCTGTCGCTTTCATAGCTGCCTCGCTTCGCTTTATCGGATGGCATAAACTCAAACGGAATTTTTAAACCGGTCCAGACTCACCCCCCGGCAAAAATTCCATTCCGGCTGCAAGGGGGGCAGAAATTCTTCGAAAGAGTCCGAAGCCGCACCGTCTTCTCCCTTCCAAGGACGCGAAGCAAGCTAGGAATCGCAAGAAAACTCTTCTGCGCCAGCCCGATCTCCTGATTTTTTGTGACAAGCGCACCGGCTCGCGCCGTTTTCAGGTCGAAGTCAATGGCGATGCCGAAGCGGCTGTTGGCCGCGCCGCCAGCTTGCTGGCCCTCGGTTGTATGGCCCGCGGCGAATTGCCTCAGGATTATTGCGTCTGCGTTCCCGCGCACAATGGGCTCATCGACCGCATCACGCGCCACGCCGAAGATCTTCTCAAACTCGGCCGCGAACTTTCCTGCTCGATTGCCATGAGTCCTCGCGAAAGCGAAGTTCTAAAGGAAGTCATGCGCAATCGCGGCAACAAGGAAATCGCCGATCGCCTCAATATCTCCATCCGCACCGTGAAATTTCACGTCTCCTCCCTCCTCGGAAAATTTGGCGTGCCCAGCCGCTGGGACTTGATTCAAAAAGCGGAGCGCACGTTCGGAAACCAGGAGTATTTCCCGGAGCCATCGAGTCCGGCCCCGCGCAACCTCGCGAATCCCGCTCCAGCCAATGCGCGCGTCGTCCCCTTGATGCGCTTCGAATCTCACAAGCAAAATCGCGTCATCCCCATCCGCCAGCGTTTGCATCCCGCATAATCTCGCAAGGGCCACTCGCTTCGCCCAATGCCATTGCTTTCCTCCCGTACCGCCCTCGTTTTCGGTTATCATAGAAGGGAAAAGCATTCCAATTTCATCTAGCGAAATCGGTTCGGCGGCTGGACGCGCGTCTGCATCGCCGCCGCGAAGACCAGGAGAACGAGCGTTGATTCAGCGATACACGCGCCCCGAAATGGGCCGCATCTGGACCGAAGAAAATAAATTTCAAAAGTGGCTCGAAGTCGAGCTCGCCGCAGCGGACACTCTCGCTGACGCCGGAATCGTCCCTCGCGCAGCCGCCGCGCAATTGCGCGAACGCGCCAAAATCGACGTCGCCAAAATTCTCGAAATCGAATCGCGCGTCCGCCACGACGTCATTGCCTTCACCGTCGCCGTCGGCGATTCCGTCGGCAATCCTGAATCCGCTCGCTGGCTGCACTATGGCCTCACGTCCAATGACGTCGTCGACACCGCGCAGGCGCTTCTCGTGCGCGAAGCTTCCGCGAAAATCGAAAAGGAAATCGAACGCTTCGCCGGAATCCTCGAGCGTCGCGCCTGGGAATTCAAGGACACGCCGCAGATCGGCCGCACCCACGGCGTCCATGCCGAGCCCATCACCTTCGGCCTCAAAATTGCCAATTGGTACGACGAAAATCGCCGCGATCTCGCGCGTTTTCGCGCCGCTGCCGCGGAGATGGCCGTCGGAAAAATCGCCGGCGCCGTTGGCACCTGCGCGCATCTGGGCCCGGAGATCGAGCAGAAAATCTGCCAGCGTCTTGGCCTTGCCGTCGCGCCGATTTCTTCGCAGGTCATCGAGCGCGATCGCCACGCGAATTATCTCGCCGCTCTCGCCATTCTCGCCGCGTCTCTCGAACGCATCGCGCTCGAAATTCGCCATCTCCAGCGCACCGAAGTTCGCGAAGCCGAAGAGCCTTTCGGCGGCGGCCAGCGCGGCAGTTCCGCGATGCCGCACAAGCGCAATCCCGTCAGTTGCGAACAGGTCTGCGGCCTCTCGCGCGTCGTCCGCGCGAATTCCGTCGCCGCCATGGAAAACATCGCACTCTGGCACGAGCGCGATATTTCCCACAGCTCCGTCGAGCGCGTGATTCTCCCCGATTCCACGATTCTCGCCGACTACATGCTCGACCGCATGTGCGCCATCGTCGAAAAAATGAAAGTCTTTCCCGAGCGCATGCGTCGCAATCTCGATTCCACGCAGGGGTTGGTTTTTTCCGGCCAGCTTTTGCAGGATCTCGTCGAGCACGGCGCGCCGCGCGAAGACGCCTACAAGTGGGTCCAGGCGCACGCCATGGCCGCGTGGGAAACAGAAACCAGTTTCCGCGATCGCGTCGCCGCCGATCCTAACATCACAAAGTTTCTCGACGCGAAAAATCTCGAACACACTTTCGATCTTCGCCGCCAGCTCAAATCCGTCGATGCGCTTTTTTCCCGCGTCTTCGCCAAAAAATCTTCCGCCGCTCCGCGTTAGTTGCAAACGTTCAAAACCACTCGTAAATGCAGTTAATGAGGTCGCGGCCTCAGCCCGTTTGCGTTTGCCTTTCATAGGTGCGCTGCTTGCTGCGCCCGGACTGGTTTTCTCGGGTGGCGCGCGCCCACCCGCCACACACGGGCTCTCAGCTTGTGTGTGTTTGTCTTTTGTAGGGCTCGCTCGCCGTGGCGAGGCGCTGCTTGTTTGCACCGAGGCACGAGGGGTTGCGCCCGTCGCCTTTGGTTGTCATCCCGAACCCAGCCCGCTGTTGCCGCGGGATGGCGGTGAGGCTCGCCTGCCATGGGCAGGGACCTGCTGTCGCTTTTGGCCGTTGCTTTTGTAGGGCCCGATCGGACTTATCGGGCCGCTGCGTTTTGCCTTTCGTTGTCATCCCGAAGCGCTTTCAGCGAGGGATCTGCTTCTGCGTTTTTGGAGTGCAGCTTGTCCTGAGCTTGCTCGCTGCGGCGAGCGCGACCGAATGGCGCTTCACGTCGCAAAATATTTCTTCCTGTCGCGCGCCTCACCCGCGCGAAGTTTTTCCACAGTCATCCGCAATTTTGCACAGGTTTTTTCCGCGATTTCTATTGACGCCGCAATGCCACAGGATTATTTTGCGCGCAGATTGGACCGGAAGATTGGAAGACTTCCCGGTCCGGCTCAGAGTTCGCGATTACTTCACCGTTTTCGCGATTCCGAACCTGATCGGGAAGGATAAGGACTTCACGATTCCGCGCAGAATGCGCAGCCGCCTGACCGCGATTGCGCAGTTCCGCGCAAAAGTGAAGCTCAGAGAAGCTACGGCACGGATCAGAAGCTGCATTCGCTTCGCGGCGTTGCAGCGCTGGCTGTGCTGAAAAGCTCCGAGGCTTCAACGTTGCTTCGCCGTTCGCAGCGGCTTTCGGGCTTCTGACAACGGTTGACTGGGCGATGAAGCTCGCAGGTTGACGCATCAGTTTGGAAGACGCGATTTGCCGCAAGGCGATTGAGTCGCCTCATTGACCCGTAAACCCTGTAAACTTACGGCTCGATTTTGAGGGCGCTTCGGCTTCACCGCCGTCGCGCCCTCACTTTTTGCACGTTGACGTCGCGATAGCCCACTACGAAATCCCCGACGATAACTACCAGTCTAGGCGAATAGCATGAGAGGTGCGATCATGGACGTCAAATGCAATTGTCTCGGGTCTGTAACAGCAATGCCTGGGAAGCGCCTCAACCGTTGGCCCCGCATCAATGATTAGCATGAATTCAAGCCCGCAGATGCCGAACCTTGCTCCCGCAACCCGGTTGCTCTGGTCCGTGAACGTGCCGACCTCATATCCCTCGATGAATTCTTTCTTGCCCGCCTTGCCTATCCAGTAGAGGCCTGCGTGTGGCTTGAATGTCTTTGTCCCAAACGCGATCCTGACTAACGAGCGCGCCGGTTCTCCGGCACGAAAGGAGGCCCGACCAATCGGCGCACTGTTATCAACGGCTAAGGTAATGAGAGTCTTGAGGAACCACCTTTCAAGCAAAGGACCGCTTACGTGGAATTCCTCGAACTGCCACTCTTGTGGTTGGAGCTTTTCCCGGGCCTCTATGAGCTGGACTACGCCGCGAACGGCGTCGCGCAGCGTGATCGCGCAGTTATCAGTTTCGGAAAGCATGGAATTATGCTTCACGCAAAGCACGTTCTTTGTGAAGCTGTTTATGCCGATTGTCCTGAAGTCATCGGCACACCAAGAAAAGCCTTTAACCTTAATTTGCGTTTCGTGAAAAAGACCGCTGGTGAGGACGTCTTCACCGCTGATTGGGCTGGAGCACTCCCCGAGACACGAGGCCCAGCACTTGCTCACCCGTCGCTTCATTGAACCCTCATATAGAACCTCACGGGATGTACGAGCATTCTCTTGGTTTCCCGTCTTTTCATCTTCGTCATATCCGAGCTTAAATAATACGGCCGGAGAGAACCTTGAGCATCTTCCGGGCTGGCGCTGGGTCAGTTTGAATTTTCTTGATCGTGACACAAGGAGTCAAAATTCGAACTGACCTAGCGCCTTTTCTATTGACATCCTGATTAACTTCTGCTACAAGTGTAGCGCATGGTTAGCACTGTCAACTCGGCTCTCACAGCATCCGTAAGAGGTTCACGGTGGAGTCTCCTCTCCGCCTAGCCCTCCCGATCCGCCCCAAGCCACCCGTAACTCTCTCGAAAGTCAATTCTAATCGCTTGTCCTATGAAGAATTAGAACTGACCCTAACTCACACAAAACAAACACCCGGACCCGTTTCTAATCGCTTATTCTTTCGACTTTTTGAAAAATTTTGCGATTTCGGACACTATCACTTACGGGCGACCAGGCCTTTCCCGTGCCACGCACTCATGCAATCCGCGCTCATGCGCTGCCGGGATCGCGCCGAAGACTATGCCAGCTCTGCCTTCTGCTACCCGTCGAAGCACCGCCAAAGCAAATGCGCGGCGAAAAGGAAAAATGTAACGCGTCAGTTCATCCGGTTGGCCTGGAGGCTGCCGACGCTGAGTGCAGGTCGGCGAGTCAAAACTTTCCTATCGACGGTAGAATTGCTGCGGTATAGGAAGGGAATGTGTTGAGCGATATGGAAATGGTGGCAGGACTGACGACCGCTGAGGTTCACGCGCGGCTGCAACGATATGGCCCGAACCGCGTCGAGCAAGAACGACGCCGGCCGGTACTGACGTTCCTTGCCAAATTTTGGGCGCCCGTTCCCTGGATGCTCGAAGCGACCATTGTGCTCGAGATTCTCGTGCACAAGTGGGATGAAGCCCCCATTATCGGCGGCTTGCTCGTTTTTAATTCCGTCCTGAGCTTCGTCCAGGAGAACCAAGCAAATCGTGCTCTGGCTCTCTTGCGAAATCGCCTTTGCGTACAAGCTCGCGTGAGACGTGACGGGCAATGGAAACTCGTTCCCGCCGATCAGCTTGTTCCTGGAGATGTAATTCACCTGCGCTTGGGTGACCTTGCTCCCGCCGATGTTCACCTCGTCGAAGGTGCCCTGCTAGCTGACGAGTCAGAGTTGACTGGCGAATCGCTTCCGGTTGAGAAGTCCGCAGGAGCGATTGTCTACGCCGGCTCGCGGCTCAAGCGAGGCGAGGCAACCGGTGAAGTGACCGCAACCGCAGAACACACATACTTTGGCAAGACTGCCCAATTGGTGAAGACCGCCAAGACTGTAAGCCACTTGCAACGAGTGATTTTTTCGATTGTGAAATATCTTGTCGTCCTCGATGCCATACTTGTCGCAATCATGCTGGTCTACGCGGGCCTCTCGCATCTACCCTGGACGGAGGTCTTGCCATTCGCACTGATTCTTCTGGTGGCCTCGGTGCCGGTGGCATTGCCAGCAACGTTCACAGTGGCAACGGCCTTTGGCGCGCTAGAGATGTCGCGCAACGCGGTTCTGGTCACGCGGCTTTCCGCAATCGAGGAAGCTGCGGCCATGGACATCTTGTGCACGGACAAAACAGGAACGATTACCCAGAATCAGCTCCGCGTAGCGGACATTTGTCCGGTCGAAGGTCGAAGTGCCGAAGAAGTGCTGCGAATGGCCGCCCTGGCATCCGATGTAGCAACACAGGACCCCATAGACTTGGCGATTTTCGCAGCCGCGCAGGAGAAAAAGGTGCTCGACGCTCTTCCGCGGCGCGTCCAGTTTATTCCGTTCGATCCATCCACCAAGCGATCAGAAGCGGTATATGAGGCGCCGACCGGAAAACTGCGAGTCATCAAAGGAGCGCCGGACAGCCTCATTCAGTTGGCGACAGACGGTCATGAACGAGCTGGCAACGTCGAAAGGCTTGCGGCCGGAGGCGCGAGAGTGCTCGCTGTCGCGGCTGGCATGGATAACTCGCTCACGCTCGTGGGTTTCGTTAGTTTTGAGGACCCTGTTCGGGAAGATTCAGAAGAACTCGTGAAGAGCCTTCAGGGGCTCGGCGTGCGTGTCATCATGGTGACGGGAGATGCACTCGCCACAGCTCAGGCCGTCTCGGCCCAAGTGGGTATTGGCAAGCGAGTCGGCCCCGCGGCAATTCTGCGTGAAGGTGCGGCCGAGGCAGCGGAACAGTATGACGCCTTTGCCGGAGTCTTTCCCGAGGATAAGTTTCGGCTTGTCGAAGCTCTGCAACGCAAAGGGCACATTGTGGGCATGACAGGCGATGGCGTGAACGATGCGCCTGCCCTGAAGCAAGCCGAAGCGGGCATCGCTGTCTCCACGGCGACGGACGTGGCGAAAGCAGCCGCAAGCATGGTCCTTACTGAAACTGGCTTGGCCGGCATCGTGCGCGCCGTCGAGACGGGCCGCAGAATCTATCAGCGCATGCTGACATACACCCTCAATAAGATCATCAAGACGCTGGAAATTGCCGTCTTCCTCAGCGCTGGCGTTATTCTGACGGGAACCTTCGTCATAACGCCGCTGCTTGTGGTGTTATTGCTTTTTACCAACGATTTCGTCACGATGTCGATCGCTACAGATCACGTCTCGTTTTCCTCGCGAC
This sequence comes from Candidatus Acidiferrales bacterium, assembly GCA_035934015.1. Taxonomy (NCBI): domain Bacteria; kingdom Pseudomonadati; phylum Acidobacteriota; class Terriglobia; order Candidatus Acidiferrales; species Candidatus Acidiferrales bacterium. The sequence continues at coordinate 76,974 of DASYYH010000006.1, forward strand.
CCGACCGGTGGCAGATTCGGACTCTAATGCTTACCGCTGGCGCGCTCGCAAGCCTCGTGCTGATTCTTTCGTTCACGGTGTTTTTCGTTGGCAAAGATGCCCTTCATCTGCCCCTTGGGCAACTCCAGACGCTGATTTTTCTCATGTTGGTTTTCACCGGTCAAGGCAACGTCTATCTCGTGCGTGAGCGTAATCGTGTCTGGCATTCGCGTCCTAGCCGATGGCTGGTATTCAGCTCGCTGGCTGACGTAGTGGTGGTAAGCATTCTCGCAGCGCGTGGTATTCTTATGGCGTCCATTTCTTGGTCTTTGATCGCTTCGCTGCTGGCTGTCGTCTTGCTCTTTCTGCTGGTAGTTGACGGTCTGAAGATTCATATCTTCCGGCGTTTTGGTGTTCGCTGAAGCAGTCAACGCAAAGCAAGGAAGCTAAGTCGGCAAGCTGCGCGGGCATCCGAAGCCAACAAGTTTTGTTTGATCGGATCGCACACTGAGGAGTATCCAATGAGCTTTGCGAGGATTCTTATCGCTGTGGACCAAAGCGCGTTTGCTGCGCACGCCGCCAATATAGGAATTGAGCTCGCGAAGTCCCTCGGAGCGGAATTGGCTTTCATCCATGTCGTGGATACAGCCGTTGCCAGCGCGGCACCTGATGTTGGACTCCCCGCGGACAAGCTCATTGCGATGGAAAAGGAGGAGGCCAAGAGACTGCTTTCGGCTTTTCGCGAGCGTGCGGGAACTAGCCCCCTTGCGCTTGAATTCCTTGAAATGGGCAAACCTGCCACCAAGATTGTTGACGCAGCGAAGAGCTGGCCTGCGGACCTTATTGTAATCGGCAGTCACGGACGCGGCGGGGTTGAGCGGCTTTTGCTCGGTAGCGTCGCCGAGTCGGTGGTGCGTCATGCTTCATGTCCGGTTCTCGTCGTTCGAAGAGCGAAGTGAAAGTTGCTGCAGTCAGTCGCTCGAATAACTCCAGTTTACGTGGCTATTCTGAAAACCTCTGCAAATAAGCTCTGAGAAAAAATGTCATCTGGGCGGGATCACAAATTTCGTTTCCTCGCCTTGTGTTCGCGCTTGTCCTTTCTTTTTCTGCTTCGCGTTTATCGCACGCCGTCCGCAGCGCCGCTTTAGGCTACGCAAATATCTTATGCAGCGGTATCATTACCGCTGCGTTTTTGGGGTGCGGGATGAAGTTTGGGATCTTGGCTCTGTTGGTGTGTGTCTCTTCGCTTTGCTGGGCCCAGGCCGAGCAGCAGGAAGTCAGACATCACGGGATGATGCATGCAATGGAGATGCAGCATCTCGTTTCGAAGACGGCCAAACTCAGCATCTCAAATAACGCAGCCGCACAGCAAATGACCGTTCGCGTCGGCCCTCTGAACTTACCCGCGCACTCCAGCCACATGACCGTCGCGCAACCGCCAGTTTTTTTTCTCACGATTCCCTTCGATGGCTGGCTTGTCGCTTATCATCCGCGCGTCATCGACAATCACGGCGTGCCGCTTCCCAATAAGCTCCTCCATCACACTGCTTTCTACAATACCGCACGCCCCGATTTTCTTTGCCATAATAAAGACGAACACATTTTTGGCGCGGGCGGCGAAATGAACGACTGGCCGGCCGTTCCGGGCTTCGGCTATCCGGTTCGCAAAGGCGATCGCATTCGCATCAGCGCGATGTTCGCCAATCCAACGGCCAAAAATTATCCCGATGTTTTTCTCGAAGTCCGCATGGACTACAAAATCTCCGACGCCAATCAGCCTCCGCTGCAAGACGTCTATCCCGCCTGGTTCGACGTGATGGGCTGCGGCGATTCCGGCTACACTCTGCCATCCGGGGAGAGCATGCGGACCGGTCATTTCAAATTGCGCTATTCCGGAAAACTTCTCGGCGTCGGCGGGCACTTGCACGATTACGGTGAATGGCTCGTCTTGAAAGACACGACCGCGAATATCACGCTTGCGAATCTCGCTGCGAAAACGGATCTCGCAGGGCACGTTCTCGCCATGCCTGTGGGATCTTTCGCTGCGCAGGGTGGCGTTGCGCTCTCGAAGGGCGATGTCATCGAAGTCACCGACGCCTACAACAACGCCACCGGAAATCCCATCGACGATGGCGCCATGGGCATCGTCGTCGGATATTTCCTCCCCGATGACCAAGCCGCCCTCGCCGCTTTACGCCGCAAGCCAAATCGCTAACCGCACTCGCATCGCACAAACGACAGCAGGAAAAAAATCTTCGCAGACGAATACAACGTGTGAGACAAAGAGAAAGGACGAAGAAAATTGGTGCCGGCGGGGGGAATCGAACCCACGGCCTAGGGATTATGAGACCCTCGCTCTGCCACTGAGCTACGCCGGCACGCGCAACTCCTTGATGCTACGGTTTGCCTTCTTGCAGTGTCAAGAAGCGTTCGCTTCGGAATCGCGCGCCAGGCACACGCACCGCCCGCGCGAGCGCGCGAAAAAACAATTCTGAACTTCCTCTTACTTTTTCGCGGCCTTCGGTGCGTTCGCGTATTTCCGCTGGAAGCGTTCCACGCGGCCCGCCGTATCGATCAGCTTCTGCTTGCCCGTGAAAAATGGATGACAGCTCGAGCAGATTTCCACGCGGATCAAATCGCCCTTGAAGGTCGAGCGCGTATCAAACGTGCTGCCGCAGGCGCAGTGCACCTTCACAGCGTGGTATTCAGGATGGATTCCTTCTTTCATTTCGGTGACTCCCTTTCGCAGGACCGGTCTGCGAAGCTGTGCCCGATGTGCACAGCGACGTCGCTAGGTCCGCGCGCAAACTTCTATCATACGCGAATCTGGCTTCCCTGCCAACCGCGCCTCGTTCGGTCCTATCTCACTTGACCGCGCTTTTGCCGGGTGAATTAGTGCAATTTGTCAAGCCACGTGATGATCGCGCTTTCGAGTGCGATGCGATGGTCGGACCAACCGTGGTCGGTATCGAAGTGCATCTCCGTAACTTGGCGGCCGCCCTGCGCTTGAATGGCGTGCACGAGCGCATCGGCCTGACCGGCGAGTCCGTCGTTGGCCGTCAGCACGAGCAGCGGAGTTTGCGTAAGTCCCGCCGCGGCGTCGGCGAACCGGTATTTTCCTGCGATGGCGCGCAGTTCTTCAACCATGCTCTCCGGCGTCACGCCCGCAAGCGATTCCATGTCTCCAGCCATCAATGCCAATAAACGGCTGTGTGGCTCATCTGCAATCTTGCTCATGTCCGCCGCAGAAAAAAGAATCGCGCCATACAAACCGTGATCGTGCGCCGCCGTGTGCACGACGACCCAGCCGCCCATGCTGTGACCTGCAATCACGATGCGATGCGTGTCAATTCCGAGCCGCGCAGCGTTCTCCGGCGCGCGCAAATACGCGAGGACGGCATCGGCATCCTCGAAGTTTCCTGCAAAACGAAACTCTCCCGGACTGCCCCACGAACCACGATAGTTGAACGTCACCGCATTCCACCCAGCGCGGCGCACGGCCTGCGCAACGTCGAGATTCTTTTCGTTCCCCGGTAAGCCGTGAAACAAGACGAGCGTTGGATGCAGCCCCGCTCCGGAGGGCTGATAAACGATGCCGTTGATTCTTACGCCGTGGCTGGGAATGTGCAGCACAGTCATCTTCGCGGGACGCGCCGCGTCGGCGGGTGGATCCGTGTAGATAGCTTTAGGAATGGACTGCGCGGAAGCGGTGGCCGCGAAAAGTGCCGCGAAAATTACGATCATCGATGGGCGCATGAGTTCGCTCCTAAGATGAAATGCGTGCGACGATGCGCAGCGCGAGCATCGCGTTTGATCATCGTCAGTTCAGAGCGAAACATGATAGCCCATGCTCGCTCGCATCGCCGAAAAATTCCGCGCTATTTGGTTTCCTCTACGGTCCGTCCATCGAGCGGCTGAAGGGGTCGCACATCATGCGGGTATAGTTTGGCGAACGCAGCGATTTGCGCCGTCGAAACCTGCACTCGGCTCTTCATCACAAACCATTTCACGCCCTCGGTACACGGCGGAGCGCTTATGGATCCCATGTACATGTAATAACCGGTTTCGCGCGGCAATAGCCCGTCGGGATTCACTTCAGCTCCCGGAATCACACGCGCCGGGCCTTTTGTTTTCGCCATGTATTTCCAAAGTTCGCTGACCACGGGATTCGCACTGCCTTCATTCAACAGCACGGCAACGCCCGCATTTTTTCCGTCGCTCGATTGGTACATCAGATGTATCACCATGTCCGAGGGACGCCCATGAACGTATTCTTCGCTCGGATGATGAAAGTGGAATTGCACAAGCTCATAGCGCTGGTCTCCGACGACCAGAAAATTGCCGTTTCCCGGCGCATAGTCCAAGCGGACGGCCGTGTAACCGTTGTTGATGATGTTGATTGGCCCGCTTTTGTCCTCGAATCGCAGCGGAGGGAGATCCGCTGGCACCGCGCTGCGAATGTCGATCGGAGATTGTTCTTTGCCGTCACACGCAGCGTATTCGGGATCCAAATGCGCCCAATGCTGGGGACCGTCGGCCGCGCCGCGGTTGTAACTCCACGGTGTTCTCCACTGCGCTCGCGGAGCCACAGGTACCAGGATCGCAGCGCCAGCCAAAAATGCAAACGTCATCCAAAGTTTTCGCAAATTGCACCTCATTTCGGGCTCAGTTTTCTGCTCTGCTGATATCTACTCCTTCGCCCACCGCCAGCACAATACCATGCGCTGAGCAACAACGATTCGTCAGCTATCGAAGTATGAATGTCGCATCGTCGGGCAAATTCCCGGGAGCCCTTGTTGCAAGAGCAACTGGTCACTTGTCACGCTGCTGTATTAGAATTGTCCAAGATCAAACGTTTAGCGAGGGCGTGTAGCTCAGCTGGGAGAGCACCTGCTTTGCAAGCAGGGGGTCGCCGGTTCGATCCCGGCCACGTCCACCAGATTTTTTCTGACTGCAAAAGGCTTAGAAAAAGCAGCTCGACCGAATCCCGCCACTGTCGAAGTTACTGGCTCAGCCACACTAACGATTTTGATTCTAGTGTTCCCTCCAAAAATCTTTAGCATATTTTCATTGATGATTCTTCCCGGAAAGTCAATGAGACACTCACTGTTGGCAACGGGCCGGCGCGTATCCTTAAAATAGCTTACTGCGGAGCGTGGCCATGTGGGCGGGTCGACACGGAAGTCCCGCCTCTTTTCTCCCGTAGATCACGCTTTATTGAATGGGGATTCTATAAAGATTGCGGTGAACGTCGCGACGCAATAAGGCGAATATGCCTACCTTGGGGCCTGGAGTAATGAAACCGTCGAGAATTTTCGCTCCTGGAACACTCGTCATGTCCGCGCGCGTCTGGAGGCCGCCGGATGGCAAAGTTGGGAGACTGTTGCTGCGTGAGACAGGTACGACGAGAGTATCTTCACCTCCCATCGGGAGCCCCAGGGTAACGGAGAAGCTCCCTCCATCCGAGGTCCATTGCGCGAGGCAAAGTCCAGGACAAATTGTCACAGAACCACCGTCATCGAGGGAACTGGCGAATAGAGGTGACTCCTGACCTAAAGTTCGGTCAACCAGCGCCCAGCGCCCATCGGGTGACACATCGTGAAACTCAAGAATCGGATCGGGAAGCGCCTTGACGCGGTTGCTGCCGTCCGCGTTCATGCGGTACAAGTAGTTCGAGTTGCCCTCCGCGGCGCGAAAATAAATGCGGCCCTGTGCATCCCAATGGGGTTGGTCTTCGTTCGCAGGCGAGGAGAACTCGCGAGGCGGAAAACGAAGAGCGAGAGAAGCAAGCCACAGGTGCTGGCGGTTTTCCTTCTCCTTGGCGGAAAAAACGACCTCCGTTCCGTCGTGTGAAATACTGTAGCCCGTCACCAGGAAGTTGGGCAGCAGACGTTGGCTCTGACCAGTCTCAAGATCCGCGACCCAAAGCTCTCCACTTAGAAGAGACACGTTCAATTGGTCGAAAGTGCTTTCGCGGAGGGCCAAATAATACAGCCTCTTTCCGTCCGGAGAGGACTGCGGGTATGCGGCATAACCCTCGGAAGAGACTTGCCGTTCGCCCTTGCTGTCGCGTACCCAGAGGGTGCTTTGTTGCAATCCGACCGAAGTAATCAGCGAGCGGCCATCGGGTGCCACAGCGATGCCTTCTTCTTCCGTGACGCCCGATGTGACCTGCTCCGGCTGGCCATCCGGGAAACGTTGCCTCCAAATATGGAAGCGGCCGCCAGCGTCGGAGCTAACGTACATCCACGTCTGATCCGGAGACCAGGCCACGTAGGTGCATCGGGCACCTGGCGGCCCAATGGGTTTCCCCGTAGTGCTCCCATCAAAAGGAACAAGTCGGCAAGGCAACCAACCTCCGTTGTCCATCTCCGCCACCAATACCCACTTGTGGTCAGGCGAAAGAGCAGAGCGATGCGCCATACCACGATCGCCCGGCGGTACATAAACGTCGCGGATTTGGTCGCGCGTATCGGTGGCCGTCACCAAGGTCATGTGGAGCCCCGACTTGATCTCGGAGAAAAGCAAATGTCCGCCATCGATCCACGTCAGGCCCTCGGCATTGGGGAGCATCAAGCGAGGCTCGCCGCCCAGCGCGGGGATAACCCAGGTCTGCCACTCGTCCTGCGCGGCGCTCCATTCGAGCGTGGTATACGCGATGTTTGAGCCATCTGGCGAAAACTGCGGACTCATCTTCATGGCTCCGTCGTGGGTCAATTGCACGGGTTCGCCGTTCGGCAATACCTTCGCATAGATCTCTCCCTTGCCGTAGAACGTGTACCCACCTCGGATGAAAGTCAGGATGTGCCCGTCCGGAGAAAGCGCCGGAGAAACAGCCGAATCGGCAAAGTCGGTGAGTTGCACCCAATCTGCTTGGGATGCGACCGGAGGAAGCGCGCGTTCTTCGTGAAGCCACTTGTAGCCGCCTATGGCCAGGAGCAGGAGAAGACCGAGTCCCGCGCCAAGCATCACCCAAGGCTGGCGCGCCAAGACTGTAGCTTCGCCTCTCCCTTGCCCCGTGACTGCAGCTGCTAACTCAAGTTCCCGCCCCAGCCCAGCCGCCGAGGCCCACCGCTGCGTAGGATCCTCTTCCAGACAACGGCTTATGATTCTTTCCAGTTGCGGCGATGGAATGCCCTTGCGTTCAAACGTAACTCGCGTGCCAGTCAGCATTTCGTAAAGCACGCAACCGAACGAATAGATATCCGAGCGGGCGTCGGCCCGACCTTCCCTTTGCTCCGGAGCCATGTAGGCGGGCGTGCCCATGACCATATGGCTAGCGGTCAGAGTGTGATCCTGTTGCGATTTGGCCAGACCGAAATCCAGAACCTTAACTCCGGATTTCGCAATCATGATGTTGCCGGGCTTCAGATCGCGGTGGATGATGCCCTTTTCGTGCGCTTCGGCTAATGCGGAGACAATCTGTGAGGCGTAGAGGAGCGCCAGGTTCAGCGGGAGAGGCCCGTTTTTGAGCCGGGCGGCTATGGTCTCGCCCTCGACCAATTCCATCACCAGGTAGTTTGGTCCGACGTCGTAGAGAGTGCAGATGTTGGGGTGGTTGAGCGAAGAAATGGTACGCGCCTCGCGCCCGAACCGTGAGGTGAACTGCTCGCGCGTGGTCTTGATAGCAACAGCGCGGCCCAAGCGTGTGTCAACCGCGCGATAGACCTGGCCCATGCCCCCTTCACCAAGCATGTTTTCGATGCGGTAGGGCCCGAGGCTGGCACCCACACCCAATATGGTCAGAGTCGAATTATCCAGAAACGGTGGAATGGGTGGATCCCGGAATTCGTCGCCGGCGTCCTGCGCGAGAAGGGACTCCACCTCGCGGCGCAAATCGGGGTCTATGTGGGCCAGAAGAGCGGTGCGCTCCGCGGCGGATTGCCCACGAACCAATTGGTATAGCGCTTCAATTTGCTGAAGACGCTCGCTCGTCATGTGCCGTTGCTCGCCGTATCCTAAAATCGCCCTGCCCGACGCGTGTTTTACGCGTCCCTGGGGCACACCCGTTTGATCAGGCATGCCAAGGCAGCGTGATTGCCACCGCTCCAGGTTTTTAAGAAAGCGGAGATTTTAGCAGGGGATGTACGCATGGACATCCGTTCTCCCCACGGTACAAAAAATATACCAGAGGAATGGCTGTTTTTGTCGTCGGTTTCCGCCGGCGTCCACGGAAAAGGAACTTATCTGTGGGGAGAGCGGAACAGTCTCATATTCGTGTCCGAGATCTTCGCGATCACGAAGCTAATCGCGGGCATGCGAAGGCGGCAAACCGCTACACGCCCTCGCGGCATTTCTCCATGACGATAAACTGCTATGAATCGAGCGAGCGATTCAAGGTGTTTTCGCGATGATGTTTGAGATATTTTTCCCCCGAAGCATGGAATTGAATGCAGCCAGGTCTGAAGCGACCATGCGCTGGAGGTCGCTGTGATATTTGGCGACCTGCTGTTTGAGTTCTTCATGTACAGCCACTTGCTGCGTAGTTGGCGCAAAATCGGAAGTGCCGACTTCGCGCGCGAGATAATCGAGCTTATCCACCAGCATCGATTCCCAGCGCACGTCGTCCTGCCCGCGGCCTGTGGCCTTTAGCTGCAACAGATGGCCCTCAAGGTCGATGAACTTGTTGCCGAGATCATCGGCGGCAGCGCGAATGGACTTGGAGTTCTGGTCGTCGCCGAGCTGAGCCTCAAGATTCAACAACTGGACGCGGATGGATTCAATTTGATTGACGTCATCCGCGGCCGCGTTGAGTTCGTCCTCGAGTGAGGCCATCAATCTGTCCTGCGCTTGAATATCAGCAATGGTACCCGCGGAGTGAGGATCCTTCAGCACAGTCAGCTTCTGGCTATAATCATGCCCTCCGACCGTCAGCTTGACCGTGTAGGTCCCCGGAGGCGCGAGAAGTGAAATTGGCCCGACGGCTGGAGCCGGCCGCCAACCCTCCGGACCCACGCCGACTTCCGGAGCATAAAGGGGACTCGTGCGCAGGTGGATCTGCTTCGTGGGGTCAAACCGCAGATCCCACCAGATGCGATTAACGCCCGCATCCTTTTTTCCCTCAAGCGTGCGGACTGTTTTGCCGCTGGCATCCTGGATTTCGATTTTGACGTCATCTTTTGCAGCTGCTTTCAGATAGTAGTTGATGACGGCGCCATACGGAGGATTGTGGCCCGTTGTGGGATCGTACGACACGGATGCGGGCTCAGAGATATTCCGGAAGCGATAAGCATCGCGCGGTGCGAAGAGATGCGCATCCGAATCCCGAATTTCGGGCGTCATCGCCTCGAGCGGCGTCAGATCGTCCATGATCCAAAAGCCCCGACCATACGTCGCGAGTACGAGGTCGTGGAAGCGCTCCTGTACCGCGATCCAATAGACCGGCGCGTGCGGCAGACCCGATTGCAATGGCTGCCAGTTGTCGCCGTCATCGAAGGACACGTAGAGCGCATTTTCGGTGCCAAGGTAGAGCAATCCGGGGCGCACAGGGTCTTCGCGGATGCAATGAGCGTAGCTCAACATGCCGTGAGGAATGCCGTTGGTGATTAGCGTCCAGGTCTTCCCGTAATCGCTTGTTTTGTAAACGAAGGGATCGCGATTGTTCATCTGATGAAAATCCACCGTGATATAAGCCTTGCCCGCCTGATACCGTGAAGCCTCGATGTTGCTCACCGTGCCCCATTCCGGAAGGTTGGGGATATTGGCGGTGACGTTGGTCCAGTGTTTTCCGCCGTCGCGCGTGATTTGCACGAGGCCATCATTTGTTCCAGCCCAGATAACTCCCGCTTCCTTGGGCGACTCGGCGATGGAGAAAACTACGCCGGCGTATTCGACGCCGATATTGTCGGGAGTGAGCCCGCCGGAAATTCCCATTTTGCTTCTGTCATTTCGCGTGAGATCCGGACTGATGATTTGCCAGCTATTGCCGCCGTCGGTGGTCATGTGGACATATTGGCTTCCGACATAAACCTTGTTGTGATCGTGAGGCGAAATCGTGATGGGAAATTCCCAATTGAATCGATACTTCACATCGGCAGCGGGTGCTCCGATGGTCGTTTCGGGCCAGACTTCGACTTGCCGCGCTTGCTTTGTGCGCAAATCATCGACGATCACAGTGCCGCCGACGCTGCCCGAACCGGTACCACTGTTCCAGACGATGTTGTTATCGACCGGGTCCACGGTGGCGAATCCGCTCTCGCCGCCGTCGATGCCTTTCCAAACGCTTCTCGAAATGGGTCCCGTCCCGCCGCGGCCACCGAAAAATCCAAATTGCAGACTGTTGCTGGGCCCACGATAGGAACCGCCGTCCTGTTTGTTGCCGTACACGTTGTAGGGAATTTGATCGTCGACGGTAACGTGATAAATCTGTGCAATGGGGAGCTGGATGCGGTCCCAAGTGCGGCCATGGTTGATAGAGATGCTTACGCCGCCATCATTGACCACCGCCATGCGGTCGGCATTTGTCGGATCAATCCACATTTCGTGATTGTCGCCGCCAGGGCTTGCGGGCATTTCCGTGAGCGTTTTGCCGCCGTCGAGCGTCCTCGAAAATGCGGCAGAGAAAAAGTAGACTTCGTTTTCGTCGCCCGGAGAAATTTCCATGCGCGTGTAGTAGTGAGTGCGGCCGCGGATTTGACGGTCGTAGTTCACCACCTGCCAATTCTCGCCGCCGTCCTCGGATCGCCAGAGTTGGCCTCGGGCCGTAGGCTTGCCGTTCCACGGAACGCCATCGCCTGTTTCGATCAAGGCGTAGACACGGTTTGAATCGCCTTGCGCGACGCGCACAGCAATTCGTCCGAGAGGAGAATCCGGCAATCCGTGTCCTGCGAGGTGTTTCCAAGTGACGCCGCCATCCGTGGATTTGTACAAGCCGCTACCTGGGCCGCCGCTGCTTCGGCCCCACGTGTGAATTTCCAGCTGCCACATTCCGGCGAAAAGAATGTGGGAATTGTTCGGATCCATGGCGAGGTCCGAGCAACCAGTGTTCTCATCGACAAAAAGCGTTTTGTTCCATGTTTTTCCGCCATCGGTGGTTCGATAGACGCCGCGCTCGGGCTGAGGGCCGTATGAGGTGCCGAGCGAGCACGCGAGAACAATGTCGGGATTGCGCGGATTAATCACGACGTTGGCGATGCGGCCCGTAGTTTCGAGTCCCATGTGCGTCCATGTCTTGCCCGCGTCCATTGATTTATAGATTCCGTCGCCGATGGAAATATGGCTGCGGATGTAAGGTTCGCCTGTTCCGGCCCACACAATATTGGGATCGCTTGCAGCGATGGCGATCGCGCCAACCGAGGAAACGTCTTGTGAATCGAAGATTGGCTCCCAATGAATTCCGCCATCGATGGATTTGAAAATTCCACCCGAAGCCGCGCCGACGTAATAGATGCCTGGATTGCCGGGCACGCTGGCAACGGCGATCGCACGATTGCCGACCGGTCCGATGTAGCGGAATTGCATCTGGCCAAAGGCGCCACGATCGCGCCTTTGTCTTGCCTCCTGGGCGAATAGCAAAGTCGCGCCACACAGCGACACGACGGACACAATTAATGCAAGCAGGCGAATGCGTTTTGACATGGCGTTTCGTCCTCGAATCAGATTCGCAACCGGCAACCGCGCGGATGATACTGCCGGAGTGTCAGTGCGTCAACTTCGGGGGAGTGTTTCGACGCGATGCTTCAGGTTCGGATGCTTTAGAAGAGAGCTATTGGATTTTGACGAAATCATCGCCGAAAGGATAGCGCGTGATACTTTCGCGTTCTACGCGCATATCGTCGCCGCGCAATTCGCGCAGCGCGTAGGTCACAAATTCGGCGGTGACTTTCTTGCGCCAGCTCATGTCGAAATCCGTGTTGTCGAGTGGTTTGGCGGTTTTCGCGGCAAGAACTGCAGCCTCGGCGATCGAATCTTGATTCAATGAACCATTGAGAAGAAATTTTGCTGCTTCCGCGACGACCAGCGGTCGGCTTGCCGTGGAGCCGATGACAATGCGCGCTTCTTCAACCACGCCGCTGCGCGAGAGTCGAACACTGGCGGCGACCGACAGTACAGGAAAATCAAACGAGCCGCGACGCCGCAGCTTCCAGTACGTGCTCTTCCAACCGTGGAGAGAATCGAGAAGCACTTCGGCGAGAATTTCGTTTGGACGGCGGCGGATGTAGTTCATACCGTCATTGTTGTAGAGATCGGCGAGAGAAACCTCGCGTTCTTCGGAGCGCGACACAAGACGCACACGCGCGCCGAGCGCAATCAGCGCAGGCGCAGTGTCCGTGGAGGAAACGGCCATGCATTTCGAGCTGCCCGGAGCCACCCAGCAGGTATCTCCGTCTTTCTTGAGACAGAAGTTAATCGCCTTGCGCCATTCGTAGCTTTGGTCGTAGTAGTTGCAGCGCGTGTCGAGACACAGATTTCCGCCGAGCGTAGCCATGTTGCGGATTTGCGGCGTAGCCACTTGCGAAGCGGCTTGCGTGAGCGCCGTCAGACCGTTGCGAAACCGTGGATCGGACGCGATGGCCGAGAGAGTCAAACAGGCGCCCAATCGCGATGCCGAAGGGTCCAATCGAATCTGGTTTAGGCTCTCTACATGGCGAAGGCTCAGTAGCGTTCGCGGCACCTGCTGCCGGCGCTTCATGTTGGGCAAAAGATCAGTGCCGCCGGCGAGCAGCATGGCATTGCTGCCTTCGCCATCGAGAATGCGAGCCGCTTCCTCGAGCGTTCGCGGCGCACGAAAGTCGAAAAGAGGCAAACGCATCATGAACTGAGTACCTTTTCCTTTTCCGATGATGGCTTGCTGCGACGCGGCGTGTCGTTCACCGCGTTGCCATCGCCGCCTTCCCACGGCGGAGGGACGCGAAGAGCTTCGGGCCAGTCGATATTTGGAAAATTGCCTGGCCCATAACGCGGGAGACGGCCAGCTTTCTTTTCCGCAAGGGCTTTCATTATTTTCTCGGGAGTGATGGGGACTTCGTCGATGCGCACGCCCACGGCGTCGTAAACCGCGTTGGCGACAGCGGGCATGATCGGAAGCAGCGGGCCCTGGCCAACTTCCTTTGCGCCGAAAGGCCCGCGAGGATCAGGTTCTTCGATGAGTTCGGTGAGGACGTTGGGCATGTCGAGGGAAGTCGGGCTCTTGTACTCGAGAATCGACGGGAATTTGTGGACGAGCGCATGCGAAAGTTTTTTCGGTAAACGGCGAAACTCCTGCTCTTCCATCAATGCCTCGCCAAGGCCCATATAAACGCTCCCGACGACTTGCCCTCGCGCGAGTTCCGGATTCAGCGCGCGGCCAATGTCGTGGGCGATCCAAATCGTGGGCACGGTGAGCCAGCCAGTTACCGGATTCACGACCACTTCGACCACTGCGGCGGAATATGAATATGTCGGAGACGGGCCAACGCCCCCGCCTTTGTAAAGCGCGGGGGATTTCGGCGGCGTGTACGAGCCAACCGTGCCGATTGTGCCGAAACGCGCCTCGGCCAGGCAAACGGCCTCTTGAAAGCCGACGCGCTTTTCGGGCGCGGCGGAGTCAAAAACGTGTTTTTCTGCGAAGCGCAGGCGCTCTTTCGGAACGGCAAGGCGCTCCGCGACTGCTTCTGCGAGCAGATCTTTCGCGCGATTCGCCGCCTGAATCGCGGCATTACCAGCCATCAGAGTGACGCGGCTCGAATACGAACCAAGATCGACAGGGCCGAGATCCGTATCGCCGGTGTAAACGCGGATGTCAAATGTTTCGAGACCGAGGACTTCCGCAACAATCGCGGCCAGAACATCATCTGAGCCCTGGCCAATTTCGCTCGAGCCGCAAAAGATTGTTATGCCGCCGCCGCGATCGAGTTTGAGCTGAACCCCAGAGTGCGGCATCTTGTTCCAATAGATCGGCAGCCCTGCTCCGGTGAGATATGCGGAGCAAGCCAGTCCGACACCACGGCCTTCCGGCAGCTTGCGAAATTTTTCGTTCCAACCAGAAAGTTTGACCACGCGACGGATGCATTCGGCGAGATTGACCGTTCCGAGGCGAAGGAAATTTGCGGTCACAGAGTCGGAGGACTGCACGATGCGCAGCCGCAGCTCCGCGGGATCGATACTGAGTTTTTCAGCGATCTTGTCGAGCTGGACTTCCTGTCCGAAGCGCGGCTGCACGGTGCCATGGCCGCGCTTGGGTCCGCATGGCGGCTTGTTGGTAAATGTGCGGCAGCCTTGGAAGCGATAACGCGGAATGCGATACGTCGTCGTTTGCAGAGCGCCTGTGTAAAACGTGCTGGCGACTCCGTAAGAACCGTACGCGCCTCCATCGATGAGTGTCTGGAGATGCATGCCGGTAATCGTGCCGTCTTCTTTGACTCCAGTTTTGAATTTCATCAGCACGGGATGTCGGCCGCGGTGGCAGTAAAAAACCTCCTCGCGCGTCAGGCAAATCTTCACGGGCCGATCGAGCATCAGCGCCGCTTTGGCAACGACAATTTCGTGCTGAAATGGATCGCTCTTGCCGCCGAAGCCGCCGCCATTGGGCGTCGCAATAACGCGAATATGGGCCGGCGGCATTTCGAGCACCTTAGCGAGGGCGCGATGGAGATAGTGAGGCGTCTGTGTGCTGGACCAAATCGTGAGCTTTCCTTCGGGGTCCTTGATGGCGACCGCAGCATGCTGTTCGATGGGAAGATGAGTATTCCCTTGGTAGAAAAAAATATCTTCGAAGATTTGGTCTGCTTCCGCGAAGCCTTGCTCCACATCACCGAATGCGAGCGATACGCGCTTGTGAATATTCCCTTCATCGCCGTAATTGTGAATGCGCGGCTCCGGCGTGATGAGCGCTTCTTCTGGATCAGAGATGGTCGGCAGGACTTCGTATTCGACGTCAATCAAATCCAGAGCTTCAAATGCGATTAATTCTTCACGCGCAATCACCGCGGCAACAGGGTCGCCCACGTGACGAACATGATCGGTGCAGAGGGCCTGCTCGTCCTGGCTAACCGGTAGAATTCCATATTCGATGGGGACGTCCTTGCCGGTGAGAACCAGATAAACCCCTGGGTGAGCCAGCGCGTGCGAGGTGTCGATTTTTCGAATGCGCGCATGCGGATGCGGCGAGCGCAGCAACTTGCAATAAGCCATGCGCGGAAGCGCAATGTCGTCGGCGTAACGGGTTTGGCCAGTCACCTTGGCGCGCGCGTCAACGCGGCGGCGTGAGGCACCGATGATGCTGAACTTCTCTCCGCTTGCCTCTTGATCCTTTACCGGTCGTCCCGACGAATTTGTTTGATCCGGCATGTGCTCTGCTTTCCGAGAATCCTGTACGCTGTTTCAGTGAACTATTTTTGTACAGTCGTTTTTTGCTTCTCTGCTATTTTCACGATTGCTTCTTCGACGGCTTGGAAAATTTGCAGATAACCTGTGCAACGGCAAAGGTTTCCTGAAAGCGCTTCGCGAATCTGGTCGCGAGTAGGTTTCGGATTTTGATCGAGCAGCGCTTTTGCGGTGATCAGAATTCCGGGCGTGCAATAGCCACACTGCGCGGCGCCGAGATCGGCGAAGGCATCCTGCAAAGGATGAAGCGCGCCATCGGAAGACAGGCCCTCAACGGTTAAAACGCTTCTTCCATCACATTCGAGCGCCAGTTGCAGACAGGAGAGCACGGGCCTGCCGTCGAGAAGAACGGCGCACGCGCCGCATTCGCCCAGCTCACAACCATGCTTCGTTCCAGTGTGGCCGAGGTCTTCACGAAGAACTTCGAGCAAAGTTTTGTAAGAAGCAAAAAATACGTCAACCACCTCGCCGTTGAGGGTCAGATTAATATGCGCCGTCTTCTGCGATTCGATTGGCAGGATTGCCACGACCTATCTCCCCTCGATGATTGTGCGAGCCGACGCGCGGCGTAGTGCCGTGAGCGGAGCGCGATCGCGGGCAAAATGACCCATGTCCTTGAGCGGTCGCGCGGCGCGGTGCGCTTCCGGCTTGGCAAGCAAACCGCGAATCAGGTAATCAGCGAACCCTTCGGCAATTTCCGTCGCGGCCATTGGGCCTTCGGGGTTGAACCAGCGCACGCTCCAGTTCATGGCGCCCAGCATAGCGCGGGCCGCAAGCGCCGGATCGTTGCAAACGAATTCTCCTGTTCGGGCTCCCGCTGAAATCAATTGCCGCACGCCTGCTTCATAGCGGTCGCGCTTTGCGACGAGCGATCTCTGCAAATGAGCAGGAAGAGCGCTCGTCAAAAGATGGGCCGCGGAGCCTTCCACTTCGTCAAGCAGGCAGCGCAGATGAGAAACGATGACAAAACGAAGCCGCTCGGCGAAAGTGGCGCGGAGGCGGCGCGCCTTTTCGAGCGCAGCCATCATGCGATCGAGTGAATTATCCTGGCAAAAGAAAAGAATTTCCTGCTTGCCATGGAAATAGTTGTAGAGGTTCGCCGGCGAAAGATCCGCGGCAGCAGCGATATCGCGCATACCGGCTTCTGCAAAGCCGCGAACGCGGAATTGCTTTCCCGCGGCGCGCAGAATCTCCAGGCGCCGCGCCACGTATCGCCTATGCAGGCGGTTGTTATGTCGTTTGGTTGGATGGGTGCGCAATAGCTGCCTCTTCGGCGGTCAAAGTAACGGCCGCCAAGGTAAAGAAATAGCATGACCGTTTCAGGCGTGTCAATTAATTCTGAACATGTGTTCAGTTACTGAACAACCGTTCACTATATTGTCGCAGGAAAAACGATCAGTTGAAGCGCACGTATTCGAAGTCCAAGGCCTGATGGTTAATTCCCCGCAGGGGCGGCGCAATCCAATTCGCAAACTTGCCCGGCTCGACGACGCGGCCAACCATCAGCGACTGCACATACGCTCGGTCGGAGTCGCTGGGCAGCCATTCGGACTCTCGTTTCTTCCAAACTTCCTCGGTCAGCACTTCACCGCTGGCACTGATCCAGTTTCCGGCGAAATTGCCAATCGCACGGTGGAAACCCTTGTGAGGCAACGTCAGCCGATAGGGAATTCCAGCCTTATCGATGACACGCTGCCAGCGGCTGAGGCCTGCTTCGATTTCCTTGATGTAGTCGTCACGCAGACGCTCGTTGAGCGCGGTCAGCGCCGGGACGTTTTTCGTAACGATCTTGTCGCCAACGACTTCGGAAACCGGATACTGCGCGTCGATGAGCAAATGATCGTCGTCAATTTTGGTTTCTTCGAAGCGACCTTTGAGTCCGCTCGTGTAGTAGTTGGCGGCGTTGGACGAGACATCAGAGCCGTAGAGATCCAGCGTCACGCTATAGTGAAAATTGATGTACTTCTGAATCGTGGGCAAATCGATGACGCCGAGCGCGCGAACATCGGACGGATCGTCAACCTTGTTTTCCTTCATCACTTCGCAAGTGCGCTGAATGATGCGGCTGACGCCAGTCTCGCCGACGAACATGTGGTGCGCCTCTTCGGTGAGCATGAAGCGGCACGTGCGCGCCAGCGGATCAAAACCAGATTCGGCCAGCGCGCAGAGCTGAAATTTGCCGTCACGGTCCGTGAAGAACGTGAACATATAGAAGGAGAGCCAGTCCGGAGTCGGCTCGTTGAATGCACCGAGTATGCGCGGATTATCCGCGTCGCCGGAACGCCGGTCGAGAAGCGCTTCGGCTTCCTCGCGCCCATCGCGGCCAAAGTAACGATGCAGCAGATAAACCATGGCCCACAGGTGGCGGCCTTCTTCGACGTTGACCTGAAAAATGTTCCGCAGGTCGTACATGGAAGGGCATGACGCACCCAGCATGCGCTGCTGCTCCACGGATGCCGGCTCCGTGTCGCCTTGCGTGACAATCACGCGGCGAAGCGTCGAGCGATATTCGCCGGGCACTTCTTGCCAGGCCTGCTCGCCTTTGTGCGTGCCGAAATTCACCTGGCGCTTTTCATCGCGCGGCTGAAGGAAGATGCCCCAGCGGTATTCGGGCATCTGCACGTATCCGAATCGCGCCCAGCCATCGGGCTCGACGCTGACGGCCGTGCGCAAGTAGACGTGATAATTGTGGGTTTCATTGGGGCCCATGTCGTACCACCAGTTGAGATACGCAGGCTGCCAGTGCTCCAGAGCGCGCTGGAGAACACGGTCACGGCCCAAGTCGACATTGTTTGGAATTTTTTCCGTGTAATTGATCATGGCAATCTCCTCAGAAATCTTCCCGCTTTCGATGATTTTCTAAACGCGCTCCCAATTGAATTTCACCGGCGCGCCTGTTCCGTAAACTTTCAAGGCTCCATTGGCGCCGACGGCGTTCGGGCGAATAAAAATCCAGTTCTGCCACGCAGAAAGTCGGCCGAAGATCCTCGTCTCGATCGTTTCGGTGCCGCCAAAACGCAAATTTGCTTCGAGGCCCGTCAATGCGTCGGGTGATTGTGCGCTCCGCAGCTCGACGGCCTGGCGAATTTCATCTTCCCAATCCAGATCATCAGGCGCTGCGGTAGCCAGTCCGGCCTCAAGGGCGTCGCGAGCGGAAAGTTTCACGCCAATCCGCGCGCGCAGTGAATCCAGTTGCGCAGCATCCTGATAGAAACGCGATGCCAAGCGGGGAAGATGATTAGCCATAGTAAGAGGGCCGAAGTTCATTTCTGAAAGCATCACAAAGGAGGGGCTCGAAACTTCTTCGGCGTCGCGCATATAGACGCGATCGGCAGCGAGCGCAAGTTCCAGCAGCGTGCCTGCGAAGCAAGAGCCAGGTTCAACAATGGCAAACATGGAGCGCGAAGTCACGTCGAGTCGCGCAAACGTGCGGCGAAGCATGCCCAGAACTTCGCGGACGAACCAATTGGATTCGTGGCTCAAGATGAATTTATCTATTGCCAGGACCGAGTCAGGATTTCCAGCGGTCTTGAAGATCCAGAGGCCCAGCCCCAGTTCGCTCGTGCGCAGGGTCAGGATGGCGTCATCCAATTCGCGCGCCATCTGAAGAGGCCACCACGCCGCGCCAGCCGCTAATGCCTTCTCGACTGTGTATTCGACAATAGATTCAGGCGCGCGAACGGTTAGCGTTGCTGTTCGGCCCTGTCGATCCAGATGCACATCAACATACTCATAATGCAGGCCAGCCTCGTCCACAGTGCGTTTCAAGGGTGTGAGCGAAATTCCCTTCGCGTCCACGGGACGGTCGCTTTGCTTCGCGAGTTCGAGCGCGCGCTGCTTCACGTGCTCAGCAAACTGCTGCGGCTTGATGACTTCGTCGACCAATCGCCAATCTTTCGCTCTTTGGCCGCGCACACCATCTGGATTGGTGCAAAATATGTCGGCGTGATCCCGGCGAACGTGCCGTTTGTCGGTGACGCGCGTGAGGCCGCCGGTGCCGGGCAAAACGCCCAGCAGAGGTAGTTCAGGCAGACTGACTGCTGAGGAGCGGTCGTCGATCAGAATGATTTCGTCGCATGCCAGCGCCAATTCGTAGCCGCCGCCAGCAGTTGTTCCGTTGCAAGCGGCGATGAATTTCAATCCGGAATGCGCGCTCGAGTCTTCAATTCCGTTTCGCGTTTCGTTAGTGAATTTGCAGAAATTGACCTTCCACGCATGCGACGAAAGGCCGAGCATATAGATATTGGCACCCGAGCAGAACACCCGATTTTTCGCGCTGCTGATAATTACAGATCGAATTTCCGGATGCTCGAAACGTATCCGCTGCAAAGCGTCGTGCAGCTCAATATCGACTCCGAGGTCGTAGGAATTGAGCTTGAGCTTGTAACCGGGACGGATTCCCCCGTCTTCCGCTACGTCCATAGTCAGCGTGGCAACCGGACCATCGAATGAAAGTTTCCAGTGCTTGTAACGTGAAGGGTCAGTTTGATAGTCGGGTGCATCCAGAGCAGACAGATGCTGTTGGCTTGCAACTGCGTCCACGAGTTCCTCCTACTCCCTATCGGCCTGCAAGGAGACCTTCAATTTGGCGAAGCTTTCTTCAACGGAACTGCCCGAAGTATCGATACATATGTCCGCTTGCCGGTAGAGCGGTTCACGGGAATCGAGAATCCGGCGCAAGTCCTCCATGGCTCGATCGTTTCCAGCCATAGCGCGAAAATCGCCCTGCGCGATCACACGCGCCATGTGCTCTTCCGGCTGAGCCTTGATCCAAATGGTGTAACAATTGGACATCAGAAAATCGTAAGTTTCTTTTTCCGAAACGACGCCGCCACCGACGGAAAGAATCACCTGCGGAAATTCCTCGAGGGCGCGTTTCAGTGTACGCTTTTCGATCTCGCGATAGCCGGACTGTCCATAAAAAGAAAAAATCTCCGCAAGAGGCATTCCGGCTTCTTTTTCGATTTCAGCATCCAGTTCGACGAAAGAGATTTTCATTTCCTTGCTCAGCTTTGAGCCGAGAGTGGACTTGCCTGCACCACGCAAGCCGATCAGGGCGATTCGGCTGCGGCGCGTCTTTTCCTCATGACTTAAATCACGCATTAGCCGGAGAACAGCATCCTCGCGGCGACTGGCGGGAAGCCGTTCCAGAAAACGCAAGAGCAGCCGTTTCTCCATGGATCTTTCGGTTTCCGGAACGAAGAGTTCGGCAAGAGAAACATGCAGAGCCGCAGTAATCCGGCGCAAGAGCACGATGGATATGTTTCCCTCGCCGATTTCGAGCTGCGCAAGATGACGCTCGGATACGTCTGCTTCTTTTGCCATCATTTTGCGGGTCATGCCGCGGCGATTGCGGAGTTCGCGCACGCGCTTGCCAAGCGAGAGCAGAAAGTCGCCTTCAGGAGCCAGTTCGCTTCCACGGGGGGGAGCAACGCCGATTTCGCTCGATGCTGGCATAGCCGTCAACATGCAGTATAACGCATACCGATCGCAACGTACAAGCAATAAAATGAGTGTCGTACGAAATGTTGTGGATTTGACGACCGAGAAGATGCACTATTATGCCGAATCCTGCGGGCAAGGGGACCTGGTTCAGAATCCTAGCGTATTTATTGCCAAGACCGATGGAGGAATGCACGTGAAGCTGCCGAACTATGTGTGTGACGAATGGAAGGAAGGCGCAGGACCCGGAGAAGCGTTGATCGATCCTGTTACCGGAGACGAACTAACGCGGGTTTCTTCGCAGGGCGTGGATTTGAAAGCCGCTCTCGAGTTTGCCCGTTCGCGCGGCAGTGCTGGATTACAAGGATTCTCCTATCGCGAGCGCGCGGACATGCTCACGAAAATTGCAGATGTGCTGACGGCGAACCGTGACGAGTATTTTCGCATTTCGCTCCTGAATTCGGGCACAACGCAAGCTGACGCTTCGTTTGATGTGGACGGCGCGATTTACACGGTGAAGTACTACGCGAAAGCCGGCCGGGCACTCGCGGAAGGGAAAATCCTGGTGGAGGGTGCCGGGATTCCACTCTCGAAAACCGGCGCGTTTTCCGCGCAACATTTCCTCGTGCCATTAAAAGGGGTGGCGATTTTCATCAATGCCTTCAATTTTCCGGCATGGGGGTTCTGCGAGAAAACAGCGCCAGCGCTTCTTTCGGGTGTGCCGATCGTGGTCAAACCAGCTTCGCCTACGGCTTGGCTGACGCACCGCATGGTCGAAGACATTGTAAAGGCAAATATCCTGCCGGCAGGGGCTATTTCAATTGTTTGTGGCTCCGCGCGCGATCTGCTCGATCATGTCACCGAAGGAGACGTTGTTTCTTTCACTGGTTCGGCGGAGACGGCTGCCAAAATTCGCTCGCATGCGAGTGTTCTGCGGCATTCGGTGCGTGTGAATATCGAAGCCGATAGCATCAATTCGGCGATTCTTGGAGCCGATGTTTCCCCCGGAAACGATTTGTTCGATTTGCTGGTTAAAGAAGTTGTGCGCGAGATGACGCTGAAGGCTGGCCAGAAATGCACGGCGATTCGTCGCGTCTTCGTCGCGCGTCAAAATATGAAGGCCCTCGGCGAAGCGATCTCCAGTCGCTTGAGCTCCCTAAAAGTGGGAAATCCGCGGAATGCAGATGTGAAAGTCGGACCTGTGGTCAACAAGGCTCAGCAAACATCATGCCGGGAAGGCCTACGACAGTTGAAGATGGAGTGCTCGGTCATATTCGGTGGAGATGAGAATTTTCAGCCTATTGACGCCGACCCGCAGAAATCCGCATTCGTGGAGCCCACGTTGCTGGCTTGCGAAAATGGATCTGAAGCGAAATTTGTCCATGATGTAGAAGTATTCGGTCCCGCTGCGACGCTTATCGCGTACGATTCGCCCGAAAATCTCATTGCGCTTGCCCGGCGTGGCCGGGGTTCGCTTGTGGCCTCGATCTTTTCAAATGATTCGGGATTCGCGGAAAAGGTGGTCCTCGGAATCAGCGACCTTCATGGACGTGTGATGGTCATTGACTCGAATGTCGGAAGCCAGCATACGGGCCACGGCAACGTCATGCCCAATTGCTTGCACGGCGGCCCAGGGAGAGCCGGCGGGGGCGAGGAGCTCGCCGGCTTGCGCGCGCTGCTGCTTTACCATCGCCGCGTTGTCGTACAAGGACCGCCGAATTGCATCGCTGACCTGGCGAAACTCTCATCCGATGCAAGCCTGCTCTATTCATAGCTGCCCAGCCTGATTCCAGTTACACTGGCGCTCATGGCTGAGATTTATGCAGGCACATCAGGATGGTCCTATTCGAGCTGGAAGCCAAAATTTTATCCTTCGAAGCTCGCTTCCGCGAAATTTCTCAGCTATTACGCGACCCGGCTCAACTCCGTCGAGGTGAACTATACGTTTCGTACTTTGCCAACGGAGAAACTTCTGGCCGGATGGATCGCTTCCACGCCTGTGCATTTCAAATTCACAGCCAAGGCGCACCAGGTAATCACGCACATCAAACGTCTGCGTGACACAAGAAAATATCTGTTGGATTTCCTCCACTCCCTGCAACCTTTGCGCGATGAAGGCAGACTGGGGCTCATTCTCTTTCAGTTGCCACCGAATTTTAAGTGTGACGTCGCGCGTCTTATTGAATTTCTCGACGATCTCCCGCACGGGATCCGCTGCGCGTTTGAATTTCGCCACGAAACCTGGTTTTGCGAGGAAGTTTTCGCGGCGCTTCGGGCAAGAAATGCCGCACTCTGCTGGGCCGAGAGCGAAAAGCTGAAAACACCCGAGGTTCGGACTGCGAACTTCTCTTATCTGCGCCTGCGCAAGAAAAAGTACTCTGCCGCAGCTCTCAAATCGGTCATTTCCAAGGTAGGAAAGCTCGCCCAGCAGGGCGATGTTTTCGCCTACTTCAAGCACGAAGAAACGCCCGAAGGCGCCGTTTGCGCCGTGCAAGTACTAAGGCGTGCGCGGGCCTCATAAAGCTCAGGAAACAGCGAGATCTTGACGAATTGGTTTGGAGTTAGGCGTCCGCAAGACTATTCATATATCTGAAAATAAAGACCATCACTCGAATTTGCGTGAGCTTTTACTTGAGAGAATAAGTTTCAGTACTTTTAGTACCTTCGTACCCAAATTCTGCCCCGAAAAAAGTGACTTGGCTCCTATTCACGTTCTGGCGAGCTTCCCCGAAAATGGGCTCATGTCAAACACAACAGTTTTTATCGCACAAACACAGACTTGGGGCCACCGGACCTGGTGGTGCGCGGACTGTCGCGTTCCCACCGATCTGGATCGGCATGGGCGCTGCGGCACCTGTGGGTCAGACGCGGTGGACGTCATGATGCGGCCAAACAAACTGAAAAGACAGACGGAATCACCGGCCATCATGTTCGAAGTCCAAACACGCCTTGTCTCGGTGGCTTAGTTTCCACGCTTAGACACGTCCCAAGGAAGAAGGCTTTTCACGTCGGAACAGCCGTGCGTTTCATCCGTCGGAAGTGCGACGTTGCTCACGCGCAATGTCGGCGTGAGGAGAACGGTTAAGACGCTTGCGCGGAGGAATCGCTGGAACGGCGGGAATGTGAAATCCGTTGGACTACGTTCGTTTCTTCGGAGTTGCCGGACCAGTCGCCGGCTTCTTGCGGTCCGCAGGATCCCAATCATCCGGCGGAAATGCGATGCGCCAAAAATACGCTGCCGCGCACGTGAACTCAAGGCCTGCTTGCGTCTTGCTGCCATCGGACTGCCCAAGGTAGGCGACACGGCATTCAATTTCTTCGTTGGTCTTGGAATTTCTTAGACTGAGCTTCTGCCCGCGGTCCACGGCACTGGTCAAACGCACCAAACATCCCGCCGCATTCACCGCATCGGTCGTAGTCTGCTCCTCAAATGGAGTGTTTGCTTTTTGTCCCTTTACTATCACGGGCATAGAGATATAGACGCGCTTACTGCGGCGTGTATCCCGGCGGGCATCGGCCGCACCCGGCGACTCGGAAATGGCTGTAGCCAAGTTGGATTCGTCAGAGGCAGCTTCTTGCGCCGGAGCAGACGTTCCCCGGCGACCCAAGACCTTTTCCCAAGCCATGGATGCCCTCTAGTGGAATGATGCCCTGACTTGTGTGATGTGGCTTGACGTTTCGCTCGCTGCGTATCCATTCAGTCACTATCCCAATCTCCCTTCCGGGTTTTTCGGCAAGTACCGCCGCTTTGCGCCAGTGAAATCGATCACATTTGTGGGATTCCGGTGATAGAGTCACGCAGAATTTGTGCAAAGCGAGGCGCGCATTGCGCAGCCGATGATGCATTCACACAATCCGCAAGAAGCTGCATCCCCGAATACATCAAGTCTCGCTGCTCGCATCGGCCTTTTCGACGCGACGATGATTGTGATGGGTGGGATCATCGGTTCAGGCATTTTTATCAATTCATACGTCGTTGCGGAGCAGGTTCATACACCGTTTTTAATTATTGGCGCATGGGCCGCAGGCGGAGTGATCGCAATGGCCGGGGCATTCATCTGGGCGGAGCTTGCGGCGCGTATGCCCCAAGTCGGCGGGCAATACGCCTATTTGCGCGAAGCTTATCATCCGGCAGTCGCATTTCTTTACGGATGGGTATTGCTATTGGTGATTCAGACCGGCGGCATGGCGGCCGTCGCCGTGACATTTGCCAAGTATTTCATCGAACTGACCCACCTCCCCGTTGCCGACGGTGTGATCGCCACGCTCGCGCTTGGCCTATTGACGCTGATCAATTGCTTCGGCGTCCGCGCGGGAAGCACGGTTCAAAGCATGCTGATGGTTTTGAAGATTCTGGCCATTGCAGTGCTTGTTTTTTGCGGCGCGGTTTTTCTGATGCGCCATGGGAATCCTGCATTTTCAAGCGAGAAGCCACATCCGCTGCTGGATCGCCCAGTCTCGTTTGATCTTGTAACAGCCATCGGTGCCGCGCTGGTTCCTGTGCTGTTCGCATATGGCGGATGGCAAACGTCGAACTTTGTCGCCGAAGAAATCCGCGAGCCGCGAAAGAATCTCCCGCGCGCACTTGTCATTGGCGTCATCGGAGTCATATTGCTCTATCTCTCAGTGAACTTCGTTTATGTTTACGTTTTGGGACCTTTGGGGTTGGCGCAAACGAGCACGCCAGCCTCGGCCGTCATGCTCATTGCATTTGGTCAGAAGGGCGCCGCATTGATTGCCATCGGCATCGCCATATCGGCGTTGGGATTCCTGAGCCAATCGATTCTCACGGCTCCGCGCGTTTATTTCGCCATGGCGGAGGACGGCCTATTCTTTCGCTCTGCTGGCTGGCTGGATCCGCGGCATCGCGTGCCTGTTGTCGCCATCGCGCTGCAAGGAATCGCGGCCATCATTATTGCCTTATCCGGACGTTACGACCAGATTCTCAGTTACGTCGTTTCGATGGATTTTCTTTTCTTCGGGCTTACGGCAACATGCCTTTTTGCCTTTCGCCGCCGCGACTCGCCGAGGGATGAATACGGTCCTGCCAGAGGACTTGCACGCATGCCGGGACATCCAATTACAACTGTCCTCTTTGTTGCGGCGTGCTGGCTTGTGGTCATCAACACGATTTTCAAATATCCCCGCAATACCGCGATAGGATTCGGTATTTTATTCGCAGGGATTCCTGTGTATTTTTTCTGGAGCTGGCAAAAATCAAAAAGAGGCACTGATTCGTGACAAAAGAGCGCGGAGAAGGCAGATCGCCCTACCTGGAATGGGCAAAACTAAAATCGCACGCTACGTTTAATCTGGCCACGAGCGGTCTCGACGGCTATCCGCTCGCCAAGCTTGCCGTGAAAATCGAGGATCTCGAAATCTCCGTTGCAGGCAGCTATGGTTATCCGCCTCTGCAGGAGCGGCTCGCACACAGGAGTGGCGTCGCGCCGGAATGCGTTGTCGCCGCGAACGGCACGTCCATGGCCAACCACCTCGTAATGGCCGCGTTGATTGAGTCTGGAGACGAAGTCCTGATTGAGCAGCCTGCATACGAGCCGATCGTCACTGCCGCGGAGTATTTTGGCGCGCGGATTCGCCGCCTTCCGCGGCGAACAGAAAATGGATTTCAGGTTGATTTGCAAGAACTGAAGCGCATCATCACACCCACCACACGATTAATTATCCTCAGCAATCTTCATAATCCGACCGGCGCACGAACATCCGATGCGGACTTGCGGCAGATCGGTGAGATTGCGGATGTCTGCGGCGCCCATGTCCTGGTGGACGAAGTGTATCTGGAAGCTCTCTTCGATCCGCGCGCGCATTCCGCATTTCATCTTGGGCCGAATTTCGTAATAACCAGCAGCCTGACGAAAGCTTTTGGCCTTTCTGGCCTGCGATGTGGCTGGATTCTCGCCCCAGCTCCTTTGGCTGCGCGAATGTGGAGGCTCAATGATCTTTTTGGAGTGATTCCAGCCCACGTCGCGGAGTTATTGAGCGTGATCGCGCTGGATCATCTGCCGGAAATATCCGATTATGCCCGCAAGCGATTGGAAACGAATCGGCCCTTCGTTCGGCGCTTTCTGGATTCGCGAAAGGATCTATCTGCCATTTCCTTCACGGACGGCACAGTCACTTTTCCGAAGTTGCTATCGGGGCGAATCGATGATCTCTGCCGCATCCTGCGCGAAAAATACGATACCAGTGTTGTCCCCGGCAGCTTTTTTGAAATGCCGGATCACTTCCGCGTGGGGATCGGCGGGGAAACGGAGATGCTCCACGAAGGCCTGCGGCGGCTGGGCATTGCACTTGATGAAGTGCAATGAGCATGCTGCGCCTGGCCATTGTCCGAGCGGCCGCTAACCAGCCGATCTTTCACTCGAAATCTGCGATGTGCCTGGGCCGCAGTAGACGAACAAAGGCCCGCGCCGGATGCGAGAGCGGTCGATCCCGCCGGAAAATCAGAAACAAATCACGGCGCAAATGCATTTCGCGGATGCGAACTTCCGTGAGCTGGCCGCGCTCGACTTCTGTTTGCACACACATGCGCGGAACGATTGCGACACCCATGCCCATCTCGACGAATCGCTTGATGCTCTCAATCGTTGGCAGTTCGACGCCCATCTGAAGTTGCACACGATTCTGCGCGAAAAGCTGGATCACACGTTCGCGGTATGGAGACGAAACAATATGAGCCACGAAGACTTCGCTGCCCAGGTCGGCGATCGATACGCGGCGTTGTTTTGCTAATCGGTGTCGGGGATGGACTACGAACGCCAGATCGTCACGCAGAAATTCCATGGCTGCCAGAGCCTTGTCCGGCGGACGATAGGACGCCACGCCCAAATCGAGCCGGTAATTGAGAATTTCGCGCGGAATGTCGCGCGAATATACCCGATGAATGGCAATTTCGACCTCTGGATGCTTTTTGCGAAAACGTCCCAGCGCCGGCAACAGCGCGTGAATCGAACTTTCGTTCACTCCGAGCGACAATCTTCCGCGACGCAGTCCGGCCAGATCTTCCAAGCTACGCCGCGCCTCCTCCCGCAGGTTCAGCATGCGCTCGGCATATTCGACGAGCAGCGCTCCCGCCTCTGTGAGTTTTCCCGCGCCCGTACCGCGAACGAATAGAGGCTGGCCCACCCATTCTTCCAGCTTGCGCACAGAGATGCTGACAGCCGGCTGGGTGCGGAAGAGCTTTTCCGCCGCGCGCGAAAAGCTGTGCTCTCGTGCCACGGTCAGAAATACTTGCAGGGAGCTGATGTCCATGGGGAAGAACGCCTCTCATTCGTATATAAACGATATTTATGTCATCTGCAATAATTATAAATTAGACGGATTCTGTTGACTGCGTTTGACTGTCCTTGTCTGGTCCGAATGGGGGAAACTATGGATACCGTTCAGTTTTTTGACACGACTCTTCGTGACGGCGAGCAGTCGCCCGGGTTTTCGATGAATGCAGAAGAAAAGCTGCGTCTCGCTCGCAAACTCGAACAGCTCGGTGTGGACATTATCGAAGCAGGTTTTCCCGTCGCTTCCGTGGGGGAGCGCGAATGCGTTCGGAAGGTTGCCGCAGAAATTCGCACGTCGCGCGTTGCCGCGCTCGCGCGAGCTCGTCAGGAAGATGTCGAGGCTGCGCTGACAGCCCTCGAACCGGCCGCCCGCCCGCGATTGCATGTCTTCCTGGCCACTTCCGACCTTCATCTGCAAGCCAAATTACGAATTTCCCGCCAGCAGGCGCTCGATGCCGCGTCGCGCTGGGTACGCTATGGACGCGAGCATTGCCCGGAAGTTGAATTTTCGGCCGAGGATGCGAGCCGCAGCGATATCCGTTTTCTTCTCGATGTGATGGAGACGGCTGCTGAAGCGGGGGCCACGATCCTGAATATTCCGGACACGGTGGGTTACAGTACGCCCGAAGAGTACGGCGCGATTTTTCATCGCGTGCGGAGCCATTTGGGCCGCGCCGACGGGATTATTTTTAGTGCGCATTGCCACAATGACCTTGGCCTCGCGGTAGCCAATTCGCTGGCTGCAGTGCGGGCCGGCGCGCGCCAGGTCGAGTGCACGATTAACGGCATCGGCGAACGGGCTGGCAATGCTTCGCTGGAAGAGCTTGCTGTCGCGCTGGCGGTGCGGCAGAGTTTCTTCGGCGTGCGCACAAATCTTCATCTTGAAGAAATCTATTCCACCAGCCGAATGCTTTCGGAAATTACCGGCGTCAGCGTCTCTCCCAACAAGGCCGTCGTCGGATCCAATGCCTTCGCTCACGAAGCGGGAATCCATCAGGACGGCATCCTCAAGAATCCACTGACGTACGAAATCATTCGGCCGGAGGCTGTTGGCGTTCCCGCGCGGCGTCTCGTGGTCGGCAAGCATTCCGGGCGTAATGCTCTGCGGACGCGCATCGAAGAGCTTGGTTATCGATTGAGTGACGACGAGGTAGCGCAGTGCTATCGTGCTGCTATGGCTCTTGCCGACGCTTCCAAGGAGATCACGGACCGCGATTTGCTGACATTCGCACACCAGGCGCGTCGCGGTCGCTTGACGAGCGATTCCATAAACGCGGCTGATGATAGCGGCGCAGCAAACGC
Organism: Candidatus Acidiferrales bacterium; assembly: GCA_035934015.1. Taxonomy (NCBI): domain Bacteria; kingdom Pseudomonadati; phylum Acidobacteriota; class Terriglobia; order Candidatus Acidiferrales; species Candidatus Acidiferrales bacterium. Next base: position 106,292 of record DASYYH010000006.1, read on the forward strand.
GGTCAGCGCAGCGAGTCCGGTGCAATGACAGGTGTTCGCAAGAAGATTGCTGTTCTCGCCGGCGACGGTATTGGCCCGGAGGTCGTCCGCGCGGCCATTTCGATTCTCGAAGAGTGCGCGCGTAGCTTCCATCATCATTTTGATTTCATAGAACTGCCTTTTGGCGGCGTTGCCATCGACCAGTGCGGCCGCCCGCTTCCCACAGAGACGCTTCAGGGCTGCCGTGATGCTGACGCTGTTCTTCTCGGTGCGGTTGGCGGCTCCAAATGGGATAGCCAGCCGCTCGACCGCCGCCCCGAGGCCGGTTTGCTCGGACTCCGCAAAGAGCTGGGCCTTTACATCAACGTCCGTCCGGTCAAGTTGTTTGAGTCACTTCGCGAGATTTCACCGTTGCGCATAGAGAAGAGTTCCACGATTGATTTGGAGATTGTGCGTGAGCTTGCCGGTGGAATCTACTTCGGCCCACGCCAGGCAGGCGGTGAGAACGCTGAAGAATTTGCATCCGACACAGAAATCTATTCCGTCAGAGAAATCGAACGCGTCGCGCTCTATGCTTTTCGCCGCGCGGCCGCTCGCCGCGGCCAACTGGCAAGCATCGACAAGGCGAATGTGCTCGCCAGTTCCGGGTTGTGGCGGCGAACCGTTCAGCGTATCGCCAAGGATTTTCCAGAAGTCACCGTCGAATCCTTGTATGTCGACAACGCGGCTCTGCAAATTCTTCTGCGTCCATCGCAATTCGACGTCATGTTGACGTCGAACATGTTCGGCGACATCTTGAGCGACGAGGCTGCGGGACTCGTCGGTTCGATCGGCCTGATCCCATCGATGAGTCTCGGCAATGGCACTGCGCTTTATGAACCAATCCACGGTTCTGCGCCGCAGTTGGCCGGAAAGGATTGTGCCAATCCCGTTGGCACGATTCTTTGCGCGGCGATGATGATGCGCGAATCCTTCGGCCTGGCCGCCGAAGCAAAAGCAATCGAACGTGCTGTGGCGCACGCGCTTTCCCGCGGCTACCGTACGCCGGACGTCGCCAGTCCCGGCGCGAAATCGAGCATACACATCGTTGGTTGTGCGGAGATGTCCGCGCGAATTCGTGCGGCGCTTTCGGAATCGCTCTCGGAGACAGAGCGCTACGGCTGGGGAGTTTAAAGAGAGAAGCAGTTTCGATAATCGCAGACGAATCGCAACGCTAAATTCTGCGGAGCACGAGACAGCCGGCGATCATGTCGTGTAGCGCCTGCTTCTTCGCCGTGAATCCCGCCATGATGTACCCGATACATAGAGGAACAAGTCCGGTGATGAATTTTGCGAAAAATCGCCCGCTCGCTCGCGCAAAAGAGACCGGTTGGTACTGGAGATCAGTCACAATCAAGCCGAGGGCCATCTTTCCTAGTGTCCCTTGGTGCTCAGAACTTTCCATCCAGGCGTAGTAAATCCAAATCATCACGATCATTCCCGCAATGAACACCACAAGAGCAAAAATGAACGTGCCTGTGAAAAATTCGTCTGGCGTAGGATTTTCCGGCAAACTCCGAAACATCGCCCCCAGTCCCGTCGCAAAAACTAGAATGACAGCGAGCACGCATTCCGCAAAAGTAAGAATGATCGCGTCAATGATGTAGGCCACAAGTCGCAGCCAGAAACCCGCGTAAAAAAGCTGCGGCGCGACAGTGACTGTGCCTATCGGCTGCTGAGGCGCTCCCGCGGCAGGTGCCTGCGGGGTCGCCGGAGCAGCCGCCGTAGTCGACAAAGGCTTTCCGCATGCGCTACAAAATCCAGCGCCATCCGTCACCGCAGAGCCGCAACTTGAGCAGAACATTTCTTGTCTCCGCCTTCCGCCGATGCGGAGAATATCAGATTTTGCGAATCACCAGGCAGCTCGCCATCATATCGTGCAGCGCCTGCTTTCTTTCGGTAAATCCCGCACAAATGCAGTCGATGGGCCACAGCAGAAACACGCCGAGGAGCGGGATGATGCGAAACAAGATCATGCTGAAATACCGTCCCGTCGCGCGTCCGAACGATATACGAGCGCCAGTAAGGTCAGTCACGTACAGGCCCAGGATCTTTTTCCCCACAGTCGCTTGCCAGGAGGAGCTTTCCAGCAGGGCGTAGTACAGCCATTCCGCTACTAAGATCACAAGGGTGAATCGGAGAATCATCCTCATGCCCATGAGGCGCGCGAAAGTATCCGGAGAAAATGGGGAAGACGAGTTCAGGGAATTCAGAATTCCCGAAGCCGCGAAAAAGGGAATGAATAGAAAAAACGCAGGGATTCCCAGGATCAGTGCGTCGAGAATGTATGCGACGAAGCGCAACCAGAACCCGGCGTACGCAACCCTCGGCATCGGGGCTGCTGCCTGATAGGATGGGTATGAGGGACCAGCCATCACTGGTGCAGCCGGAGGAGCGCCGGGTTCAGCAGGAGGCGTAAATCCTCCCGGAGCGAGCGGGATCCCCCGTGGCGCCGCTGATCCGCCGCTTGTCGCCTGCCCACAGGAAGGGCAGAAGGCCGCCGTGTCCGCGACTTGCGCGCCGCATTTCGAACAGAACATAAACCCTCCTCATTGCCCGCAGAAAAGAATTCCACGCATCCTACTTGCCCGCTGCCGCAAGGTCAATCGCCAAGAATCTGACGGCAAGCAATGTATCGTCGAAATCAAGCAAGTTGCTCCCATTGACGCGCGCGGCTCCATCATTGGCGAAAGCTTGCTCCTGCGGTATCCTGCTTTGACTATGCTGGACTTGAATTATTTCCGCGACCATCTCGATGAAATTGAACGCATGCTTGTAAACCGCCATGCCAGGATAAATCTCAACGTTTTTCGCAAGATTGACGCGGAGCGCCGCAAGCTCATCACCGACGCGGAACGCCTGAAGGCCGAGCGAAACAAAGGCAGCGAGGAAGTCGCGAAGCTGAAGAAGTTGGGCGAGGATGCCGTCCCGCTGATGACGCGCATGAAGCAGATCGCCGATGAGATTAAGTTCGAAGACAATAAAGTTGCCGAGCTCGATGATCAGTTGCGCGATTTTATGCTTTCGGTTCCGAACGTCCCGCACAGCTCTGTACCCGTTGGCGACGGTGCCGATGGAAACATCGAAGTTCGGCGATGGGGCTCGCCTCCAAAATTTGATTTCGCGCCTAAACCCCATTGGGAAGTTGGGGAACGCACGGACATTTTGGATTTGGAGCGAGCCGTAAAAATCGCCGGGGCGCGCTTCGCGCTCTATCGCGGAGCCGGCGCGCGTCTCGAACGCGCACTGGCCAATTTCTTTCTCGACGTGCACACGCGCGAGCAGGGGTACACGGAAATTTTGCCTCCGTTTATCGTAAATACGGCATCGTTGGTCGCCGATGGCAAGCTCCCGAAATTTGCCGCCGATATGTTTCGCCTCGAAAATACGGATCTGTGGCTGACGACCACTGCCGAGACGGAATTGACGAATCTCTATCGCGATGAAACGCTTGATGCGGACCTGCTCCCCATCAATGTATGCGCATGGACGGCGTGTTTCCGGTCCGAAGCCGGCGCAGCGGGTAAAGACACGCGCGGAATCAAGCGTCAGCACCAATTTCAGAAAGTGGAGATGTTCAAATTCACGCGGCCGGAAACGAGCTACGAAGAACTCGAAAAAATGGTGCGCGACGCTGAGGATTTGTTACAGCGCCTTGGCCTCCACTATCGTGTAATCCAGCTTTGCACAGGAGACATAGGTTTCGCTTCCTCGAAAACCTACGACATCGAAGTCTGGGTGCCGTCGTCCAACGAATTCATGGAGATTTCGAGCTGTTCGAACTGCGAAGCGTTCCAAGCGCGTCGCGCTGGGATTCGTTACAAGCCGAAAGGTGGGAAGAGTGAGTTTGTACACACGCTCAATGGTTCCGGGCTTCCCACTGGCCGCACGTGGATCGCCATTGTCGAAAACTACCAGCAGGCCGATGGCTCCATCGTCATTCCCGAGATTCTCCGGCCTTACATGGGAACTGACAAAATCCCCGCATTGCAAAAGTAACCTTCGAAAATCAAAAGGCGCGGTCCCCTCGATGCAATGAGGTCAACCGCGCCTTGAAGGCAGAAGTTTCCGAAATTACATGCCTGATGCTTTGATGCTGTCAACCTTGATGGAACCGTCCTTGTTCAATTCGCCCGTCAGCATAACTTCGCTGCCGATGGCCGAATCCGTGACGGCATCCTGGTTTGCAATGGGATAAACCTTTTGCGTTTTCGTGTTCACGAAGACGTATTTGTCGCCTCTCTTGATGCAGGACCTTACGCAATCCGCCTTTGCCGCGCTTGCATCCTTGGCGCCGCACATCGCACCGCTGATCCAGCCTGTCCAAGTATGTGGCTTCGCATTGGCGCTAGACGCCAAACCGAAGGCGAACAACGCCAAGGCGGTCACGCCGAGCACATTCGACAGCTTCTTCATGTGATTCCTCCCTTTCCTCTTTCCTACTGGGCTTCCGCCGGCATGCACCCCGCCAACGGTACTTTCCCTATTGGACGGAGTACGCCAGAAACAGGGCGTTGGATGCCGGACTTAATTCTTCGGTTCAGGATTTCTCCCTTTGTATTCGGATTCGTATTGGAGTTTTCGGCGCTCATAGAGTGCCGACCAGCACCCTGGGCCCCGTAGGCCGTTGTTTGCCACCTTCTGGTTCTATCGTCACGCAAAACCATTTGCATGACATTCCCGAAGGGACTTTGGCCATGGGCATCTTACCCTCGCCAGCTGTCTCCGGCATGAAAATGCCTTCGCTGACCGGATCGCCTACTTCAGGGACAGCCCACATCTGATAAACCATCTTCGGCGGTGGCTCGGGCAAATCGGCGCTGTAGCACATCATTTGCATCCGGGGATTGTATTTCACCGTTCCCCAGGCCTTGGGCATGTTCTGCGTACCCTCAAGTTTAATGGTCATCGTATCCTGGGCCGTGAGCATCGCTACGAGAGATCGCGAATGTTGGATCTGCTTCTGATCGGCTGCGATTTGCTGGCGAATATTCTCCAGCTGGCTGTCGAGCTGGCGATTGCCGTACCACAGAAAAATCGACAAGATAACAAGACCGATGGCCGCTGGCGCCCATATCGTATTCCACCAGCGAATAGTCTGGCGGCTTTTGCTGACGTGCCAAAGGCCAGACGATGCGGATTTTTCGGCGCGAATTCTTTCCAGCAGCTTCTGTTTCACCGCGATAAGCGGATTTTCTTCCGGCGCAGCAAGAGAAAGCAGCGCAATTCGTCCGCGCGCCTCGGTGAGCCTTCGCATACACTCTTGGCACGAAGACACGTGTTCTCGGATTTCGCCGGCCTCTTCTTCAAGGAGACCGAGGGCGAAAAGCTCCAAATCTTCATCCCGAATTGGATGACCGAAAGTCATGCGAGCGACCGTTTCAGAATCTCCATTGCCGTCCGAATTCTTGTTTTCACCGTGCCGAGCGGAGCGCCCGTGCGATCGGCGATTTCACTGTGCGACATTCCTTGAAAATACGCGAATTCTATGGCTTCGCGCTGGCCGTCGGGCAGCCCAACAAGCGCAGCCTTCACGCGTCCAAGGAGCTGATTCTGTGCTGCTGCCGACTCGATATTGAACGGAAACGCCACGTTTTGTTCGAAAGCTTCCTCGCCCACGAAGGTGCGTCCGCGCAGTCGTGAGATCGAGCGATTGCGAGCGGCCACAAGCAACCATCCAGGCAGCGATCCTCTTGCTGGATCGAATTTCTCGGCCCTGCGCCAGACTTGAAAAAAAATATCCTGCAGGACCTCTTCCGCCGCTCCGGAGTCGCGAAGAATTCGCATCGCCTGTGAGTACACGAGTCCGCTGTATCGGTCGTAGAGAGCTGCGAGCGCAGATTCGTCCCGGTGGACGACACGCTCCAGAAGCGACCAATCGGATTCATTTGTTCCAGCGTCGCGCGCGCGATTCACATTTCCTCGACTGCTCTGGATAGGTTACGCGAAATCAGGGAATCTGGATTTCCCCGTCCAAGTTCTTGGAGACCGCTGTTTCGCCTCGTCCTTGTGAGGGCGGACTAGAGGTTAATGGCTTCCGGCAGCCGAGTCAAACGATTCGGCCTGCAAATCCCTGCCAGCGACCGCCCCCCGTTAAGTGCATTATTAACAATCAGTTACGCAAAACGACCGCGAAATCCTTTGAAATTTGGGATTTCCAGCTCTGCAGACAATCTTGCGATTTTGCCTGCTTTCAATTGACTGCTACTGGCTGGTTGAATAAACTTCGAGCCTGAAGCAACTTACAGGGAAGCCACGACGACCCCGCTGCGCAAATCATGGTTCTGCGGCGAGTGAGCCGTGGCTGAGGTTCGCTTTGAAGTTTCTGGGACGATTCTTTCGGTATATATTTTGGGCTGTCGTCGCAGCTGCTGTCGCTTGGATCGTGCGGAAAATGATTCAGTCAGCCACGCCGGTTCCGAGCGAGAGTCAACGCGACCCAGTACGCGTGGAACCAGCGCCCGCGCCGCAAGAGTTATTCCGCGATCCTGTGTGTGGAACTTACGTCGCGGGAAATATTTCTTATTCTCTGGTGCAGGGCAGTGCGACGCTTCATTTTTGTTCCCGCAGTTGCGTCGATCAATATCGTGCGCTGGACAAACTAGCAGCGGAAGCATAGGTCGAGGAGGAACAACGGAATGGCCATAAGTGCCAAAGCGGTTCCCCAGGCAATGCCGCGGATCGCACCGCGCGAAGATCTCAACGTTTTTCGTATTTCCCAGATTCAATTTGACATCGCTGCCGAGCATTTGAAGCTCGAGGCAGGATTGCGGCAACTGCTTCGCACGCCGAAACGCGTCATGGAAGTCTCCGTCCCGGCGAAGATGGATAACGGCCAGGTGAAAGTCTTCACCGGCTATCGCGTGCAGCACAATATTGCGCGAGGTCCCGCAAAAGGCGGCGTTCGTTATCATCCCGGGGTGACGCTGGATGAAGTCAAAGCGCTCGCGATGTGGATGACCTGGAAAACTGCGGCCGTCAACATTCCCTTCGGTGGCGCCAAAGGCGGCGTGATCTGCGATCCCAAACGCATGAGTAAATCCGAGCTCGAGAGAATGACGCGTCGCTTCTGTTCGGAAATCTTGCCCATCATCGGTCCTGAGCGCGACATTCCGGCGCCGGACGTCTATACCGATTCGCAAACGATGGCGTGGATGATGGATACGTATTCGATGACTGTGGGTTATTCCGCACTTGGCGTTGTCACGGGGAAACCGGTTGCGCTTGGCGGTTCTGAGGGCCGAAATGAAGCGACGGCGCGCGGCTGTCTGTTTGTCACGGAAGAAGCCTGCAAAGTTAAGAAAATAAATTTGCGTGGCGCGACCGTGGCGATCCAGGGATTCGGCAATGCCGGATCGATTGCTGCACGTCTTTTCGCCGAGAAAAAGGCAAAAATCGTCGCCATCAGTGACTCGCGCGGCGGCGTTCATAATTCGCGCGGCATAGATCCTTATAAGGCTGTGCGCTATAAGGAGCGTTCCGGAACTGTCGTAGGTATGCCCGGAACATCGCGGATTTCGAATGACGATTTGCTGACGATGAAATGCGACATCTTGATTCCGGCGGCACTCGAAAACGTCATTACTCTAAACAACGCCGAGCAAATCAAAGCGAAGATTGTCGCAGAAGCAGCGAACGGCCCAACCACTCCTCACGCGGACGAAGTTCTTGCGCGACGGGGAATTATGGTTCTACCCGATGTGCTGGCGAACTCAGGCGGCGTAACAACGAGCTATTTCGAGTGGGTGCAGGATCTCCAGAATTTCTTCTGGACCGAAGCGGAAGTCAACGCCAAGCTCGAAAGCGTGATGAAGCGCGCGTTTCATGAAGTACATGAAACCGCACGGAAAAATCACGTGCATATGCGCACGGGAGCTTACATCCTCGCTGTTGGCCGCGTCGCCGACGCGACAGTTGTTCGCGGACTCTTCCCGTAAATTGCGCTCGGCCTAACAGCACGATTTCGGCAATCGCAATTTTTGCGCCGATGCTTAGCTTCGGAAAACCGATTCTTCCGTCTATCAAAATACCCTTGCGCTTTAGGAAGTAACGCGCGTACATTTCAAAGTGACGGCGCGCGACAAGCTGCGTCGGCGTTTGTGCCAAGCGCGGAGGGCATGAATCGTTGTCGAATCACCCGAATAATCATCCACCGATTTTGCTGACCATCGCCGGATTCGATCCTTCCTGTGGCGCAGGCGTTGCCGCCGATTTGAAAACCTTCGCGGCCCACAATTGTTACGGCGTCGCTGCTGTGACCGCCCTTACTGTGCAATCCACGCAAGGTGTTACGTCCGTGCATCCGACTCCCGCAGCGACGCTTCGCGCGCAACTCGACGCGCTCGCCGGGGATTTGGCGATTGCCGCGGTGAAAATCGGCATGCTCGGAAATAAAGCGAACGCTGTCGCAGTCGCGGAATTTCTCGACAAGAACAAATTTCCCCATGTCGTGCTCGATCCGGTTGTGAAACCTTCTTCGGGGAGTGCCGAGTTGCTTGATGCCGCCGGCGTGAAATTCCTCCGTGATGAATTGCTCAAGCGTGCGAGCGTTATCACGCCCAATATGGATGAAGCCGCGCTGCTCGCAGGTATGGAAGTGAAGGATCTGGCGGGAATGAAAGCAGCAGCTCTGAAACTGGTGGAAATGGGCGCGAAAGCAGTGATTGTTACAGGGGGGCATCTCGAAAAACCGGCGGATGTGCTTTGCGAGGGCAGCGAAGTGAATCCGTTTGGCGGCGACCATGTGAAAAGCGAGAACACGCATGGATCGGGCTGCACGCTTTCCTCGGCTGTGGCGGCTCAGCTCGCTCTGGGGCAGCAACTGCGCGAGGCGCTGATCTTGGCAAAGGCATACGTGTTCAAAGCAATTGAGAAAAGCTATTCCATCGGCAAGGGCGCTGGACCCGTCAATCAACTCTATCGATTCCATCAGGAGCCGCCGGCGCGCGGCGTCCACGAAGTGCCGCAGCACGGGATGCATCCCGCAGCCGAGCCAACTGCAACATAGGTTTTCGTCGTTTTTTCTCCATTTGTATGCCGCTGCGTGCAGCAATTTCATTCTATGGCGGCGGCATCGCGAAGACGGAGCGTGGCCCGGGCTTGCTCGACCGCGTAGCTGACATTCATGCGCCGATTCTTCTGTTTTGGGGCGGACTGGATAAGCACATCGGTCCAGACCAGCGCAATGCCGTCGCTGAGGCTCTTCGCGATGCGCACAAGACCCTCGCGAGCATGGAGTTCGCCGACGCGGATCATGCGTTCTTCTGTGTTGAGCGGCCAAGCTATAACAAACAAGCTGCGGAACAGTCTTGGGCGCTGTCGCTCGCCTTCCTGAAGAGCAATCTCTAAGAATTAGGCTGCAACAATCGCCGGAAACTATTTCATTGCATTCGAAGCGAAGAAAAATCTGTCAATTGCGATAAACGATTTTTCCGCCGACAATTGTTGCCACAGGTCCGCCGCGGAATTTGCGTCCGTCAAATGGCGTGTTGCGCGAAAGACCGGGAGATTCGACGGTGTGATAGGTCCAGTCGCGTTCAGTCGAGAAAATCGTAATGTCGGCGGGAGCGCCTGTATGCAGTTTGCTTTCTTTGCCCAGAATTTTTGCTGGACCAATTGTGAATAGTTCCACCATGCGCATGAGCGAAATGCGATTGGCGTGGACGAGCTGCTCGAGCGCTAGGGCGATGGCTGTCTCAAACCCGGTGATGCCAAAGGGAGCGCGATCGAATTCGACATCCTTGCTCGCGGGATGATGTGGCGCGTGGTCCGTCGCGATTGCGTCGACAGTTCCGTCGGCTAGGCCCTCCAATAGCGCGTCGCGATCTTCGCGCGATGCGAGCGGCGGATTCATTTTGAAATGCGAGTCATAGCGTACGTCTTCATCAATGAGCGTGAAATGATGCGGCGTCACTTCGCACGTGACACTGAGGCCGCGCCGCTTGGCATTGCGTACGTGTTCCAGCGAGCCGCGCGCAGACATGTGCGCGATATGCAGGCGCGCGCCGGTCAGTGAGGCCACTTCAACATCCCGGCCAACGCAAATTGATTCGGCCGCAGCCGGCATGCCTTTCAAGCCCAGACGAATCGAATGCGGCCCTTCTCGCATTACACCACCCGCGGCAAGCGATGAATCTTCGCAATGATCAATCACCGGCAAATTCAGCGGTCGGCAATAATCCATCACCTGCCGGAGAAGGCGCGCACTGGCGATGGGCTTGCCGTCGTCGGTCACGGCGACCGCGCCCGCTTGTTGCATGGCAGCGATTTCGGAGAGCTGCTCGCCTTTGCTTTCCTTGGAGGCCGCTCCGATGGGCCAGACGTGAACGGGTGAGATGGCGGCTGCGCGCTCGAGAATCGCGCGAGTGACCGACGCATTGTCATTCACGGGGTGCGTATTTGGCATGGGACATACGGCAGTGAACCCTCCGCGTGCTGCGGATTGCGTACCCGATTGAATCGTCTCCGAAATTTCTCCGCCTGGTTCGCGCAGATGGCAGTGCATATCGATGAAGCCCGGCGCGACAATGCAATTGGCTGCATCGAGCACGACCGCATCGCCTGCGGAAATCCCCGCGCCGATCTTTGCGATCTTCCCTTTGTCGATGAGCACGTCCGCGTGGGAATCCGTTTTCGATGTCGGATCAATCACGCGGCCATTCTTAATCAGCAGCATGCGAGGAATCCTTTGCGTGATCTTGAGGGTCGGCGGAGCCGGCGACAAGCTCGAAGAGAATCGCCATGCGAATCGCCAACCCGTTGGTGACTTGTTCCAGAATGCAAGATTGCGGGCTGTCGGCAACCGCCGGATCGATTTCCAGCCCGCGAATCATCGGGCCCGGATGCAGAACAATGGCATTCCTGCGCGCCAGTTTCACTCGTGAAGGTGTCAATTGATATTGCAGGATGTAGTCTTCTGCGGAAATCGAAGGCTCGTGCATACGCTCCTGCTGAATCCGTAGCGCCATGATGGCGTCCGCGCCGTCGAGCGCTTCTTCGATGCACGGGACGCAGCGAATATTCGGCGCAAGCGACGCAAGTTCTCGCGGAAGCCACATCGCGGGACCGCATAGCGTCATGTGCGCCCCAAACTTTGAAAGCAGATGAATATTGGAACGCGCCACGCGGCTGTGAAGGATGTCGCCAATCATCGTTATGCGGATTCCGTCGAGATGGCCCCGGCGATCGCGGATCGTCAGGGCATCGAGTAGTGCCTGCGTCGGATGCTCGTGTGTGCCGTCGCCTGCGTTGATGACGGGAACATCCACGCGCCGCGAAACGAACTCGGCGGCTCCGGAGGAGCTATGGCGGATCACAATCGCATCCGGCCTCATGGCTTCCAGCGTCCGTACGGTATCGCTGAGCGATTCGCCTTTCTTTACGCTGGAGGCTTCCGCCTGAAGATTCATTTGGTCTGCGCCCAATCGTGATGCAGCCGTGGCAAAGCTGATTCGTGTGCGCGTGGAGTTCTCGAAAAACGTGAGCGCAATCGTCTTGCCGCGGAGTGTCGCGAGCTTTTTTAATGGATAGCGTTGGAATTCCTGGAAGGGTTTTGCCTGGTCAAGAAGAAATACGATTTGTTCGCGGCTGAGCGGTTCTATGGCTAGCAGATGACGGAAGCGGTGCGACACAATCTCCCTCGATTGCAGATTTTCACAGGTTCAGTCAACACGATCCATGACCACAACGCGTTCTTCCTTGTCAATTTCAGTCAAACGCACTTCAATAATCTCGGTATCCGACGTTTCCACAGCTCGGCCCACGAAAGTTGCTTCGATAGGCAGCTCGCGATGGCCGCGATCGATCAAAACGCATAGTTGAATGCGTCTCGGGCGGCCCAAATCGAACAGTCCATTCATCGCCGCGCGGACGGTCCTACCAGTATAGAGAACATCGTCGACGAGCAACAGATCACGATCGTCGACGGGAAACGCAATCTCGCTGGATTGCACAACGGGCTGCGGCGCGACAGTCGAAAGATCATCGCGGTAAAGGGTGATGTCCAGCGTGCCGACAGGGACTCCAGCCTTCGACGATGCACGAATGGATTTGGCGAGGCGTTCGGCCAGCGGGATGCCACGACGGCGCACGCCAATGAGTGCCAGATCCTTCGCACCGCCTGTCTTCTCCACGATCTCATGTGCCAAGCGGTCGAGCGTGCGTCGAATCTCGTCCGCGGACATGAGCTGGCGTTTTTCGATGACGCGCATGGGCGCATTATCGTAACACAGAGAGGGAAAAGCGCGAGGGGCGAGCCTCTGCTAGCCATTCAGGAAGAACTCGGCAATTGCCGCAGCTTTTTGGAATCTCGACTTTAGACATGGCAGACGCTGCTCTGCGTGTGTTAAACTCCTTCGCGTGAGCTCGCCCGCAAGCGCCCGGCGGCCCACGGACGTCGACCTCAGCGTCCGGATAGGTACCCTTCTTCTCTCCAATCCTGTAATTGCCGCCAGCGGGACTTTCGGATATGGCATCGAATTTTCTCATCTTGTTGATTTGAATTCTCTCGGCGGAATTGTTGTCAAGGGTCTGTCGGCGCAGCCTTTGACCGGAGCACCCGTGCCGCGGCTTTGTGAAACCACGGGCGGCATGCTCAATGCCGTTGGGTTGCAGAATATTGGTGTGCATGCCTTCGTCGCCGAGAAGCTGCCGGTGCTCAGGAAATATCGAACAGCCATCATCGCAAATGTGTTCGGCTACACGATTGATGAGTATGTGGAAGTAATCCATGTGCTGGAAGACGCCGAAGGCGTGGCCGGCTACGAATTAAACATCTCCTGCCCAAATGTGGATCAGGGCGGCTCGGAATTTGGAGTCGATCCCTTGCTCACGTCCCAGGTTGTAACTGCAGCACGGCGGGCGGCGGTGAAACGACCGCTATGGGTGAAGCTAGCCCCGAATGCAGACGTAAAGGCGACCGCACGCGCCGCTGAGGCGGCTGGAGCGGACGCGCTAACAGTAGCAAACACATACCCAGCCATGGCTCTTGACCCTGCGACAGGTTCGTCAAAGTTGGGTCGTTTGACGGGTGGGCTCTCTGGTCCAGCCATAAAACCTCTCACGGTACGGCTTGTTTACGACGTAAGTCGTACCGTTGGGATTCCTGTCATCGGCCTTGGAGGGATAGAAAGCTTAGACGACGTCCTTGAGTATTTTCGCGCCGGAGCCACCGCTATTCAGATCGGGACTGCTCACTTTGCCGATCCCAGAGCGTCTGAACGCGTGGTGGAGGAACTTTGGCACCACTGTGAGAGTCTAACTATCAATAATATCAACCAGTTAAGGGAAGTCTCTAAGTGAGATTGGAGGTTCTTTTTCGGCAGATACGACTTGAGTGGGAGTTCGGTTCGCGGTATAATTTTGTTGATTCTGAAAGAGTTATAAAAACATGAAAACAAGACTAAAACAACTCGGAAAAGTGCTTCTAGGCCTTGTCTTGCCATTCCTTCTCGTCACAGTCGTCAAGGCTCCGGCCATTGGCGAGAGTGCTGCGCCTGCCTCGATTAGTCAAGGCGAGCTGCTGGCCTCGGGTCTAGCCACCCCGGACTCCAAGCTGGCCCCTAGGCCACTCAAGACCTTCGTTTGCCTGTCCAGTTGGTACGGCCAAAATTTCGACGGCCAGGTTACCGCGGATGGCGAGATTTATGATATGTATGCCCAGACGGCAGCCCACCCCAGTCTGCCGATGGGATCTGTCGTCAGGGTCGTCAATCTTCGCACGCGGAAAAGCGCGATTGTCCGAATCAATGACCGGGGTCCATACGTTCCGGGACGCGACCTTGATGTTTCGTACCAGGTAGCCAAGGAACTTGGCTTTGCCCACCGCGGCACCGCCCGCGTGAGGGTCGAGCTGCTCAAGGTGCCGAAATCAAAGAACGAACCGCCAGCCAACTGATTGTCGCACTAGACTTTCCCCATCTTTCGGAAGCCATCCATCTTGTCCGCCAGCTCAAGGGGCGTATAGGACTGGCCAAAATAGGCAGCCAGCTATTTACGGCTGAGGGCCCGCGAGCCGTCGAGCGGCTCGCGTCGCTAGTGCCGGGCATTTTCCTGGATTTAAAGTTCTGTGACATACCAAACACCGTCGCAGGAGCAGTGAGGTCGGCTGCGGGCCTTCCCAAGGTCAAAATGCTGACTCTGCATACGACGGGCGGCTACGAAATGATGCGGACCGCCAAAGATGCTCTGAAGAACATCAAAAATCCCCCGAAATTGCTCGGAGTCACCATCCTAACGAGCCTGGATGGAGCAGAACTTAGACGGATAGGACTCGCAGGGCCCGTGGAAGACCGTGTGGTCGCACTTGCCCAACTTGCGAAATCAGCCGGCTTGGACGGGATAGTAGCTTCTGCTCGGGAAACCTCCCTTGTGCGTGCGGCAGTGGGAAGAGACATAAAAGTCGTAGTGCCGGGCATACGCCCTGCTATTGCCGAAGGCGAAGCAAAGGCCGACGATCAAGCTCGCATCGCAACGCCCGCTGGTGCTATAAGGGCGGGCGCGGATTACCTCGTCGTTGGTCGTCCAATTACGGCCGCTCCGGATCCTCGCAAAGCTGCGGATGCCATACTTCAGGAAATGAAGGCCTCTCGAGTATCCGTCTCCTAGCACGCCGCGCGTTTTCCTTCCCACGCTTGCCTCGCGACGTTTGACCCCATCTTCCTAGTCCATTAGCATCGGTGCGCATCCCTGAATTGCAGGGTTGGCCAAGGACAAACGCGTGGGCATGCACGTCATTGTTGGCACAGCTGGACATATCGACCACGGCAAATCGACACTGGTCGAGGCGTTGACAGGTACGCATCCCGATCGTTTGGAGGAAGAGAAACGGCGAGGCATCACAATCGATCTGGGTTTTGCCTTCCTGCAACTCGATGACGTTCGAATGGGTTTCGTCGACGTACCAGGGCACGAGCGATTTGTCCGCAACATGCTCGCCGGGGCCGGGGGTATCGACCTCGTGGTGCTCGTCATCGCCGCCGACGAAGGAATCAAACCGCAGACGCGCGAACACTTCGACATTTGCCAAATGCTTGGCATCTCGCGAGGGATTGTCGCGATCACGAAAATCGATTTGGTTGAACGGGATGCCTTGGACTTGGTCAAACTGGAGGCGGAGGAATTCATCCGCGGATCCGCCTTGGAAGGCGCGTCAATCGTCGGTGTAAGTTCGAAAACTGGAGCTGGAATCGAGGAAGTGAAGGCAGCATTGCTTCGGGTAGCGCGCGAAGTGCCAGGGAAAGATGCTTCCCGGCAGGTCCGCTTGCCGATCGACCGCGCGTTTGTGATGAAGGGTTTCGGTACTGTCGTGACGGGTACGCTGATTTCGGGAACGCTGCGCATCGAGCAAGAAGTCGAGTTGCTTCCTGGAGGAAAGCGCTTGCGGGTTCGCGGGCTGCATTCGGGTGGGTGCACTGTCGAGCAGGCATTAGCCGGTCAGCGAACTGCAGTGAATCTTGCTGACATTGAAACAGAGGAAATCGAGCGCGGCATGGTGCTGGTGACCCCGGGAGTTTTTCATCCGACGAATCGGATTGACGTCCGGCTTACTTTGCTCTCCTCTGCGCGACCGCTTAAAGGCGGAACGCGAGTCCACTTTCATCAAGGCACGGCCGAGACAATCGCTACCGTTTCGCTTTTAAGTCAAGAGCAACTCCGGCCGGGAAGCGCGACTCTCGCGCAGATGCAATTGGACAAAGCGGTAACACTCTTGCCCGAAGACCGCTTCATTATCCGCCAATTTTCGCCTGTTGTGACCATCGGCGGCGGAGTTGTACTCGATGCATTCGCACCTCGCCACAAGAAGAGCGATACAAGCGTTTCGGCATTTCTCGAGACCATTGAGCACGGCAGCCGGGAAGAGATTCTTGTGGCTCTTGCGGCGGAGAATGCCCGAGGCGTAGATCTCGCGAAGCTCATGGCGCGCACTGGCTGGCTCAAAGCCGACATTCTGGAAATTGCCAACAAGCTGGTTGCGGCGCAGCGAATTTGCCTTGTCTCCGGCGAGCCATTGATTCTGACCTCGCCCAGCCGCATGGAAGACTTGCTGCGTGCAATCGAAGCGGAAATGGATCAATTCCACGCGAAGAATCCGCTCCTTCCGGGCATCGCCCGGCAGGATTTGCGCGGTCGAATCAGTGGAAAAGCTGTTCCAGAAATATTTCGTGCGGCACTGGATAAACTGGTGGAGCGAGGCAAAATCGTGCTTTCGGGAGACATCGTCCAGCGCGCCAATCGTCAAATTGTGCTGACGCCGGAAGAGACGAAAGCCAAAGAACAAATCGCGCGTGAATTTGAACGTGCAGGCTTGACCGCGCCGGCGGTGACCGAAGTTCTAAAAGGCGTGCGCGTGGATCCGGAGCGAGCACGAAAACTTCTGCAACTCCTGGTCCGCGAAAAAACGCTCGTCAAAATCACCGAGGATTTGCTATTGCACCGGACGGCCCTCGAACATTTGCATGCCCTTCTGGCAGGCTATAAGAAGCAGCGCGGACCGAAATTACCGATTCCAGTGTTCAAGGAATTGGCCGGAGTGAGCCGCAAGTATGCGATTCCACTCCTTGAGTACCTCGATCGAGAGGGGTTGACGCGCCGTGCCGGGGATGAACGTGTTATACTTTAAGGCAGGTTCTCTCGCAGCAAGATAGAGGCCCTTGCGCAGGTTGCCGTGGTGCAGTTTCGGCAAGGAGGTAGCATGGAATTCAGCCCGATGCATTTGTTGTTAATTTTGATCATCGTTGTCATATTGTTTGGCGGCAGCAGGATCCCTCAGTTGATGCGCGGTCTGGGACAGGGCATCCGGGAATTCAAGGAAGGAATGCGCGACGAACCACCGTCAACACCGCCCTCGACGACTACGCCCGCTCCGCCGACCGAACAGAAAAAGTAGCCGACATCCAGAGGAGACAGATTGGAGCAGAACTCCACGGCAGCCAGGGGCTGCCGTTTTTGTTTTAAGCCGCTTATTTGCCTCCTTTTTCCGTGCGCGGAACCAGCTTTTCGCGCGAATCCGCGCTGAGTTCACGAAGCATGGCGTAGAGCCGCGCAAGCGGCATGCCCATTACGTTGAAATAACATCCTTCGATCCGCGAAATGAATTTTCCTCCGCGGCCTTGAATTCCGTAGCCGCCTGCTTTGTCGAACGGCTCGCCTGTAGAGACATAATCCTCGATTTCATCATCCGAAAGTCTCGCAAACGTCACGCAAGTTGCTTCGGCCGAAACGAAAATCTGTCGATTCGACAATGGAAGCACAGCCAATCCGGTGAACACTTCATGCTTCTTGCCGCTCAGGATGCGCAGCATGCGGCGAGCATCTTCTTTCGATGTCGGCTTTCCGAGAATTTCTCCTTCGCCGACAACAGCCGTATCGGCGCCAATGATGAAAGTGGGTTCTGGCATTGTCTCGCTCTTCAGTTGGCGCGCAACTGCGCGAGCTTTTTCCTCCGCGAGACGGCGCACGTAATCCGTTGCCGGCTCTCCTGGGCAAAGTGACTCGTCAATACTCACCGGTCGGATCTCGATCTTGAAACCCGCATTACGAAGAATCTCCGCTCGTCGCGGCGAAGCGGAGGCGAGTATGAGGTGCATGGCTTGCATCGCGAGAGCGCCTAGATGACTACGGACTCTTGGTATTCGCCGAAGGCACTGCGGAGCGCGTCGGAAATCTCACCCACGGTCGCATAAGATTCCACTGCGGAAAGGATTGCGGGCATCAGATTTTCCTTCGTCCCCGTACGGCGTTGTACTTCGGCCAGCGTAGCCTTTGCTTTGTGGGCATCTCTTCGTGCCCGCAGTGCGCGAAGACGGGCAACTTGCGCGTGCTCGACCTCCGGATCAATGCGCATCGTGGGAACCTGCGTGTTTCTGGCATCCTCGGTAAAGCGGTTCACGCCCACGACGATCACTTCTCCGCGCTCGACCGCCTGCTGGTAATCGTATGCATCCTTCTGAATTTCCGATTGTACAAAGCCAGATTCGATGGCGCGAAGCATGCCTCCGAGCGCGTCGATTTTGGCGATGTATTCTTCCGCACCGCATTCGATTTCGTTGGTCAGAGATTCGATGGCATAGGAGCCGGCAAAGGGATCGATCGTATTCACAATGCCCGTCTCGTGAGCGATGATTTGCTGCGTGCGCAGCGCCAGCAGCGCGGATTGTTCCGTTGGCAGGGCCAGAGCTTCATCCAGGCTATTCGTGTGTAACGACTGGCAACCGCCCAGAACCGCCGCAAGCCCCTGCAGCGCGACGCGAACGAGATTGTTTTCCGGTTGCTGTGCCGTAAGCGTCGAGCCGCCGGTTTGCGCGTGAAAGCGCAGCAACATCGATCGCGGATCACGCGCGCCAAAGCGCTTTTGCATGAGGCGCGCCCAGAGGCGGCGAGCGGCGCGAAACTTGGCGACTTCTTCCAGCAGTCCATTGTGCGAATTGAAGAAGAAAGAAAGCTGCGGCGCGAAATCATCCACGTGTAATCCCGCCGTCACCGCGGCATCCACATAGGCGATCGCATTTGCCAGCGTAAAAGCGACTTCCTGCACCGCGGTCGACCCGGCTTCGCGAATGTGATATCCGGAAATCGATATTGCATTCCAGTTGGGTATCTCTGCATGGCACCATGCGAAAATGTCCGTTACGATGCGCATCGCAGGCCGAATCGGGTAAATGTACGTCCCCCGCGCGATATATTCCTTGAGAACATCGTTCTGAACGGTTCCCGCCAGCCGGCGAAGATTCGCACCTTGCTTCTTTGCAACCGCGACGTACAGCGCCAGCAAAATTGCCGCCGTCGAATTAATCGTCATGGAAGTGGAAACCTTGTCGAGAGGAATGTCTTCGAAAAGCGTCTCCATATCCTCGAGCGAATCGATAGCCACGCCGACTTTGCCTACTTCCCCCAATGCCAGCGCATGATCCGAATCCATGCCGATTTGCGTGGGCAAATCGAAAGCGACGGAAAGACCGGTTTGCCCCTGCGACAGCAAATACCGATAGCGCTGATTCGATTCGAAGGCCGTGCCGAATCCCGCATACTGGCGCATCGTCCAGAGCCGGCCACGATACATCGTTGGATAAATGCCGCGCGTGAAAGGGAACTGGCCCGGAAAACCTAACTCGCGATCGGGATTCCAATCGCCGAGGTTCTCGGATGTGATAACTGTTTCCATGGGCAAAGCCCCGGGAGAACTTCTCCGAACTTCATTGGATTCCGTCTTGGCGGGGATCTTGTTCATCTTGGGACGCAATTCAGCGTACGCGGCGCGCACTGCGAAACGAACTGACCGAAAAAAATGCCATCATCAGCGTGTATCCCAGAGCAAGTCCCGCAATCCACCAATTGCTCGTCTGATGGAATTGTCTCCACGCAGCCACTCCGGAGTACAGCGCGAATAGCGCGAAAAGCGAACCAGTTGCCTCGTGAAAAAGCTGGCGCGTCACTTTCCAGATTGTGCGCACGATCGTCGTGCCGCCGCGCCACGCCGCCGAAATCAGATCGGGCCGAACGTTTGATCTGGCGCCGGATGCCATGGTTCCCATTCTATTACATCCGGCGGGGAGTTGTCGGCTGGCGCACCAGGGCTTGTATCCTTTGCGCTGCCGCAATAGAATCGGAAATAGACAAGCGGGAGGGAGACCTTGCGCCTCGACGACAACTTGAAAGCTTTGCTCCGTGAATTGGGCCACGCAATCAACGATTCCGTGGCGGACTCTGAAAAGATTGCCGAGGCGATCGCGAACGTCCGCGCTGCCGGGTATGACATCGTGCTCAAGCTCGATGCCACGATCGGCCTTGCGCAGCGGTCGCAGCAGGAATCCAAAATGACGATGACCGACCGGCGCTTTTTGGAATCTCTGCATATTCGCGTCGATGAAGAAGTAATGGACGAGCAGGTCGAGTCAGGAAAAGTTGAAATAACGCCCCAGGACATCAAGTTCCTGAAATCTCTCAAGATTTCCATCGATGAAGCGTAGACACATAGCGGCCTTGTTCCTCGCAGCTGCCGTCGCAAGCGTGGAATGCATTCCGGCGCGCGCAC
Source organism: Candidatus Acidiferrales bacterium (assembly GCA_035934015.1). NCBI lineage: Bacteria > Pseudomonadati > Acidobacteriota > Terriglobia > Candidatus Acidiferrales > Candidatus Acidiferrales bacterium. The sequence goes on from DASYYH010000006.1 coordinate 126,339, forward strand.
AATCGACAACAGCGAAAACTGTGAAGGCAAAAAACGTCTTGCCCAAGGTGAAGCTGGACACTTTCAAGGGCGATGTGATCCGCATGGATACCACGTCGATTCAGGTGCGCGATCCCAAAGATACCTACGTCGTGCGTACCTTCACTTTTTCAACGTACCTCAAGAACAAGTTGCAGAAGCTCATCGATCAAGGCGGCTATCAGTCCGGCGATCACGTGACAATCAAATACGAGCACGGAACGAACGTCGCCGAAGAAATTCACGGGAAAGCCTCGAAAGCCTTCTAGCCCGAATCGCTGTACAATCTCTCGGGAAGATTCGCATGATTCGTCCTCCTGCGGTTGCCGGTCGTTTTTATCCTGCGGATTCATCCATCCTTCTGCGCCAGCTTGATCAATGCCTCAACCCGCGCGCCAAGAAAGTCCGTGCGCGCGGCTGCGTCGTGCCCCACGCAGGATATATTTACTCCGGGTATGTCGCAGGAGCCGTTTACGCCGCGCTGGAGCTGCCAGCGCGCTTCATTCTCCTCGGGCCGCGCCACTATCCGCAGGGCGAGCGATTTGCAATCCTCTCCGAAGATGCCTGGCAAACACCTCTCGGCGATGCCCGCATCGATACGGCTCTGGCCGTGGAACTGAAAAAAGCCTTTCCGCTTTTGCGCGAAGATGATGTCGCCCATGCCGCGGAGCATTCCCTCCAGGTGCAGTTGCCATTTCTGCAGAGGCTCGCGGCAAATTTCACTTTTGCCCCGATTGTGATTGGCAGCGACCGATTTGATGCGCTCGAAATGCTCGGACACGCGGTTGCCGAAGTGGTGCGCGCACAAAAAGACGAAATTCTGATTGTGGCAAGCTCGGACATGAACCATCGCGAAAGCGATGCCATCACGCGTGTGAAGGATCGCAAAGCGATTGACGCCATCCTCGCTCTGGACGCGCGGTGGCTTTATGACACCGTACGAACCGAACGGATCACCATGTGCGGGTATGGACCTACGGTGGTAATGCTGTCAGCTGCGAAAGAATTGGGCGCGACGCGCGCGGAACTTATACGCTACGCGACGTCGGCGGACGTCAATCACGATACCGGCGACGTAGTCGGCTACGCGGGGATAATCGTCTGCTGACGCGGGGCCTTCGCTGCCTGTGTTCACGAATCAGCGGGGATGTCCTCCGGACGCTGCGGGTGCCGAAGAATGTGAGCCACCGGACGCCGGTGCAGCGCGGCCAAAAGAAGGCGCCGCTGATACTGAAAACCCCGGACTCGAGTAACCCGCTCCCGAAGGATGCGAGAACGAGTTTCCGTTTCCCACGCCGCGTGATTGCTGGAAACTCATTCGCGGCGGGCTGTGCGGCATTCGGGCCGGCATATTCATCGCGTTCGCCAATCGCAGCGATTCACGCGGCGGTGCAGAAGGCAGTCTCGAATTCAACATTGGAATTTTTCCCGCGCTCGCCAGGGTTCTCTGCAAATGGACCATATCCGGCGCTGTTGGTGCGAGCGTTCGCGAAACAGCCGGCAAACCGCGATTTGATGCCCCCGCACCTTCCGTGAACTTGGGCAATCTGCCATTTTCCAGTGGCTGAGCCGTCAAAGGATGCACTCTTTCGCCAACGCCCCCGAACGCCATCAATCGTATGCCGTCCCCGCCGCCTAATCTCTTCGCCGTGAGGAGAAGCCGCGGCGGAGCCGGGAGTTTGCCTCGTGGAGTGAGCCTGCCCAGCGGCGAGGCTCCTCTTCCGGCAGCAGCCGCTCCACCGGCTCCGGAATAATAACCTGCAAGCCATCCTGCTCCCATTCCCGAGCAGCCGCCGACGAATTGGTCCAGCATCAATTGCGAGGGAGCCGAGAATGTTGCCGGCCACCATCCCACGTCGCTCCCATTCGAATACCAATTCACAGGAGCAGGGTTCCAGAAATCAAATGAGGACGGGAACCACATCCATCCATAAGATGGAGAGAAATTCCAATTGCCGAAATGGTATGGCAGCCAGCCCCAGGGTTCTGCGCTTATCCATGTCCAACCGAATCCTTGATAGAACCCCCAATTCCCGTTCGTGAAAGGCATCCAGCAGCTTCCCGTGCCATACGGCTGCCAGCCATACCCGAATCCAGGTAGATAACTCCACGATCCGTACGCGGCAAGGTCTCCGAGGCCATAGCTCACTGGAGAATTTGTGTACGAGAGCGCTTGCGCGGTTTCAGCCTCATTAAATTGCTGCCGCTGATTCACCCAGCGGTCCCATGGATCTGACTTTGGATTTGCAGTTACCACTGCGGTCGTTTCATGGCCGCGATACGCCAGCGTCTTGCCTTTTGCCAGCATCTGCTGCCCGCTGGCATCGCTGACTTCCAGCTGGCCTTGCATCACGCTCACCGACGCGCCGTCGTGGAACCCATCCACTCGGAACAGCGAATGCTTCGGAACAGTGATCGTCTCTTTGCCTGCAACAAGAGTGAACGAATCGGCTTTTTTCAGCATCGCATCAATGCTGACCATGCCTTGAGCCAGCGTCAGTTTCGTGATACGGCCGCCATCCGAAAGAGCGAGTTCCGTGAACTGCACCAGTGTGTTTTCGCCGATCCACGCCGTCGTGCCGTCTTCAAACTGCACTTCCGCCACGCCTTCGTTTGTGCCTACAGTCACGCCTTGCGTGATGGGCATATTTTGCGCTGCGGCCTGCCACTTCGGATTGCCGGGAAGAGAGATTTGGACGTCCCCCTCGGCAAGGCTGACGCGCACGATGCGCGCATAGCTCAGATCGGAAGCGCGAGCTGGTTGAACGGAACCCGTGAAGAGAAAACCGGGAATGCTGAATAGCAAGGGACCAAGAATGAAACGCCGCATCGCGCACCCCCTTTTGGGGTATCTTGCAGACTTAGATGGCGCGCCACGTCAAGTAGTTGCGCGCTCGTTTACCTGATATGTATGCTCACGCTCCCGCAACTCTCCGTCAAGCGAATTTATCGTCAGAGCCGGGTTCAGTCAGGTTGGAAAGACTAGCGGCTGCTGCGGATTTCTTCGGCGATGGCTCGCGCGCTCTGCCGCGCCATATCCAGCAGATCGGTATCTCCCGCCACTTGATCGAGCGCCGGCAGCAAGGCTTGCGGTTCGGGAAGCAGCTTATTCTTCACATCATCCTGAATGCGATTGATGATCTCGTTCACGCCTAGATGGTCGTACCGCACCGTGCGTTCCAAATCGCTGAGGTCGAGCTCCTGCCGCTGCAGCCCATCGAAGATGGCAAGAAGCTGATCCGCAATGCCGTTGATCGTGTAATTGAAGCTTACTTCGTGAATCTCCGGTCCATTCTGATAGCGAAATGTTTTCTGGCCGAGGTCCGCGATGCGTCTGTGCACGTCCAGATTCACACCCTGAAAGTCATGGAGCTGCGCGGCGAGGTCGAACATCTTGTGCGTCAGTGGCTCGCTGAGTTGCAGCGGCCGAGGATTTGGAGTGTCGTCGAGCTGGCGTATGTCCCATGTTCCAGAGCCGTTCGCGTTCACTTTGATTTCGACAAATTCCGGATAGCTGGACTTGAAGATTTTGCGAAACGTTAGCATCGGCGCTTGAGTCGGCGCCGTACCCGGATCCTCCGTCTGCCCCTGCGCGATGGCAGGCGCAAAGGACGCAAGCAGCAAGGCCGCGGCAAATGCAATTTGTAGATGGCGATTTTTCATCGATGGATTGGGATGCGCACTGGCGAAAAATGGCTGCGCGGCAAAGCGTCACTTCCAGTTTTGCCTGTCGCGTGATTCGATTTCACGCTTCGCGAAATTTGTGCTTGTGCTCTCGCCGCATGCGCGTGGCAGAGCGCTACAGCCAGTGCATCGGCTGCATCGGCCGGTTCCGGCAGTTCACAGAGCCCCAGTTGGACTTTCACCATCTGTTGCATCTGTTGTTTCGATGCTCCGCCATAGCCGGCGATGCTGGCTTTCACTTCTCGCGGCGAGTAGCTTCGCGTGGGAATATCCGCCTGCGCCGCGGCAAGGAGGATCACTCCCCGTACTTCCGCGAGCTTGAGGGCCGTGCGCATGTTTAGCGCGGCAAACACAGATTCGACCGCTACGGCATCTGGCGCAAATTCTTCCACCAGCTCCGCCACCACGCGATGGATTTCGCGCAGCCGCGCCGAAAAATCCGCTCGCGTCGGGAATCGCAGCGCGCCAAAGCGCAACATTCGCGCCGCCGTGCCTTCCAGTTCCACCACGCCGTAACCGGTCGCGCCGGCGAGCGCCGGGTCGAGACCCAGAACGCGAAACGATTTGCTCGCCGATGCATTGTTCGCTGGCATATTCGCGCGCCTCACCCCGGCTCAGTCTACGCGCACACGAAATTGTTCCGGTAGTGAAATTTTCGAGGAGGGCCGCGCGAAAAACACTATGCAGGAGAGAAATACTAAACGTCGATGTTGCGCCGAACGCCTAACCGGCTACTGCTGCCTGGATTTCCTTTTCGTCGATATCGAAATTGGCGTAGACGTGCTGCACGTCGTCATGCTCTTCCAGCGCTTCCACCATCCGTAGCATTTGCTGCGCCTGCGCTCCGGTGAGCTTGACGTAATTTTGCGGCACCCACGCGACCTCTGCCCCTGCTGGAGTAATTCCCGCGGTCGTCAGTGCTTCACGCACTTTTTCGAATTCTTCCGGAGGAGTCACAACCTCCCACGAAGATCCATCGTCCTTCAGGTCTTCTGCGCCCGCATCGAGCACAATACCCATCATCTTTTCTTCGCTCGCCGCTTCTTTCGGAACCGTAATATCGCCCTTGCGATGGAACATCCAGCCCACAGCGCCTGACTCCGCCATGTTGCCGCCGTGCTTGGACATCAGGTGCCGAATCTCGCTCACGATCCGGTTGCGGTTGCTGGTTACCACCTGCACCAGCATCCCCACGCCTCCTGGACCGTATCCCTCGAACGTCACTTCCTCCAGCGTTTCGCCTTCCATTTGCCCGCTTCCGCGAAGGATGGCGCGCTCGATATTGTCGTTGGGCATATTTTCGTTCTTCGCGGCCAGGATAGCCGTCCGCAGGCGAGGATTCGTGTTCGGGTCCGCTCCCCCCGATCGCGCTGCAATCATGATTTCACGGATGATTTTCGTGAAAATCTTGCCGCGGCGCGCATCTGTCGCCGCCTTTTTGTGCTTGATTGTCGCCCACTTTGAGTGCCCGGACATCCAGATTGCCTCGCAGAAGAAACTGGCAGGAGCAGGTATTGCTCTTGCTGCGATAGTCTAGCATAGCAAATCCGAAAGAAGAAGCAGTACACGCGCGGCCTCTCCGTGCGCCTGTGGTCTTGCATGATTGGAAGCGTAAGCCCTCCCAATGCTGGATTTTAGCAGTGCGAGGTGTTACAAGAATCTTGAATACTGGGTGCGTTCCCTCGCCTCTGTCGTAAGGGCCGCCGGAAAGCCTTGGGACGAAATGCTCGTGAGTTGTGAAGTCGTCGGATGCAAGACGCGAGTCCCGCCGGAACTCGAGCCGCAGCGGCGCTGCATTTTGCATTTCACTCTTGAACTGGAGCACGAGTGCATGCAGATGCGCAGAGAAACCGCCATCGGCAACAGCACCCGTGAACGCTACGCAGAAATGAAACGCTTCATCGCCGAGCACGGCCAGAAGCTCGCGCAGCTCGCGACCGGCGGACCAACGCTCACCGACGAAACCAAGGCGCGCATCCTCAGCACATTCCTCACTTTGATGAACTGCCGCGAAAACGTAGAACGCATCGCCGCCCGTCAGGAAACAGAACGCCGCATCGGATGAATAAAGACTCGGGAGCTTCCGTTACGCGCCAATGTAACGAGCGTATAGGGAACGCGCCACAGCAGGATCACGCGTGCCCTTGATGACCGCGCGGCCGTCCGGGAAGACCGTAACGTCGTACGGCGCAACGCGAAACCGCAGCAGGAATTCATTGTGGCGAACTTCCGTGACTGTCCGTTCCAGTTTTTGACCGAGGCCTGCGAGATCTAATCGCCTGCTGCGCTCGTGTATCTGTACGGAATCGCGGCCGCACATCGTGACATGCGCCTGCGCCTCGCCCTCAAGGTAACTGAATTCGCGCCGTCCGCAGGCGCGGCATTGCGGATTTCTCGCCACGCGAATCGACTGGAATCGTCCGCTCCACACGTCGCAGGAAATCAACCGCCGATTCAGCGCCTCCCGCTTCCCCGCAAGCAGTTTTATCGCTTCCGTAGCTTCGATAGACGCGATGAGGCTTGCCGCGCTATTCACAATCCCCACGGTGTCGCATGTCTCTTCAAGTCCATAGCCGCCAGCCTCGCCTTTTGATTCCAGCAGGCACGCGAGGCATGCTGTCTCTCCGGGGAGAATCGTTAGCGTGACACCGTAACTAGCTACCGCTGACGCATAAACCCACGCAACGCCAAGCGAAACAGCAACATCATTGATAAGCAGGCGCGTTTCGAAATTATCCGTGCCGTCGAGGATGAGCTGATAGCCGGAGAGCAACTCGAGAGCATTCTGGGGGTTCAGATCGCTGATGATGCCTTCGATCTGCGTCTCCGAATTGATCGCTCTCAGCCGGCGCTCTGCGGCAATGGCCTTGGGCAGGGATTCAAGCGCATCGGATTCCTCAAAAAGGGTTTGGCGCTGGAGATTCGATGATTCGACAAAGTCGCGGTCGACGATTCGCAGTTTGCCGATCCCAGCCCGAACAAGGAGGTTGGCAACGACTGTGCCCAATGCGCCGCAACCGACTAGCGCGGCGCTCGATTGCAGCAAACGCTCTTGGCCCTCTTCACCGATGCCCGCAAAAAGGATTTGGCGGGAGTACTTTTCGAATTGCTTCGGCTCCACAGTTTCTCCGAACGACAACACCCACTCCATAATATCGCCGTTTTTGAAATCGAGGGAAACGCGGGTGTGCTACCCTTGCCGGGAGTATTCCTGAGGATGACATGGAAACGCAAACTGGCGCGGAGCAGCAGATTCTTCCGCCTTCGTGCGTTTCCCTTGTTCGCGCTTGCCACATTGCATTTCTTGGCGTCCTCAAGAGCGTGTTCTCAGGAACCCTCGCTTGAAGGCAAGCCTGTCGCTGCGGTTCGCGTAGTGGACGCAGCGGGAAATCCCATACCTCAAAAAATCGGCCTGCTGGCGCTCCATCCTGGTGCCGCGTTTCACATTGATGCCGAGCAATTAAGCTTGCGCGAGTTGAACCAATCAGGTCTGTTCTCCGACGTCAGCACGCGTGCAATGTCGGAGGCCGATGGCCTGCATGTCGATTTCGTGGTGGTGCCCAATTTTTACAACAATGTTGCCCGCATCATTGGACTGAAGGATCCGCCCAATGAAGCGAGCGCTTTGGCTGCCCTGCACATGCCGCTCGGCGAACCTTTTCAGCTTTCCGCGCTCGAAGAAGGTCTTCGGCGCTTGAGTCAAACCCTGCAGGACGATGGTTTCTATGAGGCGAGCATCCATTACGGATTGGCCAGGCATCCGGAAACCCAGCAGATCGACATCACTGTCGAAGTCGATCCCGGTCCGCGGGCGAAAGTGTCTGATGTGGGCGTCGACAATCAAACGCCATTCCCCGGCCAGCAACTACTCAAGCACGCCAAGATTTCCAAGGGAATCTCCGTCACTTCGGAGAGAATCGAGCGCAGCGTCGAGCGATTGCGAAACTATCTGGTCGCCGACGGTTATCTCGGCGCGCGCGTCGCCGCGCTTAGGGGAAAGTATGATCCGAATACGCGCACGCTTCCCGTTACCTTGGACGTGACAGCTGGCCCTCGCGTCCGCGTAGAAGTATCCGGCGCAAAGATTTCTCCCGCGGAGATGCGCAAACTCGTCCCCATATATGAAGAGGGTGACGTTGATCCCGACCTTCTCGAAGAGGGCCTGCGAAACATTCGCGACATGCTTCAGAAGAAGGCCTATTTCGATTCCACGGCAACGTACGCGACCCATGTCGATCCTGCGACGCAGACAGAAGTGATTCAATTCACCGTGGACCTCGGCATTCGCCACCGTCTTGTCGGAATCGAGATCGAAGGCAATAAGTACTTCAATACGGAACTGCTGAAAAGCCGCTTGCTGATTCAGCCTCAGAGCTTCGGGTCTCGCGGTCGTTTCAGCCAGGCCATGGTTCGGACAGATGCCGATTCCATCCGCGGGCTTTATCTCTCGAACGGTTTTCTTCAATCTCAAGTGCAGCCTGAAGTTGAAGACAACTATCAAGGCAAAGAAGGCAACATCTTTGTCATTTTTCACATTTCGGAGCGCCAACAGACCCGCGTGGCCAGTCTTCAGTTGGAAGGAAATCACGCTCTGACGTCGAAGCAGCTCCTGACCGTCATCGGTTCGACCCCTGGCCAACCGTACTCGGAGGTCAATGTCACTTCGGACAGGGACAATGTCCTGGCGTACTATTTCGATCAGGGCTTTCCTAATGCACAATTTGAGGTGAAGGCGACGCCGGCTGGTGCCGACCGCATCGGTCTTGTCTATGAAATCAGTGAGGGCCAGCGCGTCGACGTCAGTCAGGTTCTGCTTGCCGGCTACCGGTACACGCGTCCCGGAGTTATCCGCCGGCAGGTGAGCATCAAACCAAATGGCCCACTGCGCGAGGGTGACGTCATCGCAACGCAAGAGCGGCTCTACAACTTGGCTATTTTCGATCGCGTTCAGGTTGCGCCGCAAAATCCCAGCGGAACTTATCCGGATAAGAACGTCGTCGTGGATGTCGAAGAAGGGAAGCGATATACCGTGAGTTATGGATTCGGCTTCGAAGCCCAGCGCCTGGCCTCGACAACCAACGCCACACAGACCACGCTCACGGCAAGCCCTCTCGGAATTTTCGAGGTTTCTAAAATTAACGTGGGAGGCCGCGCACACACGATTTCTTTGAAGCTCCGCGGCAGCACCCTCGAGTATCAGGGTCTCCTCAGTTACACCGCTCCAGACTTTCTGACGTATCCTTCATTGAACTTAATCATTACCGGCTTTGCCGACAAGGCGAGTTACGTCAATACGTTTACGGCCACGCGCTACGAAGGCAGCGCCCAGATTGTGGAGAACATCACACCTTCCACATCCCTGACCTACCAGTATTTCTATCGCCATGTGACCGCCAGCAACCTGCAAGTGTCCGTCGAGGAAGTTCCTTTGTTCAGCCAGCCAACCAAGGTTTCCGGCTTTGAAACAACATGGATTCGCGACCGCCGCAACAATCCCGCCGACGCTACGCGCGGCACATACAACATGATCGATACGAGCGTCGCGACCCGTTCTTTGGGAGGCACGGCGACATACCTGCGCATTTTTGCCCAGAACTCATCCTTTACGCCGCTCGGAAAGTCTCTGGTCTTCGCGCGCTCGGCCTCCTTTGGTATCGAAGAGCCGTTCAACGGCTCCGCCGAAGACGACATTCCTCTTCCCGAGCGTTTCTTCGCTGGCGGCGGCACGAGCATCCGCGGCTTCGCTCTCGATCAGGCTGGGCCGCGCGACCCCACGACTGGCTTTCCCGTCGGTGGCTTGGCGCAGTTGAGCTTTAATCAGGAGCTGCGTTTTCCCATGCATCTTCCTTGGATTGGGAACCGCTTGGGAGGCACGGTCTTTTACGACGCAGGAAACGTTTTCACTGACATCCACCACGTCTCTTTGCGGTATACTCCTTTGCCTCCGCCGTCAGGATGCCAGCCCGGGACGACGCTGCTGCAGTCGGAGTGTCCCAATTTGAATTATTTCTCTCACACGGTCGGTTTCGGTTTTCGTTACGGGACGCCGATCGGCCCGGTGCGTCTCGACTTGGCTTACCAGATCAATCCACCCTCGTTTGAATCACTGAATACGGCTACGAACCTTCCCCAGACCAACCAATTGCCTCACTTCCAATTCTTCTTCAATATAGGATCGATATTCTAATGAGAGCTCGAATCGCAATCATCGTTTCTCTTTTTTGTCTGGCTCTGCCGGCGCTTGCCCAGAGTTCGTCGAGTCCGAAAGATCCGCCGGCTCCCTCCGCTGGAGCCTCTGCCCCACAAGCAACCATCATTGATGGCATTGCCGCGCGCGTGGGAAACGACGTCGTCACCGAAAGCGAAGTCCGCGAATTGGAAAGCTACCAGCACCTCATCGATGGGGAAGTCCAAAGCCGCGCGCAGGTTGTCGAAGAACTCGTCAACCAGTGGATTGTTCGCACGGAGGCTGCGACGGCCACATTCCCGCATCCGACTGCCTCTGAGGTGGATCTCGAGTTCCAGACGCTGATTAAGCAGTTTCCGTCTTCCGAACAGTTTCAGACGCGTTTGGCACAGGTGGGTTTGACGCAGGACCAGACGCGTTCCATTCTCGAGCGCCAGCTATACTACGTGCGTTATCTCGATTACAAATTCCATGCCGCCGCGCAAGTTACCTCCGCCGAGATTCAAGCCTATTATCAAAACGAGCTCTTGCCGCAGCTTCAAAAACGCGGCCTTGCCATTCCTCCGCTCAATCAGGTCAACGCTTCGATTCGCCAGTTGCTCACGCAGGAAGAAATCAATAAGAAGGCCGCACAGTGGCTTGAAGAGGCGAAGGCCAAGCTTCGTGTGGTCATCCAGCCCCCGGGAGGGGGTGGATGAAGCGCGTTGTCGTTCGCATTCTCTCCGTTTGCTTGCTCCTCGCCGTAGCCCTCGCCGCAGTCATTACGGTAATCGTGGAGACAGGACTTGCCGAAAAATGGGCGCGGCCATATGTCGTGCACCGCATCGAGGCCAGTACTGGCGCTCGTGTTCAGCTCGGAGCATTTCATTTCCACCTGCGCGGCCTGCGCTTGGAATTGGATGATCTCACATTGCACGGCCGCGAAACCGCTGGCCTGCCGCCATTCGTTCACATCGATCAGGTTCGCGTCGGCGTACACATCATTTCTTTGTTTGAGAGGAAAGCTTCTTTGAGCGATCTGGAGGTGATTCGACCCTCCGTTTTTGTTCGCATCGGAGAAAATGGGGAAAGCAATATCCCCTCCCCTCAGCATCGAGGTCCCAGCAAGCCTTGGCGCGAGCAGCTCTTCAATCTAGAGATTGCAAATCTAAAGGTTAGTGACGGCTTCATCCTCTTCAACAATGCCCGCATTCCGCTCGACGCAGAGGGCAAGGATTTTCGGTTTCAGATGAACTATGAAGCGCAGCAGTTGGGCGGTGCCTATCTGGGCGAGTTAGGCTGGAAGCAGGTCGAAATAGCCGCGCGCCGCTTTATTCCGTTTCGTATGGATGTCTCGACGCGCTTCACGCTGACGCGCAGCGCGTTTTCGCTGAACGATTTCCATCTGAAATTGCCTGACACGCAGCTCGACGCCTATGGCGAATTGCCGGGCTTCAAGCCTGTCGCGGCGAACTTTCACTGCCGCGGCGACATCTCGCTGCCGGATTTGCGCTTGATTTTGCGCAAGCCTTCCATGCCCGATGGCCATGTTCAGTTCACGGCCAATGGCAGCTATCGCGACAGCCAGTTGCGCATGTCCGGTCATTATCTCGCTCAGGGGATTGTCCTGAAATTTCATTGGTTCCACGCTGGAGGAATCCAAAGCTGGAGCGACTTCGAAGTTGCCGATAACCACCTCACCCTGCCGGCCTTCGAAGCCAGGGCTCTTGGAGGCCAGGCCAAAGGCCATCTCGATATGGATTTCCACGGCTTGAATTTTCGCACCACGGCGCAATTCAATGGCGCGAGACTCGCACAAGTCCTCGCCGCCGTCGATAACGAGGAAATGCCCGTAAACACTCTGCATTGGGACGGCGCTGCCGACACGGACGCGGTTCTGACCTGGACTCGCGATTTCAAGCAATTGACAACGCGCGGCGTTTCGGTCTGGTCCCCCACCGGTGTCGCACCGGGCAAGCTCCCAATCACCGCACATATCAATTTCGACTATGCCATGACTCGCGACTCCGTAATCATCTCGCCCAGCACGATTGATACGCCCGTGAGCACGGTCCTTTTCGCGGGTGCCATTGCCAAGAGAAAGTCGGACCTGGCCGTGAACTTTCATACCGGTCGCATCGCCGATTGGCAGGACTTCATCAATGACCTCCGCGGCAATCCGCCCAATCCGGAAGCCATCACCGGGGTCGCCGATTGGAACGGCAAGTTAACGGGCCCCATCACTGGTCCGGCGTTCGCCGGTTCTTTCCACGCCGTCCAGGCCCGCTATGGAAAGCTCTATTGGGCGGACATCACCGGTCGAATGTCTTACTCGCCGAAGGAGTTTGAATTAATTCATGCGGCCGTCGAACGCGGTTCGTCCTCGGCCATTCTCGATTTGACGCTCGGTCTCGATGGCCACTGGAATTTTCATAAGGAGGGCACATGGAGCCTTTCCGCGCATCTCGTTCGCGATTCGACCGATGACTTGCAATCCATGTTCGGCGTTTCGTATCCGGCGCACGCTATCGTTACCGCCGATTTTCAGGGAAGTGGCACGCGCGGCGACCCGGTCCTCGATGGAACCTTCGACCTCACTCAAATGGTCGCCTATGACGTGCGTATCGATCATGCCAAGGGTGAGCTGCACTTGCGTCACGATCAAATTCGCATCATTGACGCCGAGGTGGATCGCGACACCGGCAAGGTTACCGGCAGCCTGGACTATCGTCTTTCGACGAAGGAAGTCAATTTTCAAATGGTGGGTTCGGCCATCCCGCTGAACAATTTCCGCTATCTCCAGTTGAAAGCTCTGCCGGTCAGTGGCCAGTTGGATTTCAAATTGTCAGGCGAAGGTCCCATCGCCGCCCCGAAGGGCCACGGCACTTTCCAGTTGACGAATCTTCAATTCGGCGCCGAAATTCCAGACAGCTTCGCGGGCCAGATCGATTCCGACGGACAATTTGCCAACCTGGTCATTTCCTCGACAAAGTCTGTCGAAAGTTTGAAAGCCAATGTGCGCCTTGGCCTTTCCGGAGGCTATCCGCTCACGGGTTCCATGAGCCTTTACCAGGTCGACCTTGATCCTTTCATCGTCGCCGCCTTCCATCTCCAGGGCTTGACCGGCCACAGTAATGGCGACGGCCAATTCACAATCTCTGGCAATTTGCTCCAGCCGGACACAATCATTTTTGACGCCTATCTGTCGCGTCTCTCCTTCGACTACCAATACGTGAAACTGCACAATGAGGGGCCTATCCGGCTGATCTATAACGAGAGCGAGGTTCGCATTGAGCAGGCCTCCTTAAGCGGCCCGGACACAAACTTCCAATTTTCCGGCGATGCCAGGCTCACGGGAACGAAGGCCCTAAACCTGAATATTTCTGGTGCCATCAACCTTCGCCTGGCCGCAGCGTTGTTTCCCGATCTCGAAGCTCGGGGTGTGACGCAGCTGAATGCTTCCATCACCGGAACTCTCACAAATCCGCAAATTGTCGGCCAGGCAAGAGTCGAAAACGCTTCCGCTCACTATGGCGATTTTCCCGCCGGTCTGAGCGCCTTAAATGGAAATATCGTCTTCGATCGCAACCGCCTCATCTTCGAAAATATGACCGCGCAAGCCGGCGGCGGCGACCTGAAGATTTCGGGATCGGTCGGCTACGGCGAATCTCCGATGCACTATGAAGTAGACGCCACGGCGCGCAGTGTGCGCATCCGTTACCCGGAGGGAATGAGCTGGCTGCTCGACGGCGGCGTTCAATTCAGCGGCACAACAAGAGCGGCTCTTCTTTCCGGCAATGTGACCGTTCAGCGCGTGGTTTTCGGTCAGGGTGTCGATTTGACTTCCATGCTCGTCGTCGCACAGAACTCCTCTTCGCTCACCGGCCCTGCCATCACTTCCGCTTACCTCCGCAATCTGCAATTTGATGTCGGCGCAACGGCTGGTGCCGGCATGCGCATTGATTGGGCTGGCGCGCGGTTTACCGCCGAGGGCAGTGTTCGCGTTCGCGGCACCTGGGAACATCCGATTGTGCTTGGCAACGTTCATCTTCTCAGCGGTGAGATGGCCTTTCACGGAAACTCCTATCGCCTGACGCGCGGCGACGTGAACTTCACGAATCCTTTCCGTTTCGATCCGGTTCTCAATATCGAAGCCGCCACGGATATCAATCCTTACGAAATCACGCTCGACTTTACCGGTCCGGCCAGCCGCATGCAGCTTTCCTATCGTTCCGATCCTCCTCTTCCGGGGACGGACATCATCAGCTTGCTCGCTCTCGGCAGTCCCGGCGAGCAAACTGCTTTTATGAATGCTTCTTCCTCTCAGACGCAAAACTTCGGCGCCACCGCGCTGCTTTCCGAAGCTATCTCCAGCCAGCTCGGCGGCCCCATCGAAAAGCTTTTTGGCGTCACCAATTTTCGCGTCGATCCATTCCTCGCCAGCAGCTTGGCGACTAGCGGCGTCGAGCAGAGCACTGCCGCGCGCGTTACGATTCAGAAGCAAGTCACGCGCGACTTGAGCGTCACCTACAGCACCAACGCCAACTCCAACCAGCAGCAAGTCATCGAAGTCGATTACGCCGTCAGCCGCAACATTTCCATCGTCGCGCTCCGCGACATCAATGGAATTTTCGGCATCAATGTGAAATTCACCAGCCACTTCAAGTAGGGATTTTCGCGGCGGCTTCGTCAAGCACGCGTGGGTTTACTCAGGTACCAGAAAAACGGACTCCGGTGCCAGCCGCACGTGCCACGGCTGCGGCTGGTCCTTGAAGCGCAGCCATTTTTCTTTGAACACTTCCGCCTGCAAATGGTGTGCGGATTCGTCAGTGCCGGGCGCGGCGTGCAATCGCAGATACAGCGTGATGCGGAATGGCGTCTCGCTCGCGCGCGTCAGCCAGCAGGGAAATGTATTCGTCTGCGCCGCATCTCCCGCCGCCGCTTCCGGAAAATCCACATGATGCGCCCGAATCCCCACATATGCAGCCTGCGCCGCGAGCGGCTCGGCGACGTCCAGCGCGCAATTCCAATCGATCGCTTCGACGCGCGATGGCGAAATCGCACGTGCTCGCGAAAAATTCTTCAGTCCGGTGAGCAGCGCAACTTCCAGACTCGGTGGCCGCCGGAAAATTTCTTCTTTTGGTCCGCTCGCGGCCACACGGCCCTTCGAAAGCACCACAAAATTCTCCGCCATGCGGTAAGCCTCTTCCACATTGTGCGTCACGAAAAGCGCCGGCCCGCGAAACTGTCCCAGCGTTTCGATGAGCTGCGCTTCGATCTGGCTGCGCAGATGCGTGTCCAGCGCTGCAAGCGGTTCATCCAGCAGGAGCGCCTCGGGTTCGATGGCCAGCGCACGTCCGAGCGCCACGCGCTGCTGTTCGCCGCCCGAAAGGTCGCGCGGAAATCGCTCCGCAAGCTGCTCGACGTGCATCTGTGCAAGCTGTTTCCCAACGCGCACCCTCCGCTCGGAATCCGCAATGTTCCCCAGTCCGAACGCGACATTTTCCGCGACCGTCAAATGCGGAAAAAGCGCGTAATTCTGAAACACAAATCCGATGCGCCGCTTCCGGCTCGCAACATCCACTCCTTTGCTCGAATCAAAGAGTATGCTTCCATGCAGAATGATTTGCCCGCGGTCGGGTCGCTCCAATCCCGCGATGCAACGCAACGTCATGGTTTTTCCCGCGCCGGAAGCGCCGAGCACGGCCAGCGGCCCGTCGCCGCAGGAAAATTGCACATTGAGAGCAAAGTTCCCCATGCGCTTTTCGATTTGGATTTTCAGCGCCATGTCAGCGGCGAGCCAGCCGCGCGCGCGGCGAATTTTGCAGATGCGTCCAGTAATACATTCCCGCGACCATCGCCACCGAAATGGAAATATCGATCAGTGACCACGCGATCGCCTGCTTGTTGTCGCCCGACTCCACAGCAAAGTAAATCGCAAGCGGAATCGTCTGCGTCCGCCCCGGAATGCTGCCCGCCAGCATCAGCGTCGCGCCGAATTCGCCAAGCGCGCGCCCAAACGCCAGGATCGTTCCCGCAAGAATCCCCGGCCATGCCAGAGGCAGCGCCACACGGCGAAAAACGCGCCATTCCGAAGCGCCCAGCGTCCGCGCGGCCTGCAAGAAATGCGGATCAACTTGCTCTAGCGCTGCTCGCGCGCTCAGGTACATTAGCGGAAACGAAACCACTGCCGCCGCGATCACCGTTGCCGGCCACGAAAATACGACCGTCTCGCCAAAATGCATCAACAGGCGTCCGATCGGCCCGTTCCGCCCGAAGAGCAGCAGCAAAAGAAAACCAACCACCGTCGGCGGCAGCACCAGCGGCAGGAGAAAAAATCCGTCGAGAATCGCCGGCCCTGCCCCGCGCCGGTTCGCGCGCCACACAGCCACGGCCGTTCCCAGGACAAGCGTAATCGCCGTCGCCGTGACGCTCGTTTCCAGCGAAATCCACACCGGCGATAGGTCAGGAGTCACTTCGATTCCTCGTTCAATTCGTCGCCTTCGCGCCGCCCGGCGCCAGAAAACCGTATTTTTCGAATATGGCTAGGGATTCCGGCGTCTCGATGGCATCCAACAGGCTCCGTGCCGCCTGCGGGGCCTTGGAAACATTCAGTGCAGCCACCGGATACAGGATCGGATTGTGAGAACCCTCCGGCGCCGTCGCAGCGATTCGCACGCGATTCGAAATCCGCGCATCGGTGGCGTAGACCATTCCCGCGTCCGCATTTCCCGTCTCGACGTACGCCAGCACTTCGCGCACGTCCTTGGCGTACACAATCTTCGATTGAATTCCCGGCAGCAAGTGCAAGTGCCCGAAAACTTCCTGCGCGTAAGCTCCTGCAGGAACCGTCCGCGGCTCTCCCATCGCAATCGATTTAACCGTTCGTCTCGCCAGATTCGCGAATCCTCCAGTGAATTTCGAGCTTGCTGGCACGATTAACACAAGCTGATTTGCCAGAAGGTCGCGTCGCGAACCGGGGACAACCAGATGTTTGTCTTCAAGCGTGTCCATCTCTTTCTCGGCTGCAGAAATGAAAATGTCTACCGGCGCGCCCTGCTCGATCTGCTGCTCCAGCGTGCCCGAACCTCCGAAATTGCATTCGACGCGCACGCCGGGATGCTGCTGCTCGTATGTCTGAGCGATCGATTGCAACGGATCCTTCAGGCTAATCGCCGCCGAAATCGTCAGCGTCACCGGCTCATTCGGCGAATGAATTGGACTCTTGCTGCAACTCGCCGCCAGCGCGCAAACGCCGAGCGCCGCGAGCCGCCAGCGCATCTTTCCCTCAAGTTTCATGTCCCGTGTCTCCAAAGCTCGCGTTCAGCGACGCCCATCGTAGACGAACCTGTCGCCGGGCGCAATTTGCGCTGGTCTGATACGATGACCATCCAACTCTCGGCGAGAAGATATGGCGCCACTGGCAAAAACAAGTACAGAAGAAATTCTTGCGCGCCAATCCGGCCTGCGGCGTCAACTCACTTCGCGCCAGCTCTCGATGATTGCTCTCGGCGGCGCGATAGGCACCGGTCTTTTCCTGGGCAGTGCCGTCTCCATTCGTTTGGCCGGCCCGGGAGTCATTTTAAGCTACGCTGGCGGAGCGTTGGTCGCCCTCGCGCTCATGTGGGCGCTCGGAGAAATGGCCGTCGCGCATCCCGTTGCAGGCTCGTTCGGCGTCTACGCGGAGATTTACGTTCATCCCTGGGCTGGCTACGCCATGCGCTATTCCTATTGGCTTGCGCAGGCCGTCGCCGTTGGCAGCGAAGTCGTCGCCGCCTCGATTTATTGCCATTTTTGGTTCCCGCGAATTCCCGGCTGGTTGTGGATCATCGCTTTTTCCGCGGCGCTCATCTACATCAATGCGCGCAGCGTCGGGAATTTCGGCAGCTTCGAATATTGGTTCGCGCTCATCAAGGTCGCGACGATTTGCATGTTTCTCGCCTTGGGAGCCGCGCTTCTTTTCGGCATCGGTTTTCCGCGCATCGGCTTCGCCAACTTCACCGCGCATGGCGGTTTCTTGCCGCACGGCTGGACTGGCGTCGGACTCGGCGTCGCCATGGCCATTTTCAGTTTTATCGGCATCGAAGTCGTTGCTGTCGCCTCGGGAGAAGCGAAAAACCCGGAAGTCGCTGTTCCGCGTGCGCTGCGCTGGACGCTGGCGCGCCTCGCGCTCTTTTACATCGGCGGCATGGTCGTCCTCGTCGGCGTCATGCCTTGGACGCAGGCTGGCCTCGCCGAAAGCCCGTTTGTCCGCGTTTTTCAGAGCGTTGGCATCCCTGCCGCTGCGGCCATCATGAACTTCGTCGTGCTCACCGCCGCGCTTTCCAGCATGAATACAAACCTCTACCTAACCTCTCGCATGCTTTTCTCGCTCTCGCGCGGCGGATACGCTCCGCAGTGGCTCTGCAAACTCAATTCTCGTGGCTCTCCGCTCATCGCGCTTCTTGTCTCCAGCATCGGCATGGCCGTGGCTCTCGTTCTCGATCTCCGCTTTCAGGATACGGCCTTCGTTTACACGCTCGGCGCTGCGTTTTTCGGTGGTCTGTTCGTCTGGATGATGATTTTTCTGACCCATTTGTTTTTTCGAAGGCACTTTGGACGCTTGGGTACGTCCGCGCTGCCAGCTCGCTTCGCACCGCGGTCCGCGTGGACTTCCGTCGCAGGCCTCGCAGCGCTCGCCGGTGTGACGATTTCGACTTGGTGGATTCCCGGCATGAAAATCACGCTGCTCGCCGGCCCCCCGTGGCTTGCCTTCATCACGATATGCTATTTTGTCTCTGCGAGGCAGCGCGGTCCTGAGACAAGCGAAGTCGCGCAAAAGGACGATTCCCATGGATGAACTGCTCAACTGGCGCAGTCAGTTTCCGATTCTCGAGACCACCACCTACATGATCAGCAATTCGCTCGGCGCCATGCCGCGCGCTGTCTACGACCGCGTCCACGATTACGCCGAAAGCTGGGCCACGCGCGGTCTTCGTGCCTGGGAAGAGGGCTGGTGGGACATGGCCGTTTCCGTCGGCGACAAAGTCGGCGCCATCATCGGCGCGGGCCCCGGCGAAATTTCTCTGCACCAGAACGTCACCATCACGCAGGCCGTGATTTCCTCCTGTTTTGATTTTTCCGGACCGCGCAACAAAGTCGTTCTCGTCGATCTGGAATTTCCATCCATCGTTTACTTTTATATGGAACAGCGCCGCCGCGGCGCGCGCGTCGAAATGCTCAAGAGCGAAGACGGAGTCCATATTCCTCTCGAACGCGTCCTCGCCGCCATAGACGAAACAACTCTTCTCGTTCCGATTTCTTATGTGCTTTTCCGCAGCGCCACCATCATCGACGCAAAAGCGATAATCGAACGCGCTCATAAAGTCGGCGCTTACGTGATTCTCGATTGTTTTCAAGCCGCCGGGACCGTGCCCGTCAATGTTCGCGACCTCAAGACCGATTTCGCCGTTGGCGGCGTGCTGAAATGGCTCTGCGGCGGGCCAGGCGTTGCTTATCTTTACGTTCGTCCTGATCTGCGCGCGAAATTCTCGCCTTCGCTGACCGGCTGGCTCGCCCATCAGCGTCCTTTCGATTTTGAAATTGGCGAAATCGACCCGCGCGAGGATTCCTACCGCTTCTTGAACGGCACGCCGCAAATCCCAGCGCTTTACGCCTGCCAGCCGGGACTCGAAATCATCCACAAAGTCGGTATCGATCGCATCCGTGAAAAATCCATTCGCCAGACGGAGCGGCTCATTGCCGGCGCTCTTCAGCGCGGCTGGCGCGTGAATTCGCCGCGCGATTCCGCCGAGCGCGGCGGCACAGTCTCCGTCGATTGTCCGCACGCCAGGGAAGTGAAAAACGAATTGATCGCCCGCAACGTCATGGTCGATTACCGCCCTGGCGCCGGCGTGCGCCTCTCACCTCATTTTTATAATCGCGACGACGAAATCGATTTTGCCCTGGCCCAAATCGAGGAAATCCTCGCAACGCGCGCTTGGGAGCGCCATCTCCAGCCGGCGTGAGCCGGCGCTGGTGCAAATTGGCCGACGTTCAGAACGCCGCAGATTGGGAATCGTTGCGCATGGCGATGGTTGTCGAACAGATTCGCAAGCGCGGCATCTATTCGCCGCGCGTTCTCGCCGCCATGGAACGCGTTCCGCGCCATCTGTTCGTTCCGCCCGAACTCGCCGAGCGCGCCTATAATGATGAACCGCTCTCCATCGGCGAGCGTCAAACCATTTCGCAGCCCTACATGGTGGCGGCCATGACCGAAGCGCTGGAACTCGGCGGCAACGAACGCGTCTTGGAAATCGGCGCCGGCTCTGGCTATCAAGCGGCAATCCTCGCCGAGCTCGCGCGTGAAGTCATCACGGTGGAAGCGCGCCCGCCGCTCGCCGAAGCCGCGCGCGAAAGGCTCGCCGCGCTCGGCTACAAAAACGTCCGCGTCGAAATTGGTGATGGCACGCTTGGCTGGCCGCCCGGAGCGCCGTTCGATGCCATTCTTGTTGCCGCCGCCGCGCCGCAAATCCCCGAACCGCTCACCGAACAGCTTGCCGAAGGCGGACGCATGGTGATTCCCGTCGGCCGCATCGACCGCCAAATGCTCTTGCGCGTTCGCAAATCCGCTGGCCACATCGTCGAAGAGAAATTGTTCCCTTGCCAGTTCGTGCCACTGCAAGGCCGGCATGGCTGGCCCGTCGCGACAACCGGATGACGCCGCCTCTCGCCTTATCGGTCGTCATTCCCGCCTATAACGAAGAGGATCGTCTGCCTCTCGCGCTTGAGCATGTTTCGCAGTATCTCCGTCGCAATCATCCATCTTCCGAAATCATCGTTGTCAACGACGGTTCCACAGATGCCACGCCTCAAATTGTCGCCGAATGGCAGCAGAAAATTCCCAGCCTGCGTTTGGTTTCCAACGATCGGAATCGTGGCAAGGGTTATAGCGTCCGTCACGGAATGCTCGAAGCGCGCGGCCGCGTTGCTTTGTTCACCGACGCGGATCTTTCCGCGCCCATCGGCGAAGCTGCAAAATTATTCGCTGCTCTCGAATCCGCCGACGTCGCCATCGGCTCGCGCGACATCGATCGCCGCCTCATCGAAGTTCACCAGTCTCGCATGCGCGAACTGGCCGGAATTATTTTCAATTGGATTGTGCGCTTGTTTACCGGCCTGCCGTTTCACGATACGCAATGCGGCTTCAAAGCCTTTGCCATGCTCGAGTCGCGAATCATTTTCGAGCAGCAGCGCATCGAGGATTTCGGCTTCGATCCCGAAATTCTTTTTCTCGCGCACCGCCACGGTCTGCGAACCGCCGAGGTCCCGGTTCGCTGGGCGCATGACGCGCGAACGAAAGTCCACGTCGTGCGCGATAGCCTGCGCATGCTCGCGGATCTTTTCTTGATTCGCTGGAACGCGATAACCGGCCGCTATCCCAAATCCGCGAAGTGATGCCCGGCTCTGCCGCGTTCGTATTCGGGTTGGTTATTGTTTCGGTCGCGGTTGCGCCGTCGGCGGCAGCATTCCGTTCAACCGCAAATACGCTGCTTCCGCGCTGTAGTGATCGTAAAGGTCCGCCACCAGCGTGATCATCACTCGCGCGCGAGGAACGTTGCCCCGGAACAACGGCAGCATTTCTCCCAGCTTCGAATCGTCGGTCTTATCGAGGACTCCGCTGCAATAATCGAACGAAGTCTTGAGCGCGCCAACGAGCTTGTCTTTGGGATCCGTCTCGGTGAGTTTCTCTCCCTCCGGCGGTTTCGTGCCCGCAATCGTCGAGCACAAAAACGTGTTCGATTGCGCCAGGTGCATGACCATATGTCCGAACGTAAGTTGCTCCGGCGTGGGTTTGTAGCCGTATTTGTCCGCCGGCATTTCTTCCGCGGCGGCAATGATGGCCTTGGCGTGCTGCGCCACCATCTGCTTCACCGAATCCGAAACCGGATTGGATGATTGCGCGTTCGCCGCCAGCGGCATCAAAGCCGCGATCGCGGCGCAAATCAAGATTCGCTTCATGGAAATCCTCCTCAGTGGAAACGACCGAAAAGCATAGTCCCGCACCCACGCGAGCGACAACTAAATTCGCATCTCCTCGCCTCTGCGCGGATCTTCGTGTCATTCACTTTGCAAAACAAAGTACTTGACATTATTTCCCCTCGTGCTATGCTTTCACCGATGAACTCCTCCTCGCCTCTTCGCCGTCCCGTTGCCATCGACGATCACGCTCGCGATAACCTCCGCTTCATTCGCGAAACCATGGAGCGCGCTGGCTCTTTCACTGCCGTTCCCGGCTGGGGCGGAATGGTCCTCGGCATCACGGCCGTCGGCGCCGCAATCGTCGCCGCGCAGCAAACGAGCCCCGGCGCTTGGCTCACCGTTTGGCTCGTCGAAGCGGCCATTGCTTTCGCCATCGCCGGCTGGAGCACGCTTCTCAAGGCGCGCCGCGCCAAAGATTCTCTTCTCTCCGGCCCTGCGCGCAAATTTGCGCTCAGTTTTGTTCCTCCGCTTTTTGTCGGCGCGATTCTCACCTACGTTCTTTTTCACGCCGGGCTTGTCGCCGCCATCCCTGCGACGTGGCTGCTTCTCTATGGCACGGGCGTTGTCACCGGCGGCGCCTTTTCGATTCGTGTGGTTCCTTTGATGGGGCTTTGTTTCATGGTTCTCGGCACGGTCGCGTTTTTCTGTCCGGCTGGCTGGGACAAGTTCCTGCTCGGCCTGGGCTTTGGCGGATTTCACATTCTTTTCGGGGCAGTGATTGCGAGGAACTATGGCGGGTAAATCAGCGGCGGTGCGGTCTCCGCAGGACGTAAAATCCGTGCGTCACGAGTGGGAGGCGGTTCGCGGTCGGGTGGCTGAAGAATCCACTCGTTCGCTCGACCGCCTGATTCACGAGCGCACGCGTCTGGGCATCATCAGCGCACTGGCCGTGAACACGACTCTAAGTTTCAACGAATTGAAGAAGCTCGTCGGCGCCAGCGATGGCAATCTGAGCGTCCACGCGCGAAAGCTCGAAGACGCCGGCTACATCGCTTGCGCCAAGTCGTTCGCCGGGCGCATGCCCAAGACGGAATATCGCCTCACGCCTTCGGGCCGCAAGGCTTTGCAGCATTATCTGGATCATATGGAAGCGTTGATTCGCGTTACGCGGGAAGGATAGGTAGGGCAAAATTTTTTGCCTTCATACTTCATGAAAAAAAGTACTTTGTATATTGTTCCGCCGCAGGGAATTCACGTCGCCATCGTCATGGATGGTAATGGCCGCTGGGCCGAGATGCGCGGCCTGCCGCGCTCGGCCGGGCATCGCGCCGGTGTGGAAGTCGTCAATCGAATTGTCCGGACCGCTCCGCGTCTCGGCATCGATACGCTCACGCTTTTTGCTTTCTCCTCGAACAACTGGCAGCGCTCGTCGGACGAAGTCGGTGCGCTTTTCGGCCTTCTCGAATCCTATTTCTTCAATGAAGCGCGCCATGCTGCGGAGCACGGCGTTCGCATCAGCGTCATTGGCCGCCGCGATCGCTTGCCGAGCGCGCTCGTTTCCGCGATTGAGTCGGTCGAAGATGCCACGGCGGAAAATAGCGGACTCCATCTGCGCATCGCCGTGGATTATTCCGCGCGCGACTCCATGCTCCAGGCCGCTTGCTGGATGGTCTCGGCAACCGAAGTCACCCAGCAGGAATTTTCCCGCCGTCTCGGCGATGTCACGCACTCCTCCGATGGTTCTCCCGACGTGGATCTGCTGATCCGCACGGGCGGTGAGCAGCGCCTCAGCGATTTCATGCTCTGGGAGTGCGCGTATGCCGAGTTGCATTTCCTCGAGCGCATGTGGCCCGATTTCGACGCCGCCGATTTGGAAACCGCCGTCCGCGATTTCCATGCTCGCGACCGCCGCTTTGGCAGCGTTCCGGTGACCGTCGCCACCGCGGCAATCCAATAACGATTCGCAGAAGCGCCGGACACTTTTGTTTTCTATTTTCTATAGGACAGGAGCGTCGCACATGAACACATCGGAAGCCATTCACCCTGTTGGATCCGTTGAGCTGCGCGGAATTCTCGATGACGCTATTCGTTACTGGGAACTCCGCCGCATTCCTTACAATTTCATTCTCGCCGCTGTCACGATCGCCTGGGGCGCCGCCGACTGGACGCATCTTCGCCAGACGCCCGTATGGGCAATCTTGCTCACGCTTTTCGTTCTCGCGGCGCTTGCAAACGTCCTTTATTGCTCGGCCTATCTCGTGGATATCTTCATCCAGAGCTCTTCGTTCCGTGATCTGTGGCGCCGTCGCCGCTGGATTTTGTGGCTCGCGGGGACGTTGCTCGCCGTCGCTTTGGCCAACGCCTGGATCATCGCCCAGATTAGCCAGTAACCGGTTGCGTGTCACGCTCTGGAGGCTCAATATGAGCTCGCAAAATTCTTTTCCGTCGCCACTGCCCTCAGGATCGCCGGGAGTCTTCTCTGACGCCTTCGCGTATTGGGAGCGCCGCCGCATCATCTACAATCTTCTGCTCTTTGGCGTCGTTGTCGCTTGGGTCGTAGCCACGTGGCCGCATTTTCGTCCGGCGTTTACGTGGTCGAGCCTTCTCGCCTTCGTGGTTCTTGGCCTGCTCGCGAATGTCTGTTACTGCGCTGCGTACTTTGCCGATATTCCCATGCAAAGTTCATCCCTTCGAGGACTATGGCGCCACTGGCGCTGGAGCCTGTGGCTCGTCGGCACGCTTTTCGCCATTCTTCTCGCGAACTATTGGATCGCCGACGAAATCTATTCTTTCGTTCCCAACGTTCGCTGACGCCAACGAAAGGTTCGAAAATTTTACAAAGGACACGGGCCTGAAAGGAGAGCGCCAAATGAAAGCGATTTGGTTCAAACCCTGGGGTTGGTTTTATCGGCCCATCGCTTGGCCCGGCTGGCTCGCATTTTTACTGACAATTTTTTTCTGCTTGCAAGTCTTCACGGCCATTGACCGCCATTCGCATTCTGCTTCTGACACGCTTTACGGAATTTTTCCCTTTTGGGTTTCGGCGTGGACGCTTCTCGGCTGGCTCGCCTCGCGTACTTCTCGGGACGCCAGCCGCTGACCTCGGTGCACTTTCTTGCGCCGCTAGCTCTGGCCGTGCGCCTTGGTTCGGACTCGCGTCGCCGCGAACGCCTTCTGAATCACGCGTGTTGCCGCGTCGGTCAGTTCGTATTGCGATAGTTCCGCTTCGCTCGCCCACGCCACCGCCGTCACGTCTCCGCCAGGCTGTGCTGTCCCGCCGCGGAATTCGCACAGATAATCGAGAATCACGAAGTGATATTGCGCGCGCCCGCTCGCATCTCGAAACACCTTTTCGTAGACTTCCAATAATTCTGTCGGCTTCGCTTCGATTCCTGTCTCTTCCAGCAATTCCCGAGCGATCCCTTCGGAAATGGTTTCGCCCAGTTCCAGAATTCCTCCCGGAATTGACCACCGGCCTTCCAGCGGAGCCTGCCCGCGCCGAATCAGCAGCGCCCGCGAATCCGCAATCACCACTCCGCCGACGGCAATTACCGGATGTTCCGGATATTCTCTCTCTTCGCTCATAGTTCCTTCTTGCAAATCATCCGATAGGCCAGTTTGAATTTTCTGCGTCGCAACACAAGAAGTCACAATTCTACCGTATCATTGCCGCACACCACGGTTGCTTGACACAGACGTTATATAATACGCTTCCGGTGGTTCAAAATGGCCTAAGGAGAGCCTAACGTGGTCAGATGCCCCGATTGCGATGCCGAAATCGACGTGGATGAAGACGAAGTCGAAGAAGGCGAAATTTTGACTTGTCCTGAGTGCGACGTCGAAATCGAAGTCGTCCAGACTCATCCCGTTCGCCTCAATCTCATCTCCGATGATGACGAGGATGAGGAAGAAGAGTCGGAAATGGGCGGCGATGACGACGAAGAAGGGGACAGGGACGAGGACGAAGACGAAGAAGAAGAGGCCGACGATGAGAGCGCGTCTGCTGGATAAGTTCGCTTGCCGTCTGCATCTCTTTTACGCCTCTTTCGCATCCAACCCTTAAACGCATGCACCCTTCGCCGGTTTTTGCAGCAGGTCGGGCACAGGAGCAATCTTTGAGACCAATGGGCATAGCGTCTTCCGCAGTTCTTGTTCTGCTCGCCTTGATGGTCAGCGCTCCAGCAGCGCGAGCTCAGGATGAGCGCAACGCTTCTCAATTGCGCACTGTTCATGGCATCGTCATGGACAAGAGCGAAAATCCCATTCCTAGCAGCGTCGTCTATCTCCGCAACATGAGCACCAATGCGGTTCGGACTTATATTCCCGGTCCCGATGGCGTCTATCGTTTCACGGGTCTCGATCCCAACGTTGATTTTCAAATTCAAGCTGAGTACAAACATCTGAAGTCCGCAAAGCGCACCATTTCCAGCTTCGACAGTCGGCGCGACATCGAAATCAATCTCATCATTCCCCTGAAGAATTGATTCTTGTAAAAACGCTCGCCCTCGTTCGCAAAACGCCTTTCTGGCCGCTTTCGGTTATAATGATTGCAGCGATCTGCTAAGAGGACGCCATGCCCATCTACGAATATGTCTGCGACGACTGCAAAGCGCGCTTCGAGCGCATTGTGAATTCGCAAAACGGACGCACCGAATGTCCCAAGTGCGGTAGCCGTCGTTCTACCATCCAGTTTTCCACCTTTGCCGCGCATACGGGCAACGGCGGCGCATCCGCGAGCTCCTCTTCCGATAAATCCGCCGGTTCCGGTTCTTGCGCATGCACTCCGCACTCCTGCGGCTGTCATTAGAATCGCCCCGCCCGGGCCAGCCTCATTCCGCGAATTTCTCTTCACTCTGTCTCTCTGCGCTGCTGTGATTTGTTAACTCTTTATCTATAGCCGGTCGAACATCCTGCCCCGAATCCCCTGGATTGCGTCAGAATTGAGTCTTGTGACCGTCGGCGAAACCGGACTCGCCGGAGAGGAATTGAGGAAAAAACGCATGACGCAACGGAAGCATTTGCGGCTTTTTCCGTGGCTTGCCGCATGTCTCTCGTGTTTGGCAGGGTGCAGCCACGCCATTTTTCCAACGAATGGAAATAAGGGCGGCGGCGGAAACGCCCCCGTAGTCTTGGCCATCCACGACGGCGCTGTCGCTTCCAGCATCGGCATTACTTCCATTGAAATCACAGTGACCGGCGCCGTCCTGCAGCCCGGCAACGTTGCACTTCTTTCCGCGCCCGGACAAACCATCGAGCTGACGCAGTTGCTCACCAACTCCGTCGTTTTTCCCGTCCAAAGCATCGCCGCCAACAGTTACACCAGCTTGGTGCTGACCGTCTCCAACCCGCAAATCACGATTTTGAATGACACTGGCGCGTCGCTTCCTCTTGGCAATGGCCAGAGCTGCGCGGTCGGCGCCTCCTGCATCGTGTCACCCGCGATTTCCAACGGCTCCACGATTACCGTCCCGATCACCGTCTCGCCTTCCGCCAGCGAAGGCACGCTTCTCGAGCTCGACGCCAATCTCAACAATATCGTTGGCCAGACGCAGCAGGGCTTCAGCCTCGACTTCACGCAGGCCGGTGCATTGAGTGTCGCCGTCACGCAGAACCCTCAGCTCGCTGCATCATTGGGCGATTTTTCCCTGCACGGTCAGATCACCAGCGTGAACGCCAGCCAGAATCAATTCAGCATCAAGGCCTCTACCGGCCAATCCTTTACCATCGGAGTCAACACCAGCGGCTCCTCCGCCACCACCTTTGAATTTCAGCGCGCCAATTGCGTCGCCAACAATTTCACTTGTCTTTCCTCGGGCCAGACCGTTGACGTCAGCGCATCCATCATCGGCAACGGCACCTACTCCGCCGTCGAAGTGGATTTCGATCAGCCTTCGGGCGCCCAGCTCGTCAGTGGCACGATCGTATCCCTGGCGAATATCAATAACGCCACTCCATCCTTGCAAATGATCGTCCACAATACGCTCCCCGCGAATGCCTCTCTGCCCGTCGGTACGCCCGTCACCGTGAATTTGGCCAATACCGTTACATTTGAAATTAACAACGGCCAATTCGGCTTGCCCGTCGGCGCCACGTTCGGCTCGACCGGCGATTTGCTCGTCGGCCAGGAAGTCGAAGTCGACATCGTCAACGGCCAAATCACCACGAATCCGCTTTCCTTCAGCACGGATACGATCGCCCTTGAGCAAACGCAGGTTTCCGCCACCGTCACATCAACCAATTCCCTGACGAATCTTTTCACCATCGGCAGCCAGGCCGCTCCGCTTCCGGCGATATACGCCGACAATCCGCTGCAAGCCATCTTGCAAATGCAAGTGAGCGTCAGCTCACCCACGATCTATCAAAATCTCTCTCCCGCCAGCCTGACCGGAGTCACGGTCAATACGCAGGTTTCCACCGGCGGCTTTCTCTTCAACACCATCGGCACCGTCGGCTCGCCCACCATTCAAGCCGTAATCGTCCGCGGCCCGTAAGAATCTCCGGTCCATTTTTCTGGGTATCATTCGCGCCGAAGCCAGCGCACGGCAGTTTCCAAAACGAAACGGGGCCGGATTTCTTCTCCGGCCCCGTTCGATTTTTCCTGTGCGCCGTTCGTAGGCCTTGCTCGCCGCCTGTCCGCCGAACGGGTCGGGGATCATGAAGCGCTCTACTTGCGACGAATTGTACCTAGCGCCGAAGTTGTCGAGGTTCGATTCCCAATCGCGCTCTTTGCCGGTGAAGTACTTCGCACTCGGATCGCAACTCCCGCTTATATTTAGCCCATCTCCAAGCGGCAAGCTCGTGATCGTCTCGCAACTGCTCCCACTTACGTTTGTCTCCACCCGCTCCGTCCCCAGATGGTCGGTGTGATTGAAGAACGTCGTCGGCGTACTCAGATCGTTCTCATACGTCCCCAAGTGCCTCCCGCCCGCGTACAACTCTCCCCGGATCCACCATCCCGTCCCGCTCACCTGCGTAATATAGTTCCCGGCCAGGTCGTAGAGGTAGTCATCCGTGATCCCGCTCCCCGGGACGGTCCTCCGCACCCGCCGCCCTTCCGCATCATACGTGTAGCAAGCTGTCGCCGCTGTGCCCGTATTGCTCTGGCACCATCCCTCCGTCCCATCCACTTGCGCCAGATGATGCTCCGCATCGTAATAGTAGCTGTGCGACCCGTCGTTCATCAAATTCCCTGCCGCATCGTAGCTGTAGCCGTCGATTTGATTCGCCGTGGTCACGCTGATGCGCAAGTTGTCCGGCTGCGCGCCCGCATCCTTAAACATCAAAGGGTGCGCCGCCACTTCGTATAATCCTCCGAATGTATCGCTTAACGTGGGCCACCCGCCACTTCTTCGCTGTCGCACGAACGTAGTCTGAGATCATGTCGCGACGCTGAGATGGATCGTCAGCTCCTGCGCGGCGTGCTTTTTGATACGCACTCGAAGCTCGTAGATATCCATGCCCGGTGCCGATACCTGGATGTAAAACAGCTTTCCCGTCGCCGGTTGTTCCAGCGAGAAGTGGCCCTTCTCATCAGTCTTCGTGGACGCAAGCACTGTCTTCCAGTCAGAGGTACAGAGTTCAACTGTCACACCATTTGCTGGTTCGTCTGTTCCACGAACAAGAACCTGACCGGCGAGCGCGCGACTCACGGAGATTTTTTTTTGCATGACACGCTCGGTCGAGTACCCAGCTCCTACAGCGAGGAGGAGAACCAGCGCCAACAGTACAAACCGATATAGCATTCTCTTGGTCATTGCTTGATGATGATTCCACCTTGCGCATTTCGAGAGTTCGCTGGCCCTCCAGCACCGGTGTTGTACTCCTTGAGGTAGGGACGTTGATCTCTCAACTCTAGTTCTCGTTGCAGAGCCGCATCGTGACCTGCCGCGTAACTCCCGCCCTTTCCACCGTCGATCTTCTCGTAGGCCTCGGCAAGCTCGTGAAACGCAACAGTCCACTCTGGAGCTACCTTTAGATTGGTATTTGACACTCGCGTCATATTCGGATTGTCGAGATTGAGACCGAGGATGTCACTGACGCCAGACGGAGGATTACCGATTTGGCGTTGGTCGCCAAATGCTGGAAGGTTAGCCAAATCGAAAGAAATTTTATCGATTCTGACGGGTCCCTTATTCGTCATGACCGTGGGGCCGACACTGAAGTCGTATGTATTCTTGCTACCGACGAGATCGTTGACGAGCGCCGCTCCCTCGTTCTTGCTTAGATCAAGGTCTTTGGTGTCGAAACTAACGACCCCTGTTTTTGCATCCATCGAGAGTCGATTTGCAGCATCTCCAGCGATCTGTTGCAGGTCCGAAAAACACTGTTTTTGGCTTTCGGCATCTCCGACACACTGCAAAATCTCTCCAGTCGGATCGATAAAACGAAATGGATTATTCGCAACATAGGCGTAGAGGTTGAGCTGTTGCGGATTCATCAGCCGTTCTGTCGTTATCAGAACTGGATCGGTGGTCATGAAGCGGCCCATGCTCGAACCGTAGTAGCGTTTTCCGAAGTTATCCAGGTTCGATTCCCAGTCGCGTTCTTTGCCCGTGAAGTACTTCGCGCTCGGATCGCAACTCCCGCTCGTGTTCAACCCATCTCCGAACGGCAAGCTCGTGATCGTCTCGCACGCCGTCCCGTTCACTGCCGTCTCCACCCGCTCCGTCCCCAGATGATCCGTATGATTGAAGAACGTCGTCGGCGTACTCAGATCGTTCTCATACGTCCCCAAGTGCCTCCCGTCCGCGTACAACTCTCCCCGTATCCACCATCCCGTCCCGCTCACCTGCGTAATATAGTTCCCGTCCAGGTCGTAGAGGTAATCATCCGTGATCCCGCTTCCCGGCACTGTCCTCCGCACCCGCCGCCCTTCCGCATCATACGAGTAGCCATCCATTTGATTTGCCGTGGTCACGCTGATGTTCAAATTATCCGGCTGCGGCCCTTGTAGCGAAATCGCGGATATATCGGAGATCGCATTCTCCTCCGCGAAACTGGATATGCTGGACCGGCAAAAGATTCACAGAGCAATACTCGCCCGAAAACGTGTTGAGTGCTTCCCGGCTACGCCGCAATCGGCGCTGGCGCCGTCATCACCCGGTGCAAGTGCCTGTATATCGCCAGCACAATCGCGCCGAGCCCCCACCAAAGAACGACCAATTTGGCCAGAATGCCCACATGGTATGGCACCATCTCCAGCGCATGAATGATTACCAGCCCGATGGCCAGCCGCCCCACGAGCGCTCCGGTTCCCGTGGCCGCGCCGAGAATATAGTTTCCCGCCTGTGTCGCCACGAACACTTGCGCCGCATAGAGCGCAATCAGCCAGATGAATATCGTCGGTATCGCCAGCCCGATTCCAACGACAGTGAAGCAGACCAAGCCGGCTATGATAGGCGTCGCGAACATGAACAGCACGCCAAGCCCAAGCGACGGCAGGATTCTCCGGCTCGCCTGCAAGCCTTCATTGAAAAATCCGGGCAGCAACAGCAGTAGTACGAGTCCGAACAAAAATGCCGCGCCCCAGAACTCCGCGCGATGCCAATAAAATCTCCAGTTTGAGTAGTCGGGACCCTCTTTCAATGGGGTGAACGCGACAGGACTTCCCAATTTTGCCTCTGGAGCCACCTCTGCTGGATAGTGTCCCGTGTACTTCGCCTGCCCCTGAATATTTGCATCAGGCCCGATCCGCAGATTATCGCCCCTGATTTTGATTCCTTGTCCGATTGTGCCGTCCAGTGTTGTGTCGCCCACTGCCGCAGTGATGTCTCGTCCCACGCTTCCGGAAATCATTGCATTCCCGCCGGCGAGCGTTAAGCTTCCCCGTATCTTTGCATTCGTGCCCATTTCGAAATCCTGACAAGCGGCCAAAACGTTTTTGCCAACGCTTCCGTTGATGTTCAACGTTTGCGCGTAACCTCGAATGTTCCCGTCGACTTGCCCATTAATTCGCAACTCGCGTGCCATCGAAATCACGTCTCCCGTCACGTGCCCATCCACCTCGACTTCCGCACTGAATACGATCAAATCGCCATTCACTGTGCCTTCAATGCGCGCGAACTCAGCGGACACAAATAAATCGGTATTGACCGTCTGGCCAGAAGCCAGCGTATAGCTGAGGTGGCGGCCATGCACCGCTTCGGATGCCTGCGCCACAGGAGCCGCCAGCATCAGTGGGAACACCAGCACGGCGGCGAAAATCCCCAGCACCATTCCCACAGCCGTGCTGCGCCCCCAGAACCTTCTCAGCATCACGAGCGCGAGAATGGCAAACACGGAGGCGGCGAAGAAACTAAGGAAGCTGAGCACGCTGGACCATCCCTTCCAAAATGCGCCGCTGAAAAAGAGCATGGTCATCAAATTTCCTCCCGTAAATCCTGCTTGATTGAGCTGCTGCTCGAAAGGTTCCACGAATCCGTTCCACACCGTGAAAATTCCCGCCGCTGCCATTCCAAACACCGTAATCCATCCCCATGGCAAATCGGATTTTCTCGCTGGCGCTGCAAACCGCGCGGGCACGGGATCTTTTTCCTGCAGGCTTTGTTCCAGAAAAAGCGTTTCTCTTTTCAGCGACTCGAGTAGCGCGCGGCACTCTGCACAGATGTTCGTGTGCGCCAGCGTTTCCGCTGCCTGCCCGCGGTCCAGTTGCCCGTCGAGATACAAAAGCGCGGTCATCTCATCGAAGTGATTCATGCCTTGCTCCCCGCCGCAGAACTCTTCAGCCCTTTGCCGCCTTCTTCCAGAACTTTTCGCAATTGATGCCGCGCGCGCAGCAGCAGCACGCCTACAAATGCGCGCCGCACGCCGAGCGTCTCCGCAATTTCGTCGTAACTCATATCCGAAAAATAACGCAGCGTCAGCGCCATGCGTGTGCGGTCCGGCAAAATATCGAGCGCCTTGCGGACTTCTTCGCGCGATTTTTCCGCAAGCAGTTGCTCGAGCTGTCCCGGATCCGGATGTTCCAGCGGCATCGATTCGACGTCGCCCGTTTCCAAATCCTGCCGCACGCGCCGCCGCCGCAGCATGTCCCAGCAGTGATTCGCCGCCACGCGATAGAGCCACGCAGTGAACGGCCGCGATGCGTCGTATTGATCGAGTTTGCTGCGCACTTTGATGAAAACCTCCGACGTCGCGTCTTCGGCGTCTTCGCGCGAAGGCATCGCGCGCCGGCAAAATCGAAAAATCGCCGGAGCGTGCTCGCGATAAATTTCCGCCCACGCTTCGGCGTCGCCCTCCCGTGCGCGGGCGATCACGTCGATCAGGCCTGGATTTTTTTCGTGCGCTTCGCCGCCGGGCTGCATATAGTTCTACGCGCCGCCGCTTCCGAAAGTTACAGGCGGCTCTTTCCGAACAGGATCTGAGTTCTCGGGAACCTTTGTATCGCAGGAAGTCTATCGCGGAACCAGCAAACGCCGGCGATTTTTACGCTAAATTCGAAAGGTACCAGGACGGGCAAAAGATCGAGGCTCAGTTCGCCGGGATGTGGTGCGGCTTGGTCGCCTCGGAGCCGGGGCCGGGTTCGGGCGCGGGCTTGGGCATATCGGACGCGGCGAAGCGCGGCACCATATCGTCGGCCATGGCGACAGCGTAAACCGCCGAGGCAATCTCGACGGCACCTTCGCGCACGTCGGGCTCGTAAATGCGCTCGTAGGTGTCGAGATTTGTGTGATGCGTGAAGGAGCCGTAGTCGAACGGATCCTGCGCAAGGCCGATTCCCGGCAGACCGGCATTGTTGAATGAAGTGCTGTCGGTGCCGCCGGTGCGACGACTGTCGGTTGGGATCGAGCCCATAAAGCCCCAGTCCGCGAACGGGGCGAGCGCGTTGCCAATCATCTGAGCGGCGGCTGCGGGACCGAAGACCATCGCGCCGCGAGGCTTGCCCGTGCCGGAATCGATGTTGAAATAGGCGTCGAGCGTGGCGTACTCGGGCTTGGGATCTTCGAAGCTGCCGAAATGCTGCTTCACGTAGGCGAGCGAGCCGAGCAAGCCTTCTTCTTCGCCGCTCCACAGAGCGACGCGAATCGTGCGGCGCGGATGCACGTGCAGCGCGGCGAGAATGCGGATGGCCTCGAGCATCATCGAAGCGCCGATGCCGTTGTCGGTGGCGCCGGTGGCGCCGTGCCAGGAATCGTAGTGACCGCCGAGCATGACGACTTCGTCTTTTTTATCCGTGCCGGGGATTTCGCCGATGGCGTTGTAGACCGTGGTGCCGCGAGGATATTCGCGATTCTGAATATTGACGCGGAGGGTGACGGGCGTGCCGTCGTCCATGATGCGCGAAATGCGGCCGTAGTCTTCGTTGCGCATGATGAGCGTGGGAACGGCGCGCGTCCAGTCGTAAGTGTTGTTTTGCTGCGCGACGATTATGCCGTGGGCGCGGGCAGCGTCATTGACGCGCACGAGCGCGCCGTTGTCGACTAGGAATTGATCGACCTGGCGCGAAACTTCCGCGCGCGACAATTCGCCTTCGGGTAATGGCTGCGGCTGAGGAAAGCGAAAAGGACGTGGATTCGCGGAACTGAATCGCGACTTCCATTCTTCTTCGGGACGGCGCATGGGAGCGGGAAACATATCTTCGGGAACTTCGACGTGCTTTCCGACAAAGACAATCGCGCCGCGGACTTTGGCGCGGACGGAGTTCAAGTAGGCATCGAGCTCAGCTTGCGTGGGCTGCTTGGGCGGTTTTGGCTTCGCGGCTGGAGGCATCGGCGGCGCGCCCCAATTGGGTTCCTGCGGATGTGGCGTGTTTCCGAAGAAATTGAAGCCGCCGGTGGGCGCGGCCAATCCGGGAGGATCAATGAGAACGACGCTCGCGGTGGCGACACCTTTGGTGCTGGGAGTCCACGCAAGAGGCTTGACCATCAACTGACCGTGAAACGGAGAAACGGCATCGGCCTGCAATTCCATATTCTCCCAGCCGGGGACGGGCGTCGCAGCGCTCGGCGGCTGAAAAGTCCACGGCTCGAGATGAACGTTGGAAAGGCCCCAGGAGGTCATGGTTTTCACGGCCCAGTCGTCGGCGGCCTTGAGATTCGGCGTGCCGGTGAGGCGCGGGCCATGGACGTCGGCGACTTCGTGAATGATCCACATCATTCTGGAATTGTTGGTCTCTTCCGCGCGGAACTGCGCGTAGACTGCGGAAACTCCCGGAGCCTGCGCAGCCATGGGCGTGACGGCCATGATGATGAGTGCAGCGAGAGATGCGAGAATTTTTTTCACGGTTCCTCCTCGACGGCGCAAATGGCGAAACACAGCGGAAGCCGACCTGATTCTTCCCGGAGCGCCCGCCAATATACGCTTAGAGGAGGCTTGGCGCAATTTATTGGAGCGGATTGGGAGCGGAGCGATGGGTTTACGAAATCAATGAGCGATTTAGAATTTTGAGTGAGTGCCGCGAAAGGTGTGGCGCGGGGAAACGCTGCAAGAAAAATCGCGCGGGAAGAAACAAATAAAAATAATTTTGATTTGTGCTGGCAAGTGAGATGCCAATTGTGTTATTTCTCTCTGCAATGACACGGGGATTTCATTTGCGGTGGTCGCAAACGCACATTTCCCACCACAAATTCTTCTGCCTGCTGCGATATACCGCCAGTTATTTTTAACTGCGAATGCTGTTTGCCTTTGCGACGCTCGAACACGGCGAGCGTGCGAATTCCCATTCTCGGGTGAAGGGAGGATTCATGCAGACAGTGATGGAGACGCAGACGATGAGCGCGATCTCGTCGTTCATGAAAAAACATTTCCGGCATTTCAATGCGGCGGTGGTGATTGACGCGGCGGAGGCGTACATCAAGCACGTGACGAGCGGCGGAAAAATGTTCCTGACGCTGGCCGGCGCGATGAGCACGGCGGAACTGGGGCTGTCGCTGGCGGAAATGATCCGGCAAGGCAAAGTGCACGGGATTTGCTGCACGGGCGCGAATCTGGAAGAGGATCTTTACAATCTGGTGGCGCATTCGCATTACGAGCGCGTGCCGCATTACCGGCAACTCAGCCCGCGGGAAGAGGCGGACCTGCTGGACCGGCATTTGAATCGCGTGACGGACACATGCATTCCGGAAGAAGAAGCGATGCGACGCATCGAGCGAATCGTGATGGAGGAATGGCACGCGGCGGACCGCGCGGGCGAGCGATATTTCCCGCACGAATTTTTGTACAGGATTTTGCTCAAAGGAAAATTGAAACAGCACTACGAAATCGATCCGAAGGACAGCTGGATGCTGGCCGCGGCGGAAAAAAATCTGCCGCTTTTCGTGCCGGGATGGGAGGACTCGACGCTCGGCAACATGTTCGCGGGACAGACGATTCAAGGCAAAGTGAAAAATGTGACGACGATGCGCGGCGGCGTCGAGTACATGATCGAGCTGGCGCGCTGGTACATGGAGACGGCGACGCGGACGCCGCTGGGATTTTTCCAGATCGGCGGCGGGATCGCGGGAGATTTTCCGATCTGCGTGGTGCCGATGCTGAGCCAGGATTTGCGGCGAGACGATGTGCCGCTGTGGGCGTATTTCTGCCAGATCAGCGATTCGACGACGAGCTATGGATCGTATTCGGGCGCGGTGCCGAACGAAAAAATCACGTGGGGAAAGCTGGGAATTAACACGCCGCGATTCGTGATTGAATCGGATGCGACGATTGTGGCGCCGCTAGTTTTCGCGTACGTTCTCGGATGGTGAGAACTGAAACCGAAAACGAAAACGGGACGCGAAGCAGCGATCTCAGCGCGATTTTTCGAGAGCAAGAGCGAGGCCGAAGCCGACGAGCACGGCGCCGGTGACGCGGTCAATAGCCTTGGCGACGCGCGGGCGGCGCAGCCACGAGGAAAGCAAATTCGTGGCGGAGATGAGCACGACGAACCAGAGCAGTCCTTCGGCGACGTGAATGGAAGCGAGCAGCAGGATGAAGGAAGTCACGCCGACGCCAGCGGGAATGAATTGCGGCAGGAAAGTGACGTAGAAGACGCCGACTTTGGGATTGAGGATGTTGCAGAGGAAGCCGCGGGCGAACCAGCGTGCCGCGCTTTCAGAAGAAGCCGCTGCTGCGACTTCTGCAGAAGCCAGACGTTCTGTCTCGGCGAGCGCCGCGGATTTGCGAAAGAATATTTTTCCTCCGAGATAAATCAAGTAACAAGCGCCGACGATGCGAAGCGCGTTGTAGGCAAGATGCGAAACGGCGAGTAGCGCGCCGAGTCCTACCGAAACCGCGAGAGCCCAGCCGAAAAGTCCGCTGCAAATTCCCGTGCCAGCGAGCCACGCGCGGCGAGGACCTTCGACGGCGGCGGTGCGGAGGACGAGAGCTGTGTCTAGGCCGGGCGTGATGGTGAGAAGCGCCGCGGCGATGGCGAAAGCGATGAGCGCGTGAGGGACGGTCATTTTGCGCGTCTTGATTCGAAACCAAATCCAAATCCGATTCCACATGTAACGGACATCCCGGCGCGGAATCACTGGCTATTGTAGATGCGAGAACGCGCGCGGCGTCGCGGAAAAAATCGGGCGGACGGCACGAATTTCGATCATTCCCTGGGCTTGAGCTTGAGACGGGACTTATTCTCTTCGAGAAAAGCGCGGAGGCCGTCGGCGCTGTCGAGGAGACGAATCCACTGCTCGTAATAAAGCGTGACGGGGAAGCGGCCGAGACCGTAAATGCTGACGCCGCCTTTTTCGCCGACGCGAAACTCGAGCGAGCCGCGCTTTCGCGAGCCGGCCTGCTGTTCGAGTTCGGCGATGCGGGCGAGAAGTTCTTCCTTGGTCGGTTCGGACATAAGCGCGATTCCTTTCGGGCGAAGGTTTCGATGAGCTATGGAAATTCTACTACGAGTTCGGCGGTTCGCGGAATGAGAGGCGGCGCTGGGCGCTGGTTCAGCGTGAATTCTGAATTCTTGCGCCAGGATCGAGAAAATTCAAACTGAACACCACCATGCGGCGCCAGCGCGCGGCGTCTCTTGCTATACTGGCTGGCCTGCCGAATGCGGCGGGGCGATTCATGACATCTGCAACTTCCGAGCGCAAGAAACTATTTCTGGTGGACGCGATGGGGTACATCTTTCGCGCCTACTACGCACCCATGGGCGAACGATTCGAGCACAACGGCCTGCCGACGAAAGTTCCTTACATTTTTGCGACGATGATCCGGCGGCTGATCGAAAGCAAAGAGCTTGCGCCGGATTATCTGGGCATCGTGTTCGATACGCCGGAGCCGACGTTTCGCGACAAGCTTTTCGACCAATACAAGGCGCAGCGCGCGCCCGTGCCGGACGATTTGATCGTGCAATTGCCATTTGTGCGGAAATATTGCGAAGCGATGCGGCTGCCGATTCTGGAGATGGCGGGATACGAGGCCGATGACGTGATCGCGTCGCTGGCGCGGCAGGCGGCTGAGAAAAAACTCGATATTTACATCGTGACGGCGGACAAGGATTTCATGCAGCTGGTGGGCGGGCCGGTGCGGATGCTGAATCCGTCGAAGGGCGACCTGATCATTGACGAGAAAAAAGTCGAGGAACTGATGGGCGTGCCGCCGTCGAAGGTCGCGGACGTGATGGCGCTGATGGGCGATGCGATCGACAACATTCCCGGCGCGCGAGATCCGAACGAGAAGCCGGCGCCGGGCGAGCGGCGGAAGCCGGGCATCGGCGACGTGGGGGCGCGGACGCTGATCCAGCAATTCGGCAGCGCGGAAGAAGCGATCCGGCGAGCGAAGGAAGTGAGCCGCACGAGTTATCGCGAGGCGCTGGAGAACAACGCGAAATTCGTGAAACTGAGCAAGGAGCTGGCGACGATTCACGCCAAAGCTCCGGTGAAGCTGGAACTCGACACGCTGCGGCTGCGGCAGCCGGACTTGAATGTGCTGCGCGAATTTTATGCGGAGCTGGGATTCACGTCGCTGCTGAAGAGCTTGCCCGCGGTGACGATGAGCGGCGAAACGGATTACGCGAATTTCGAATCCGCGAAAGAGCTGCGAGAATTTCTGGAAAAACTGTCGGCGAAAGATGAGGTTGCGGTGTGGCTCGCGTTCGAGAGCGACGATCCGGACGACGAGGGATATGGCACGCGCGTGCGAGCGATTGAAGTCTCGAACCGTGCGGGATTCGCGCGCGTCTGTGCGAATGACGAAAGGGATTCCGCGCTGGCAGCGATTGCGGATTGGATGACAGACGCGAAACGACCGAAGATCGCTCATGATGCGAAATTGTTCGAGCTGCTTGGGCTGAGCGACGCGGAGGCAGCGAAACGCAATGCGGCTGGGGTACGGCACGCGACGATGCTCTATTCGTATTTACTGCGGCCGACGACAGCGAATCACGCGTTTGCAGAAGCCGTGCTGCGGCAATTGAACGTGACGCTCTCCGGCGCGGCCGGCGAGCATGCAGATTTTCTGATGCGGCTGGCGCCGGCGCTGCGCGCGGAAGTGGAAAAACAGAAACTGGCCGAGCTCTACGCGAAAATCGATCTGCCGCTGGCGGGCGTGCTTTCGCGTATGGAACGCGCAGGCGTGCATATCGATCCGAAGTCGCTGAAGAAAATTTCGGCGACGCTGGAAAAGGAAATTGGCGCGCTGGAAAAGAAGATTTTCAAGCTCGCGGGAGTGGAGTTCAACATCAATTCGCCGGTGCAACTGGCGGAGGTGTTGTATGACCGGCTGGGACTGGCGCTGCCGAAGCGCACGCGCGCGAAAGCGCGTTCGACGGCGGCGGAAGTGCTGACGGAACTTGCCGCGCTGCATGAAATGCCGCGGCTGGTGATGGAGTATCGCGAGCAAGCGAAACTGAAATCCACTTACGCGGACGCGCTGCAGGAGCGGATTTCACCGCAGACGGGGCGATTGCACACGCAACTGAGCCAGACGGGCGCGGCGACAGGACGACTGGCGTCTTCGAATCCGAATTTGCAGAACATTCCCGTGCGGACGGAGCTAGGACGCGAGATTCGCGCGGCGTTTGTGGCGGAGAAAGGAAACGTGCTGCTGTCAGCGGATTATTCGCAGATCGAACTGCGCATCCTGGCGCACTTCTCCGAGGATCCAGTGCTGGTGGAGGCGTTCCGGCGCGCGGAAGATATTCATTCGCGGACGGCGCAGGAAGTTTTCGGCGTTGCGCCGTTCGCGCAGACGGCGGAGCATCGGCGCGCAGCGAAAGTGATCAATTTCGGAATTATCTATGGGCTTTCGGCGTTCGGGCTGGCGCAGAATCTGCAGATTGACCAGAAAGAGGCCGTGAAATTCATCGCCGCGTATTTCGTGCGCTACAAGGGCGTGAAGAAATATCTCGAGCGGCAAGTGGAGGAGACGCGGCAAA
This sequence comes from Candidatus Acidiferrales bacterium, assembly GCA_035934015.1. Taxonomy (NCBI): domain Bacteria; kingdom Pseudomonadati; phylum Acidobacteriota; class Terriglobia; order Candidatus Acidiferrales; species Candidatus Acidiferrales bacterium. The sequence continues at coordinate 166,466 of DASYYH010000006.1, forward strand.
TCGGATTTACGCGAACGTTGTTCGGGCGCATCCGGCCGATCCCGGAAATCAATTCGCCGCAGGCGAATTTGCGAAACTTCGCCGAGCGCACGGCGATGAACACGCCGCTGCAGGGTACGGCCGCGGATTTGATCAAACTGGCGATGATTGACATCGACGGGAAGCTGAGCGAAGGAGAATTCGCGTCGCGGATGATTTTGCAGGTGCATGACGAATTGTTGTTTGAAGGACCGAAGAGCGAGATGGAGCGGCTGACGCCGATGGTGCGGGAGGCGATGGAGAAAGTTTACGAACTGCGCGTGCCGCTCGTGGTGGACATGAAGATGGGCGAGAACTGGCGCGATATGGAGCCGGTGGGCGTAAAATAATGCGGCGGTTTCGAGCTGCGAAGCAGAATCGCAAGAATCGGAGGAGGAGAAAATGGCGCATGATCATGCGGCGGGGTTTTTGGCGATCGTCAACGACGCGAAGAAGCGCGTGAAGGAAGAGGATTTCCGCGAGACGAAGAGGCGGTTGGACGCGGGAGAGAAAATGATTCTGGTGGACACGCGCGAAGACAATGAATGGTCGAAGGGGCGTATTCCGGGCGCGATTCATCTGGGCAAAGGCGTGATCGAGCGCGATATCGAGAACGCTGTACCGGACAAGAATGCGCGGCTGGTGCTTTACTGCGGCGGAGGGTTCCGCTCGGCGCTGGCTGCGGATAATCTGCAGAAGATGGGATACAAGAACGTGATTTCGATGGACGGCGGCTGGCGCGGGTGGACGGAGGCGGGATTTCCGACAGTGAAGGATTAGCGCGGCGGGCTAGAGCTCGGTGAGGACGCGATGGACGAGATGGATGGCGATGGCGCCTTCGCCGACGGCGGAAGCAACGCGCTTCACGTTTCCTGAACGAACATCGCCTACGGCAAACACGCCCGGGAGGCTCGTTTCCAGCATTTGTGGAGGGCGTTGCAATGGCCATATCGGTTTTTCGCTGGCCACGTCGATATCTCTGCCGGTGAGAATGAAGCCCTTGTCGTCGAGAGCGAGACATCCGCGCAGCCAGTCGGTTCGGGGCGAGGCTCCGGCCATAATAAAAACGTGGCGAATGTTGCGAGTTGAAGTCTGGCCGGTAACGTTGTCGCGCCAAGTCACGCGCTCCAGATGAGAATCGCCTTCGAGGCCGACGATTTCCGTTTTGTAGTGCAATTCGATGGCGGGATTTTGCTCGATGCGCTGAATGAGATAGCGCGACATGGTGTCTGACAACTGACCGGAGCGCACCAGCATATAAACCTTGCTCGCGGTTTGCGAAAGATAGACAGCGGCCTGGCCGGCGGAATTACCTCCGCCGATGATGATGACTTCTTCCTGCTCGCAGAGTTGCGCTTCCATGAATGTTGCGCCGTAATAAATGCCCTGGCCTTCGAACTTCGCAAGATTCAGAATGCCCGGCTTTTTGTATTGCGCGCCGGTGGCAATGACCAGCGAGCGCGTGACGAGCCTGGTGCCATTGTCCAAGACCACTTTGTACGGGCGCTTGGCGCAGTCCAATTGCACCACGTCGTGCGCAATCATCATTTTTGCGCCGAATTTTTGCGCCTGGACAATGGCACGATTGGCGAGTTCCTGGCCGGAGACTCCGGTCGGGAAGCCAAGATAATTTTCGATCTTCGAGCTCGAGCCCGCCTGGCCACCGGGAGCTTCGGTTTCGACGACGAGCACGTCGAGGCCCTCGGAGCCAGCGTAGACGGCCGCTGCAAGGCCGGATGGTCCGGCGCCGACAATAATCAAGTCGCGCACCTGCGTTTCATCGATGCCGGAATTAAAACCAAGGCAATCGGCGAGCTTCGGAATCGTTGGGTTGCGGAAGACGAAACCAGTGCCACCGCAAATGATGACGGGGATCTCGTCGATGCTTACGGAGAAGCGGTCGAGAATCTCTTGCGAAGCCTTATCGGTTTCGAGATCCACATAGGTATAAGGATGGCCGTTACGGTTCAGAAATTCGCGCAGGCGGAGGGTCTGGGCCGAGTGTCGCGAACCCATAAGAATGAGATTGCCCTGCCCGCGGTTGATGAGCTCGAGACGGCGCAGAATGAAAGCGCGCATGAAAATTTCGCTGAGTTCCGCGTCGCGGGCAATGAGCGAGCGCAGGCCATCTCCGGCGAGTTCCAGGAATTCACCGGGCTCGGCGACACGTCCCCGGACGAGGCAGCGCTTTCCGGAGATCATGGTGATCTCGCCAGTGAACTCCCCGGGACCATGCGTCGCGACAGGCCGCTCACCGGTGAAGTCGGGCTGGACGATTTCCATGCGGCCGGAGAGAAGGACAAAAAAGGGAACGTCCATGTCACCCGGTTCGAAGAGAATGTCGCCGGTTTCAACGTGTCTCAACCGGCCATGCGAACGAATGCGGTCAATCTGTGGCTCAGACAGAACTGGAAACGCTTGCGTCCGAGGATCAAGCACAGAAGGGATTGGTGTCGAGAAGGCCATTTTCTCTCTGGAAGCGTTTGAAAGGTTATTAGAGCACGAAGTCGAGGGTTTGGCGAGTCGAGGTGCCTGTGTAGCGCGCCGGTGGATCGGATAGAAAAGCTCCATCTTCGAAAACCCGATGAGATTCAGAATGGGCGAACGGTTGGCTGGGGCGGTTGGATTCGAACCAACACCGTCTGCATTAACAGTGCAGCGTCCTACCGATTGGACCACGCCCCAACGCGGGCGAGGAATTTCTGTGAATATTTTAGATGAGGGGAGGGGTTTGCGGGATTTCCGCTCGCTTCAATAGGGGGTGGAAGCGGTGGTGGAGGGCGGCGAAACCGATGAGCACACCCCCGCCGTTTAGAGGGTAGGTTTTCGTGGAGGTCGGCGGGAGAGGTGTCGAGGGAAGCAAGCCGGCCCAGCCCTCAATCCCCTAAAGGGATCCTCGGCTTGCTTTCCCCCTACGCGAGAGGGATAGGCACGCGGGAAGCCATTCATAAGCCTTTTAATTTCAGTCAATTGCTGATTGGGCGGCGAGTAAAAATCTCCAGTGCCCAGTAAAAACTCCCCGCGAAGGCGTGATTTGACCTCGATTGGATAGTCTAAATGGAGGCAGGGTCGCGCGTCACGATCCAGAAGATTCAAATTCCTCCACCATGTGCCTGCTGCGGTTCTTGACCAGCGCGCGGATGGCTTGCTATGTTGATGGATTAAGCTGGGCGAATTCTACGCACAGGGCGACGGACGCGCCTGTACGAGACCAGTTCAGCCACTGAGCCTATGGGATTGCAGAAAATCGTCGTTCGCGGCGCGCGGCAACACAACCTGAAGAACATCAGCCTGGAAATTCCGCGGAACACGCTGACGGTCATCACGGGCCTTTCGGGCTCGGGGAAGTCGTCGCTGGCGTTCGACACGCTATACGCGGAAGGGCAGCGGCGGTATGTCGAATCGCTTTCCGCCTACGCGCGGCAATTCCTGGATCAGATGGAGCGGCCGGAAGTGGATTCGGTCGAGGGACTTTCGCCGGCGATTGCCATCGAGCAGAAGACGACGACGCGATCGCCGCGGTCGACCGTCGGAACGATTACAGAGATTTACGATTACCTGCGCGTGATTTACAGCTCGATTGGCACGCCGCATTGCCCGAATTGCGGCAAGCCCATCACGCGGCAATCGACCGAGCAGATTGTGCAATCCGTGCTGGCGCTGAAACCGGATGAACGGATCATGGTGCTGGCGCCGGTGGTGCGCGGGCGCAAAGGCGAATACAAGAAGGAGTTCGAGAAATTCGCGAAGGCGGGATTCACACGCGCGCGCGTTGATGGAGATTTGGTCAACCTGGACGATCCGCCAGCGCTCGACCGACGGCGGAATCACACGATTGAAATCGTTGTCGACCGGCTGCTGATCAAAGAGGGCATCGCGAAGCGGTTGGAGCAGTCGATTGAGACGGCGACGAAGCTGACTTCGGGGCTCGTGACCATCGCGATTGTCGGCGGCGAAGAGCACATGTATTCGGAGAAGCTCGCATGCGCGGACTGCGGAATTTCCGTGCCGGAGATCGAGCCGCGGTCGTTCAGCTTCAATTCGCCGTACGGCGCGTGCCCGGAATGCCATGGGCTCGGCGCGAAATTCAACTTCGATCCGGGGAAAATCATTGTGGACTGGTCGAAGCCGCTCTTCGAGGGCGGACTCGGGCCGGGCGCAGGCTCCGCGTATTTGCAGCGCACGCTGAAGATCGCGGCGCTGGCGCACAAATTCGATTTGGCGATGCCATTTGAGAAACTTTCGCGGAAGGCGCAGAACCTGATTCTTTACGGCAATCATGAGGGAGGGCGCGCGGCGAAAGGGCTGAATTTTCAGGGCATTGTCGATTTCCTGGAAAGCAGTCTCGAAGATTCGACTTCCGACGATTATCGCGAGTGGCTGACGCAATATATGTCGCCGACGGCTTGCGCGGCGTGCGGGCAAAAACGGCTGCGGGCGGAAAGCCTGGCGGTGAAAGTCGGCGGATATTCGATTGCAGATTTCACGGCGCTTTCGCTGGCGGCAGCGCGACAGGGGATTGACAAGATTCTGCCCGGGCTGACGCAGCGGCAACTGGCCATCGCCGGACGTCCGCTCAATGAAGTCGCGGAGCGCATCGATTTTCTGCTCGCCGTGGGACTGGGGTATCTGACGCTGGATCGTTCGGCGGCGACGCTTTCGGGCGGCGAAGCGCAGCGCATTCGGCTGGCGACGCAAATCGGCTCGCGGCTGCGCGGCGTGATGTACGTGCTGGACGAGCCGTCGATTGGATTGCACGCGCGCGACAACGGGCGGTTGCTGGGCACGCTTGAAACACTGCGCGATCTCGGCAATACGGTGCTCGTCGTCGAGCACGATGAGGAAACGATTCGACGCGCGAATTATGTGGTGGATCTCGGACCCGGAGCGGGGAAGACCGGAGGAAATTTGGTTGCGACCGGCGCGCCAGCAGAAATTGCGGCGAATGCGAATTCGCTGACGGGGCGATACCTCGCGGGCGCGCTGAAAATTCCTGTTCCAGCGCAGCGGCGGAAGGCGAACGGGAAATCGCTGCGCATCGTGGGCGCGCAGGCGAACAATTTGAAGAACATCGACGTGGAATTTCCGCTGGGCCTGCTGACGGTGATCACAGGAGTTTCGGGATCGGGCAAATCGACGCTGGTGAACGATATTCTCTACCGCGCGCTGGCGCAGAAGCTTTATCACTCGACGGAAGCGCCGGGCGCGCACCGCGCGATTCTGGGGCTCGAGCATCTCGACAAAGTGATCGAGATCGATCAGGCACCGATTGGGCGCACGCCGCGGTCGAATCCGGCGACGTATACGGGCGTTTTTACCCCGATTCGCGAGCTTTTTGCGATGCTGCCGGAATCGCGCGAACGCGGCTATCGTCCGGGGCGCTTCAGCTTCAACGTGAAGGGCGGACGCTGCGAAGCGTGCCAGGGCGACGGCCTGCGGCGCATCGAAATGAATTTTCTGCCGGATGTTTATGTGCTGTGCGAAGTCTGCCGCGGGAAACGCTACAACGCGGAGACGCTTTCGGTGCGTTACAAGGGCTATTCGATTTCCGATTTACTCGAAATGCCTATCGAAGACGCGCTGCCGGTGCTCGAAAATATTCCGCAGATCAAACAGAAGCTCGGGACGATGGTGGATGTGGGGCTGGGTTATGTGCAGCTCGGACAATCGGCGACGACGCTTTCCGGCGGCGAAGCGCAGCGCACGAAGCTCGCGCGCGAACTTTCGCGGCGGCAGACGGGCCGGACCCTCTACATTCTCGACGAGCCGACGACGGGGCTGCACTTCGACGACGTGAAGAAGCTGCTCGATGTGCTGAAGCGACTGGTGGATCTGGGGAACACGATCATGATCATCGAGCACCATCTGGATGTGATTAAACAGGCGGACTGGATTATCGATCTGGGTCCTGAAGGCGGCGAGGGCGGCGGGCATATTGTCGCGCAGGGTACGCCGGAGCAAGTCGCGCGCAATAAAAGATCCTATACCGGCGCTGCCTTAGCGCCTTCCCTCAGCAATAATCATGTCTCAGCACCCAACAAATGAGCCCGTAGCAGCCCTCCTTCATAGTCCTCGATTCAGACCTTGGAATACTTAGAATGATGGCACTCAGCTTCGTCAACTGGATACTTGCCGTAGTTGGCGCGATAGGCGGTTGTTTCGGCGTTGCCAGTTTTTTTTATGTGCGTCGGCAAACGAACTTGATGAACAGTCAGGCTCGGGGCGAGGAAATTCGCAAAGTCGATGATGCCGAGTGGTCAGCCAGGTTTGAGGAGGCAGCCACCACACTTGCGAGGGTTGGCCCGAAATGGATTGGCCCAGAGGGGGAGTTTTACCACTCGCAATTTGCTGACCCGAATGTGAGGACGAGAATCGAGCAGCACTTGATTCATATTGGAGGACAGAATCGGGATGTTTTCCAAGCGAAGTCTGTCAATACCGAGGCGTTGCGCGTCCCTGCCATTCGCCAAACCATTGACGAAGTCCTGAAAACATTGAACAGTTTCAAGACCGAACGACCGGATGATGCTGAACGGCTTGGCCTCTGAGCTTGGAAGAGAATCTATCGCATAGCGAAATCCGATTGGCGGAAGGCGGCGAGCGCCTTATAATTCAACTATGAAGCAAGTAACGCTCCCCATCGTGATCGAGGCTGACTCGGACGGTTACTTCGTTTCTTGTCCGGCGTTGCAGGGCTGCTACAGCCAGGGAGATACCTACGAGCAAGCCATTGAAAACATTAAGGACGCAATCCATCTGCGCATTGAAGACCGCCTCGCCGACGGCGAAGAAATCCCTACACACGTTTCAGTGAGTCTTTCCACCGTCGAAATCGCTGTCTGATGCCGAAGCTCCCCCGCCTCGCAGCTAGAGAAATCATCGCTGTGCTCGAAAAACTATGACGAACCCTGAGATCAATCGAGAGCGAATCCAAGAAGTGGAGCGGATCATACGGCCGCACGTTCGGCGGACGCCGGTCATCGAAGTGGCGGGCGGAGACATCGGGCTGGATGGAGTCAGTGTAGTTTTCAAGCTGGAATTGTTTCAGCATGCGGGCTCGTTCAAGGCGCGCGGCGCGTTTGCGAATCTCTTGACGCGGACGGTGCCTCCGGCGGGAGTTGTCGCGGCGTCGGGCGGGAATCATGGCGCGGCCGTGGCGTTTGCGGCGATGAAGCTCGGCAAGCCAGCGCGAATTTTTGTACCGAAAGTCGCGTCGCCGGAAAAGATCGAGCGGATTCGCGGATACGGCGCGGAACTCATGATCTCCGGCGAACGCTATGCGGATGCGCTCGAGGCGAGCGAGAAATGGGCTGCGGAATCCGGCGCGCTGCGGGTCCATGCATACGATCAAGTGGAAACACTGCTCGGGCAGGGAAGCACCGGACTGGAATTCGAAGAGCAGGAGCCGAAGCTCGACACGCTTCTTGTTGCCGTGGGCGGCGGAGGACTCATCGGCGGCGTCGCGGCGTGGTATGCGAAGCGCATCAAAGTTGTTGGCGTCGAGCCGGAAAAAGCACCGACGCTGACGAATGCGCTGCGCGCCGGGCGGCCAGTGGACAGCGAAGCGGGAGGAATTGCGGCGGATTCGCTCGCGCCGAAGCGAGTGGGCGAAATCATGTTCCCGATTGCGCAAGAGCTGGTGGAACGCGTCGTGCTCGTCTCCGACGAAGATATTTTGCGCGCGCAGGAAATGTTGTGGAGAGCGCTGCGCGTGGTTGCGGAGCCGGGAGGCGCGGCGGCGTTTGCGGCGTTGCTATCGCGGCGATACGAAGCGCGGGCCGGGGAACGGATTGGCGTTGTCGTTTGCGGAGGGAACACAGCCGCAGTTGATTTCAACCGCGCGCACGGGGCCGCGCAGAAAAAGTAGATCCGGGCAGATACTTCTTCGAAGAATCGTGCGCGATTTAGACTTACCTCATTCCGAGGATCGTCCTGTTTTTCCAGCTGCGTCAAACATTTTCTTCACGCGCTCGAACTGCGCTGGGTCGGGGTTCGTTTGACGAGTGGTGAAGACGAGCCGATGCCCGGCAGGATCGGTGACGCGCAGATCTCGGGTGTTCCAGGGCGTGTCGATGGGGCCTTCAATCGCTGAGACGCCGAGACTTGCAGCGGCGCGAGCGCGCCCAGCGAGCGCGTCTACATCCTCGGCCTGAAAACTCAGCGTCATGCTCGCCGGAGCTTGATTTGCCGTGTTCGAGGTTATGGGGACAAGCAAGAGGTCCTGATATTTTGCGCGGCGCAAGTGGACGAGGCTGTGTTGACCGCCGATGGCGGGACCCTGGAACATGATGCGAAAACCGAGGGCCTCCTCATACCATTTGGCGACAGCCGCAACTTCGGCGACGGAAAGCGTCGCGAACATGGGCATGGGATAGACTTCAAATCCATTGAATTCACCGAGCGCGACAGGCTCTCCTTGCGCGTCCACCGCACGCATTGCCTTTGATTTGCTTTCTTCAGGTTGCATAGTGTCCTCGGGCAAATTCGCGCTCAAATTATGAGGTTCAAGGGCGAGCAAGTGCAAGCCAGTTCGGGTTATGGCGATGGCTCAGTTTGAATTTTGACGCCTTGTGTCACGATCAGGAAAATTCAAACTGACCCACGGCCCAAAGTTGTGCCGCGAAGCGATCAGGAATTTTTCTTCAGTTCGGCGAGGACCAGCTTGGCGACTTCCTTGAGCGTATCGAAGATGCCTTTTCCTTCGATGGCGACGGCTTCGATGACAGGCTCGCCTTTTATCTGGAGTTGCTTCGTCAAATCCGCGATGGGCATAGCGTTGGGCAGATCGCGCTTATTGAGCTGAAGCGCGTAGGGAATCGTGTCGAAGTTGAGATTGTGATCTTTCAGATGCTCTTTGAGGTTGTCGATTGTTTCCAGATTCGCGTCGAGGCGCTCTTCCTGAGAGTCGGCGACGAAAACCACACCATCAGCGCCCTTTAGAATCAAGCGGCGGCTGGCTTCATAGAAGACCTGTCCGGGGACGGTGTAAAGATGGAAGCGCGTGCGGAAGCCACGAACGGTGCCTAGATCGAGCGGAAGAAAATCGAAGAACAGAGTGCGATCGGTTTCCGTGGCGAGAGAAACCATTTTTCCTTTTTGACCTGTGCCCGTATGGTCGTAGATCCACTGCAGATTGGCGGTTTTCCCGCCAAGGCCAGGGCCATAATAGACAAGCTTACAGTTGATTTCCCGAGCGGGAAAATTTATGAACGGCACATTTCCCTCAGAATTTTTTTCCCCGCCTACTTATAGCATAGGGAAGTCACGCAGGCCATCTTGCGTCTTAAGCATTGATTCGGAACAGGCAATGAACCCCCATTTGCCATCAATTCTACCAATTTCTCTACCAATTTCGGGAGGAAGGGGCGATTTGAGTGTGCCGTATGAGCAATGTTCCACGTGGAAATGGGGAGTGGATGTAAACTTTGTAAGAATTGTGATGAAATTAGGTGGGTTGACGGCGGAAAAAGTCACTGCTATTGTATGGTTATCATGGCGAAGACAACCGGCAGGGCGAAGAGACGCACTACCCGGGCGTCGTCCGCACGCCGGAGTTCCCGCAAGAGTATAAAATCAAAAGACTTACAGCAGAAGCGGCACGCCAGCCCTATTCGCGATTCCAACGATCAGGCGACACAGCAGCAGCTTAGGGCTTATGAAGAGGGTCTGAAGCAGTTTCAGCAGCAGAAGTTCATGCGCGCCAAACAGGCTTTGGAGCGAGTGCTGGAAGGGCCGAACAAAGAACTCGTGGACCGCGCACGCGTCCACCTGCGAATCTCGGAACAGCGCCTGACTCGCATCTCCGAACCCATGCTCAAGGGAGCCGAGGATCATTACAATCAGGGCATCGCCATGATGAATCTCGCTCGCTGGGATGATGCGCGTGAACATCTGGATCGGGCACGCAAGGCCGCACCGAAGGCTGATCACATTGTTTATGCCATGGCGGCTCTGGACTGCTTGACCGGCGAAGCGGATTCGTCGATGGAGAATTTGAAAGTTGCGATTCAGTTGCGACCGGAAAATCGCTACCGGGCGCGCAACGACGAAGACTTTGCGTTTTTGCAGGAGGATCCGCGCTTCACTGAACTTCTTTATCCCGAGCGCGAAAGCTCAGGCGGTTAGTTCGATTTTTCTCCATTGCGCAGGCCCACACATAATCGTTCAAAATCCATCCGAATTGTCGCGCTAGGCGGGGGCACGGGGCTTTCGATGCTGCTGCGCAGCTTGAAGGAATATATCGCCAGTCGACGGCAGAGTGGCGTTCCGCGGCCCATCTCTGACATCGCAGCCATTGTCACGGTGACCGATGATGGAGGAAGTTCCGGCCGGCTGCGGCGCGAATACTCGATTTTGCCGCCGGGCGACATACGCAATTGCATGGTGGCGCTCTCGCGCGATGAAGCGCTGATGGGAAAACTCTTTCAGTATCGATTTCCTGCTGGACGTGGTCGCGGCCTGGCCGGTCACAGCTTTGGCAACCTTTTTCTCGCGGCGCTAACCCATGTTACCGGAGATTTTCCCGAGGCCGTCCGGTTATCCGCGAAAGTTCTGGCGATTCGGGGGAGGATTTTTCCGTCGACCCGCGCGAACGTCACGCTAGAAGCAGAGCTTGAGAATGGACAGGTTGTCGCCGGAGAGACGAATATCTCGCGTTCGCAGCGGCGCATTCGCAGAGTGCGATTGGTACCTCAAAATGCGGGTCCGCTGCCGGAAGCGCTCGAAGCGATTCGGAAGGCGGATCTGATTCTCCTCGGCCCCGGCTCCCTCTATACGAGCCTTATCCCGAACCTGCTGGTACGCGGCGTTGCGCACGCTATCCGCCGCTCGCGTGCCAAGTGCATTTATATTGCGAATCTGATGACGCAGCCGGGTGAGACGGATGGCTACTCCGTAGCGGACCACGTTCGCGCGATCTACGAGCATGCGCATGAGCGTTTGTTCGACTACGTTGTCGTGAACCGCGCGCCGGCGGCGTCGAGGATTTTGCACCGCTATGGCGTGCGCGGGGCGAAACCGGTCGCAGCATCACTCGAAGAACTGCGGCGTATGGGACTGACTTGCGTTACGGGGGACTTGCTGCAACAGGATGGCGTTGTGCGGCACGATCCCAAGCGCCTGGCGCAATTACTGCTGCGGCACTTTGTGCAGAGAAGCGCAGCGTAATTTGGAAATTTCGGTTCGACTCACGCCCAATTTTCCGTTTTGCAGAGCCGCTTTCCTGTGTATATCTCCTGGGCACGCGCTGCCTTGCATGGCAAGGGCACAGCTTCGTATACTGGCCGACGCTGCCCTGGCAGCCCCGGAGCCGGCCTAAGCGCAACCAAAGAGTTTCCGCCGCACGGAACCGCCAGCGTCATCATCCAAATTTCATTTTGTCGAGGAGAGCGTTTGCATGGCCACAATGTCGATGGAGCACGAACTGAATCCCTACGAGGCCGCGGAAGCACGCTTCGAAGAAGCGGCCAATAAGCTTGGATTGGCGCAAGACCTTTATCGTTATCTGAAATTCCCGAACAAAGAAATCACCGTCTACATTCCCGTGAAGATGGACGATGGACGGCTGGAAGTTTTCACCGGCTATCGCGTGCAACATTCGCTGGTGCGCGGACCGGGCAAAGGCGGCATTCGCTATGCACCAAACGTCACCATCGATGAAGTGCGCGCGCTGGCATCTTGGATGACGTGGAAGTGCGCGGTGGTCGACATCCCATTTGGCGGAGCCAAAGGCGGAATCATTTGCGATCCGGAGAAGATGTCACAGCGCGAATTGGAGGGGCTGACGCGCCGCTACACGGCGGAACTTTCGGATTGGTTCGGGCCGGAGCGCGATGTTCCTGCGCCGGACGTAAATACCAATGCGCAGATCATGGCCTGGGTGATGGATACGTACTCGATGCACGTGAGGCATACGGTGACGGCCGTTGTCACAGGAAAACCGCTCGAGCTTGGCGGTTCGCTGGGGCGTCCGGAGGCAACCGGCCGCGGCGTCATGATGGTCTGCGACAAGGCGACCACGAAGCTTGGGATGAGTAAACGCGATTGTCGCGTGGTGATTCAGGGCTTCGGCAACGTCGGCTCCATGGGCGCGAAGCTCATGCACGAAGCGGGATACAAGATTGTCGGGCTTGCGGACGTGCATGGCGGACTCTACAACGAGAAGGGGCTTGACGTGCCCAAAATAGTTGACTGGGTTTATACGCAGCGCAAATCGCTGCAGGATTTTCCGGGTGGCGGCCAGAAAATGTCTTCGACCGATATTCTGTATCAGCCTTGTGAAATTCTTGTGCCGGCGGCAGTGGAAAATCAGATCACGAGCCAGAACGCCAGCCGGATTCAAACGAAGATCCTCTGTGAAGGCGCGAACGGCCCGACAACCGTTCCGGCGGATGAGATTCTCGGGAAGAAAGGCGTGTTCATTATTCCGGATATTCTGGCGAATGCTGGCGGCGTCACGGTCAGCTACTTCGAATGGGTACAAGACCGGCAGGGATTCTTCTGGCGGGAGCGCGAAGTGAATGAAAGGCTGCAGGACGTGATGGATCGGAGCTTCGACGATGTGGTGCGTTACTCGGAGAAGCATCACGTGAACAATCGCATCGCCGCCTATATGCTGGCGATCGACCGCGTGGCCATCGCCCTGACACACCGCGGAATTTACGCTTAATACACGATTTTACTGGACAAGCGAGATAGAATAGCGGCGGTCGCGCGGGGTGGGCCGCGCGGCGAAGAAGCTGTCGAGGGTCATCCTGGGCATGACTTCTGAATCTATCTCGCATGGGGCGCTGAAAAGCGAAGCGGAACACCGGCGCGATATTTGCGCGACGGGCCGATGGCTGTATCAACGCGGATTTGTCGCCGCGACGGACGGCAACGTTTCGCTCCGGCTTGATCCCAGCCGAGTTCTTACTTCGCCGACCGGCGTTTGCAAAGGGATGCTTTCGCCGGAGGATCTCGTTATCACGGACTTCGCTGGCAATAAACTTTCTGGTGGCCGCAATCCCTCCTCCGAATTGGCAATGCATCTCCTAATTTACCGGTTACGCCCGGACGTGAACGCAGTCTGCCACGCGCATCCGCCGACCGCGACGGGATACGCTGCTGCGGGCATTCCGCTGAATAAGGCGCTGCTCAGCGAGGCGATTTTGGGGCTTGGTTCCGTGCCGCTCGCACAATATGGGACTCCCGGAACGCCCGAGCTTGCCGATTCGATTGAGCCATTTGTGCAATCGCACGATGCAATCCTGATGGCGAATCACGGCGTTGTGACTTACGGGCCAGACCTGCTCACGGCTTACTATCGCATGGAGACCGTCGAGCATTTTGCGCGCGTCTCCCTGGTGACGGAGTTGCTGCACAAACAGGCTCTGTTGTCGCGCGAGGACGTCGACAAGCTGCTTGCTGCGCGCGCTCGCTATGGGCTGGAGTCCGCTTCTGCAGGATGTCCTGTGACCGCCGATTCAGCGGAGCCCGATCGCGTGACCCTGACGCGGCGCGAGCTGGAAGCGCTGGTGGAAGAAGCCGTGCGCAACGATCGCGCCCGCCACTAGACTTCAATCCACCCTCGCCAATACTCGCCCGATGCATGCTGAATCCGGAATTTCCGAAGGCGAGGCGCGGGTTCGCGACTGCGTTGACACTCCCGCGGCGCTAATCAATAATCGCTGAAGATGATCGGACAACTTCGCGGCGCGCTCGTGGACAAGCGGCCGAATCAGGTGATTGTGGACGCCGGTGGCGTGGGCTACCAGGTGCAAATCCCGCTTTCGACGTTTGCAGGGCTCGGCGCGCTGCACGCCGAAGTCACGCTGCTGATTCACACGCATCTGCGCGAAGACCAGATCGCGCTGTATGGTTTCTTGACTGCACGCGAAAAGCAGCTTTTCGAGATGTTGATTTCGGCATCAGGCGTCGGGCCCAGCCTGGCGTTGAAAATTCTGTCGGGCATGGGATTGGATGATTTGGTACCGGCGATTCGCAAGGGCGACGTCGTGCGCTTGAAACAGATTCCCGGCGTCGGGCAAAAGACGGCGGAGCGGATCATCCTCGAACTTCGCGACAAGCTCGCTGCGGTGGAAGTCACGGAGACTGGCAAACCTGCGACGCGCTCGCAAGTGGAATCCGATGTGGCATCGGCGCTTGTGAATTTGGGATATGACGAGCGCTCCGTCGAGAAGATTCTGGAGCATGTGCGGGGAAGCGCGACCACGACTTTTGATGCGCTTCTTCGCGCCGCATTGCAGAAGCTTGGCAGCGCGGCAATCGAAAAGGGCGCACGCGCGGCGCGCGGCGATTAGTAGTTCTGGCAAAGTTTTTCAAAGGGCTGGTTCATTGAATCAAAACATGGCGGAATCAAAACACCGCGTAGTCTCCGGGCAAGCGTTTGATGAAGACGCGCGTCTTGATGCGAGCGTCCGTCCGAAGCGATTCGACGATTTCGTCGGCCAGTCGCGAATCAAGGAAAATCTGAAAATCGCGGTCGAAGCCGCGCGCAGCCGGGGCGAAGCGCTCGACCATGTTCTGCTGTATGGGCCGCCTGGACTCGGCAAGACAACACTCGCGCAAATTCTCGCCAACGAAATGGGCGTTGGCATCAAGATCAGTTCTGGTCCGTTGCTCGAGCGCAAAGGCGACATGACGGCGGTGCTGACGGCTATGGCCCCTCGCGAACTTTTCTTTCTGGACGAAATTCATCGTCTAATGCCGGCGCTGGAGGAAATACTTTACCCGGCGATGGAAGATTTCCGGATTGACTTGATCATCGGCCAGGGCGCGGGGGCGCGGATCCATCCGTATCAGCTTCAAAAGTTCACGCTCGTGGGCGCCACGACGCGCGCGGGACTAATCATGGCCCCGATGCGTTCGCGGTTTGGAATTGTTCACCGACTCGATTTCTATACGCCGGCGGATTTGCTTGAAATCATTGTACGGTCGGCGGGAATTCTGGGAATTGGCATGGACGATGCCGGCGCGCAAGAGATCGCGCGGCGCAGCCGCGGGACGCCGAGGGTGGCCAATCGTCTCTTGCGCCGCGTGCGCGATTTTGCGGAAGTTCGCGCCGGAGGAAAAATTACGCTGTCTGTGGCCAAAGAAGCGCTGCAGATGCTGGGGGTGGACGACCATGGCCTCGATGAAATTGATCGCAATCTGCTGCTGGCGATCATTCAGAAGTACGGCGGAGGTCCAGTGGGATTGAACACGCTGGCCGCGTCGCTGAGCGAAGAGGAAGATGCCATCGAAGAGATTTACGAGCCGTACCTGATGCAACTTGGATTGCTGGACCGCACGCAACGCGGACGCGTGGCCACTGCGCTGGCGTACAAACATTTCGGCATGGACGAGCCGCGCAGGCAGCCGCAGCTTTTCTAATGCGGAAATTCGCCCGAAACATGAAGACCGTATATCTTTCACTGGGATCGAATCTCGGAGATCGCGAAGAGAGACTTGCCGAGGCCGTCAGCGGCCTCGAACGACGCGGCATTCGCGTTGTGCGGCGCTCATCGATTTATTCGACCGAACCTGTCGATGTGGAAACGCAGGGCTGGTTTCTGAATTGCGTCGTCGAAGGCGAAACGGACCTGATGCCACGTCAACTTCTGAGCGTGATGCGCGAGATTGAGAATGAAATTGGCCGCAAGCGTCTGGTGCACAGAGGCCCGCGCGCGATTGACATAGATCTCCTGCTTTTTGGCTCGAGCATTATCCACGCAAAGGATTTGGAAGTGCCCCACCCACGCATGGCGCAACGCCGATTTGTGCTTGCGCCGCTGGCGGAACTCGCGCCTGCGGTTCGGCATCCGGTCGAGAACAAAACGATCGCTGAATTACTTGCGGAAACGGCAGATCACGGCGCAGCTCACCGTTGCAAGGCGGGCGAGCTGGGCGAGAAGGGAAGATAGCGCACCGCGCGCGATGCGTTAAAGAAGGTCCCGGCTCTTTGCTTCTTCCTGACGTTTCTTGCGGTCTTCCTCTTCCTGCCTTTCGAATTCGGCGATCTCTTCTTCGGTCATCATGTAGTCTTCACGAGAAGCAAACATCTTGCCGCTACGCCGGTCGTGACCGCTGCGTTTTTGCTTGCGCTCTTTCAGTGCTATGGACTTTACATCCCGCGCGGGCTGAGGAATCGCCTGCGCGTCCACAAGCAAGTCGCTGACTTTCTCCAGGAAATCATGAAGGTGAAACGGCTTGATCGCGTAGGGGAGGTGTTCGCGGTCCAGGATTCGATGCGCCCATCGGGCCGTCGCCGTGGGTACCAGGAATAGAGCGCGCAGCGGCTTGGCATTTGGTTCTGTGTCGGCATCGGCTCGCGCGAGTTCCTTGAGCATGGCGAACAGTGGACTGTCGGCGTCCACGAGGGCGATGTTCGCGATCACCAGCGTCCAGTGGCGGTGAGCTAATTCCGCCATTGCTTCTCGCGGGTCAGGCACGCCGCGAGAGAACCATCCCTCGGCGTCGAACATCTGCTGCAGGGCATCCTGCGTCACGCCGTCATCGTCGACAATAAGAATATTGATATCGCTCGGACTTCGCATTCCGCCGCCTTCGGAGGAAGTATAACTTCTCAAAAATCGATTGCATTTCGCTGCGACGGGGGTGTTTCCAAGGCAGACGCTGGCCGGAGGGTCAGTACGTCTAAGGCGAATAAAAAGCGAATTATTTCTCTTGACAAAGCGAAGAAAAAGCGAATATAGTTGCCGCATTCCATTCGGCGAGGCATTCGTTACCGATGGCCACTTTTCCCACGCTTCGAGCCGCACCGGCGTCCAAAAGACGCCTTACGCGACGCTTGATCGACACCAGCCTCACTTTATTTCCCGCTGCCGCACCCAACGGCACTTGTGAGCCTCGCGGCGCTTCTCCGCCCCCTCCGGCCGAAAGCCGGAGTATGAAGCCCGCAGAGGGACTGGTCGGTATCGCACGCCTCGCCGCTTCCTCCCCTTTGGCTGAAGCCAAACGCGGGACCGAGTATTTCCGTCTTTCTGTCCGCTCGATATTGAATCGTTGCAATTCGCCGCGAGTCCCTTTTGGCTGGACGGTGAATCCCTACCGGGGATGCGAATTCGGATGCAAATACTGCTACGCACGCTACACCCACGAATACATGGAAATCGACGGCGGCGAATTCGAGCGGAAAATCTACTTGAAGGAAAATGCCAGCGCGCTGGTGGGGCGCGACCTCGAAAATGAGAAAATCTGGGGCGATCACATCGCCATCGGCACGGCCACGGATCCTTATCAGCCGGCCGAACAGGAATTTCAGATAACGCGGTCGATTCTAGAGCGATTGGCAGAGCGCGAGGGACTAAGTCTTTCGATTACGACGAAATCGGATCGCGTGATCCGCGACATCGAATTACTGAAGAAAGTCGCCGAGCGTTCGGCGATTAGTGTCAATCTCTCCGTGACAACTCTGAACACGCGGCTTGCGCGATTGTTGGAACCTCGCGCGCCACGACCGGACCTCCGGCTTGCCGCTTTGCGGCGGTTGCGAGACGCGGGCATTTCGGCGGGCGTTCTGGCGATGCCGATTCTGCCCGGGATCACCGATGCAGAAGAGGACCTCGATGCTTTGGCTTGCGCTGTGCGCGAGGCGGCAGGGGAGTGGTTTGCAGGAAGAGTGCTTTTCCTGATGCCCGCAGCAGCAAAACAGTTCCTTCCTTTCATTTACACGAAATTTCCGAAGCTCGCGCGCCGCTATCGCGAATGGTATGCGAACCGCGCCGATGCTCCGGAATCGTATCGCCGGGAGATCAGCGAGCGCATGGAACGCCTGCGCAAGAAATATGGCTTCGATACGCGCCCGGAGCGTTCGCCGAACAAATCTTGGCGATCGCCGCAACTGGCGCTTGCCCTGGGGACGCAAACGCCGCCGTGCGTTCATGCAATCACGCTGCCTGTTGTGTCGCGAGCGGGTGAGCTGCGCTCCGAAAATCGCGTCACGGCATGATGATTCGCGGAGCATCGCTTTCTTTGCCAGCGGTCTGCGGAAATTGAGCTTGCAGAGAGTTGATGAATGCGCGCGAGCGCGGTCGGCCATTTGTCTCTCGCGTTCCTACGCGCAAGAGAAAGACGAGCAGCCGAAAGATTTCCGAATCCTTTAGCCTGCTGAATCCTGTTTGTTGCGCATCCTGCTTCTTAATCTCTTGCAAGAATTCCGAGAGTTGGCGGCAGAGCGCGCGCGGCAAAGGAGCATCAGGCTCGCGCGCGAAGTAGATTCCGGATTCGAGCGTGCGATAGGTTTCCGCAAGCGCCGTCAGCGCGGCGAGAATTTCCGGATCGTTTGCTGTCGTATTTTCACGCACGAATTTTAGAATGGAGAGCCCGAGCGCAGAAAGCAATTCCTGATTGCGCCGGAGGATCTCCACGGAAAGTTCGAGATCCGGAAACGGGACGTCCTTCGGATCGAGCGGCTTGCGATGCTCGATTTCGTAACGATGGGCGGCGACTAAGTGCGGGCAAGCGGGCGTGCAAGCAATGGTGACTTCACGATTCGTGCCGCAGCAGATGGCGCAGATATTTTCGCCTTTCGCCGGGCAAAACCGCTTCGGCGCACGTCTCTCACAGATTGGACAGCTCACGAATGTCTCCCAGAGTCACTGACGAATCTCCAGATTATGAGAATCGAGCGAATGCAGCAAGCCTGAGCAGTTGTGGACACTGGGAAATTCTCGCGGAAAAGGAATTGCGAGCAGAGAGTGAGCGGCCAGCCACTATACGCGGCCGGCCGCTCGAATCGCGTTTACTGCAACGACTTCGGGTCTGATTTGTTCGTTGGCGAATGCTTTTCCAGCGTATCGATCAGCAATCGCGCGGGTGCCGGAATGCCCACGCCGCCCTTCAAGACGATATCCTTGGCATCTATCTTCCTACCGTAGATTTTCTCATTCCCACCGTTATCGGGCCGCAAAGTAGATCCATTGAGCGAAATACCAGCAAACAGACCGCGCGACCGTGAGTAGCTGAGAATTTCCGCGCGCATTGTGACATCGGTGTCTGCGGAAGCATCCCGCCCTTTCGGTCCGGCGGCCGCGGATGCGTCAGCACCCAGCTTCACTTTGCTGCTGAGGATCGCATTCGCGCCGCGAGCATTCATTACCAGCAGGACAAAATCGGTCGCCTGCCCGCCGAGTTGAAAGCCGATGCCGCCGCCTTCGAGCGCGATCATTGTAGGCGCGCCCCATCGGCCACGGAAATGATCGCCCGTGCGGCAGGTCATTGCTCCGCGGCCGTAGCTGCCGCTAATTCCAAATGCCACTTTGAGCACCGAGGGGATCACGATCACGCATTCCGCCTTGTCGAGCAAGTCCTGCGGGATGTCGTCAGGTATGTTCAGGATATCCTTCATCACTTCGCCGGCGTTTTGAAGGCGTTCGGCGTCCTTGTTATCCGCGCGTGCGGTGGAGGGCGTGAGAATCACTGGCAAGAGGACCATTGCCAGGGCCGTTAAGATGGTCAGCATTTTGCGCATGAGAAGATACCTCCTGTATTTCGCAACCAAATTTGGCTCATCTTATTCACAAACAAGACAACTTACAATGGCTGGGATCGGCCGGCTGGACGATGACCGATGTGAGGCCTAAAGAGAGTCGCGCCATCGCTGCTCTAGAAAAATCTGGCATATAATCGCGACTCTGTAATTCTATCATGATGCGGCTCCTTATGCGAAAACCTTGGCTTTCGTCATGCGGCGCAAAATTCACGAGAAGCATCGGCGCAACTGTGCTTTTGTTTTCAGGTTGCCTGGTGCCCTGGGCACTGGCCAAACCGCCGGCTAATAAAGCAGCGGCGCTCCGCGAAAGCGCCGGCGTCGCAAGGTTTCGCCGCAGTGTAGAATCCGCGCTTGCTCAGCCAAACGCGCAGAAACTGTTCGCCGGTATCCTGATTGCTGACGCTGATTCCGGCAAAACGCTTTACGAATTGAATTCCGGCCGCTACTTCACACCTGCTTCCAACACGAAACTTTTTACGACCGTGCTGGCTCTGACAGATCTCGGGCCCAATTATCGTTTCCACACGACAATCGAGACTACAGGAACGGTTGATGCATCTGGACGCCTGAGCGGCGATCTCATTTTCGTCGGAGGCGGCGATCCGGATTTTTCCAATCGCACCATTCCCTATGACGCGAAAAATCCCGTGACCGGCGACTCGGACGCGCCGCTTGCCGCGCTGGCGGATGCGATCGTCGCCAAAGGCGTCAAGGAAATCGATGGCGACATCGTTGCGGACGACAGTTATTTTCCCTACGAACCTTTTCCGGGCGGCTGGGCAATGGGCGATTTGCCATTCGATTATGGCGCTGCAGTCAGTGCGATTTGCTTCGACGACAACGGACTGGATGTCAAGGTAATGCCCGGCGATCGCGTCGGCGAGCAAGCTACCGTCACTGTCGAGCCGTGGCCCGGCTACGACGTTTACGATTATGCGATCACAACTGGCGCGGATGATTCGCCGGTGGCCATTGATACGGTGGAGGAATCCGGTGCGAAACCTTTCCTTGTGCGTGGTTCAGTGCCTCTCGGACACGCGCCGGTGGACTTGGCGATGGCAATGCCCGATCCTGCAAAATACACGGCAAACGTGCTCGAGCAACTGCTTCTTGCGCGCGGTGTTCGCATTCGGGGTGATGTTCGCGTTCGCCATGCACCACCGCCGCCAGAGATTGTTAGCGCGGGCCCAAGCTCCATCGATTGCTGCAGGATGATGCAGTCGGGAAAAACAGGAAATGGGTCAACGAGTCAGGCGATGAATACCGCGCCGGATTCCACGGTGCTCGCCGAACGCGATTCGCCGCCACTTATCGAAATTATCCGCGTGTTGAACAAGGTCAGCGAAAATCTGCACGCCGAAATCCTGCTGCGCGCCATAGCGCGAGAGAAAACGGGCGTGGGCTCACGCGCAGCAGGCCTTCAGGCCGAACGAAATTTCCTCACGTCGATTGGCATAACGCCGAGTGACGTTCTTGTGAATGACGGCTCCGGTTTGTCGCGCGAAAATCTTGTCACGCCACAGGCGGTTGTCGCGCTCCTCGAATATGCGCGTCGCCAGCCGTGGGGCGATTCGTTCGCAAGCACTTTGCCGGTCGCCGGAGTTGACGGTACGCTTGACAATCGCATGAAGGGCACGCCGGCCGAAGGGCGCGTGGAAGCGAAGACCGGTTCGGTGGAGCACACGCAAGCGTTATCCGGTTTTGCGACGACCGTGAACGGCGAGCACCTCGGGTTTTCCATTTTTGTGAATCACAACGGCACGACGGGCCGCGATGCGGCGAATCTGATTGACACAATCTGCGAAGCGATGGTCGAGAATCTCGGAACGCCCGCGAAAAAAGCCAAGAAGCATCGATGAACAAATCTGCGTCTGCAAAGAACATCGAAAGGATCGTTACAGTCTTTGGCAGTTCGCGCCCGCGCGAAGGCGATAGACATTACACTCTGGCGCGTGAACTGGGCGCGACGCTTGCTTCGCGTGGCTTCGTCGTTTGCAACGGCGGTTACGGCGGAGTGATGGAAGCTGCGTCGCGAGGCGCCAAGGATGTGGGAGGCCGCACGCTCGCCGTCACGGCGGAATTTTTTCGAGCCCGTACCAATCGCTGGATTGATGAAGAAGTACGCGTGAAGACCTGGCAAGAACGCTTGTTCGAACTCGTGCGGCGCGGTTCGGGCTACGTGGCTTGCCCCGGCGGCACGGGGACGCTTGTCGAACTAGCCGTCGTGTGGGAGATGCTGAACAAGCGCGTCATGATTGCGAAGCCCTTTGCGATTGTCGGCGATTTCTGGCAGCCGATTATCGAACGCGTACGCGAGGTTGAAACCAGCCATGCAGCCACGTGGGGCGAAGCCTCGTCTCGCATCATTCACTACGCCGAGGGTCCCCATGACGCCGCGGAATACCTGGCTCGCATGCTTTCCGCGAACGCAAGATCGCATGTCTGAGCATTTATGAGCGGCCGGGGCGTGCGAAAAGATTTCCGCAGCTTGACACTGCGCCGCTATTCCACCATTTTGGGCGTGTGAGTCGCACCGCCGAAGAACTCCTCGAATTTGGCCGTCTGCGTGAAATCGTCGCGCGCTATTCGACGTGTGCGCCCGGTCATCGAGCTACGGAACAGCTCTCGCCTCGACTTGCCGCCGAAGCGCTGCGCGCGGAATTCGCGCTCGTTCGCGAAGCCATCTCCTACCTTCGCACTGGCGCCGAGCTCGGATTTGGCTCGCTCGCCGACCCGGCCGACTGGCTGGCGCGGCTTGCCGTGCCCGCGTCAGTGCTCGCCGCCGCCGACATTCTCGATGCCGCTTCGCTCATGGACGTTTCGGCTGGTCTCCGGCAATCCCTTCGCGGCGAGGAAACGAAATATCCCCGTCTGACGGAACGCGCTGCGTCACTCGCTGACTTTCGGTCGCTCTCCGCGCAGATCCGCCGCGCGATTCTGCCCAATGGAGAGATCAGCGACGGCGCTTCGCCTGCGCTGAAGCGTATTCGCGGAAATATCGCGCAGTCGCGCAGCAGGATTCAGCAATCGCTCGAAAAGATTCTCTGCGCCCACGCGGAAGGCTCGCGCGAGGATTACGTCACGCTTCGCAATGACCGCTTTGTGATTCCCGTTCGCTCGTCCGAACGCCGCGCGATTCCCGGCGTCGTACACGGCGCGAGCGCGACGGGACAAACGCTCTTCGTCGAGCCGCTCGAGACGATTGAGCTCAATAACCGCCTCGTGCAGCTGGCAGAAGAGGAAGCGGCTGAAATCGCGCGCATTCTTGCCGAGTTCACAGAGCATTTGCGCGTGGAGCGCGGTCCGCTGGAACACGCGGCGGCAACAATCGCTCATCTCGATTCCGTTTTCGCACGCGGCCGTTACGCGCGGGAATTCGATGCCGCCATTCCCGAATTTTCCGATGATAATCATTTGCGTCTCGAGGCCGCGCGCAATCCTGTGCTTGAAGACAATCTTCGCCAAGCGGGCCGCAAGGTTGTGCCAGTGTCGCTCGAACTTGGCGGCAGTGAAACCGTGATGGTTATCAGCGGCCCGAACACCGGCGGCAAGACCGTTGCGCTGAAGACCGTCGGCATTTCCGCGCTTGCCGGGCAATCCGGAATTCCTGTGGCGGCGCAAACGGCTGAGCTGCCACTTTTCGATTGCGTTCTCGCGGATATCGGCGACGAGCAATCCATCAGCGCCGATCTTTCAACGTTTTCTGCGCACGTGCTGAACCTGAAGTCCATGCTCGAACGCGCCACCGATCGCACGCTTGTGCTGGTCGATGAAATGGGCACCGGAACAGCGCCCGAGGAAGGTGCGGCGCTCGCGGTTGCTCTGCTCGAGGAGTTTCGCACTCGCCGCTGCTTGACGCTTGCGACCACACACCATGATCGCCTGAAATCCTATGCATCGACCACTCCCAGCATCGTCAATGCCGCGGTCGAATTCGACGAAGAGAACCTGCGCCCTACGTATCGTTTGCTCACCGGTGTGCCGGGCGTTTCCAGCGGAATCGAAATTGCAAGCCGGCTTGGGCTTCCGGCGCGCGTTGTCGAGCGCGCCCGGGCGGGTCTTTCGCCCGAGACGCGCGAGGCTCGTGAGCTGATCGCCTATTTGCATCGCAGCCGCGACGAGATGGATCAGCTTCAGCACCAAACCAAGGAAGAATTGCGCCAGCTTGAATTGGAACGCCGCGCCCTCCAAACGGATTGGGTCGAACGCCAGAGGCGCCGTATCAGCGAACTTGAAAAGCAATTCGCAGCCACGACAAAACGGCTGGAAGCTGAGGTCGGACGACTCACAGCGGAAATTAAAGACCGCAAGTTCCGCGCGCAAGCCGAAAAGCTTGGTGTGCGCCGCATGGCCAAAATCGAATCCGACGCGCGCGGAGAGACGGATGCTGCCGTGCTCGAAACTTTGTCTGCGTCGCAGGCAGATCTCGGCGCGATGATCGAAGTGCCCAAGCCGGTCGAACCACAGCAGCTTGTTGACGGCATGCGCGTGCGCATCCGCAGCATGAAAGAACCGGTTGTGCTGCTGCGCCGCGACGGAAAATCCGCAGAGATTCAGGCTGGGCCCATGCGCATGAAGATTCCGATGGCAGATATCCTCGGTATCGAAACACATGAAGCCGTTCGCGCAGCAACTGCAACACCACAGCGCACGATTACCGTTCATTCGACACCGGCCGAAGAGCCTTCCGCGAATGAGATCAACGTCATTGGCAACACGGTTGAAGAAGCGTCGCGCCGCGTCGACAAGTTCATCGACGCCGCCGTTCTGAATGGATTGCCGCGCGTGCGCATCATTCACGGACATGGCACGGGCGCGCTTCGCCGGGGGCTGGCAGAATTTCTGGCGACGCATCCTCTCGTCTCCGGCTTTCACTTTGAAGCGGAAGATCGCGGCGGCGCAGCCATCACCATTGCCGATTTGAAAGGTTAGGCGAGCTGCGAATGAAACCCTATCTCGAAACGGAACGCCTTTGGCTTTGCGGCTGGGAACTTGACGACGTCACGGCGGCGCGGCCGCTTTTCACGGACCCTGAAATCCTGCGTTACATCAACGGCGGCGTCTCGCGCTCCGACGATCAGATTCGCGAATCCATTACGCGCCAGCAAAATTATCTCCGCGAGCGCGGTTATTGTTTCTGGAAGTTGCTTCTGAAGCCGGAAGGTCGCCTCATAGGCGATTGTGGTTTACAGCCTCTGGAACTCGATGGCGCTTCGGAAATCGAAATCGGCTGGCGCCTCGCGAAAGATCAATGGGGCCGCGGACTCGCCACAGAAGCCGCGCACGTTGCATTGCGGCACGCGGTGGAATACGCTCATCTGGAGCGCGTCATCGCCATCGCCATGCCGGAAAATCGTGTCTCCTTGCGCATCATGGAAAAACTGGGTATGACTTTTGAGCGCATGTCTTCGAAGGATGGATTTGAAATCGCCGTTTACGCCCGCCACTTCGCTTCTTCCGGGCAGCGCGGGGGGCTTTAGAACACCTTGGCCGAAGCAGGTTCATTTGCCGAGCGCGTGAAGCAGCAGGCGGACATCGTCCGCGTCATCGGCGAATACGTCCGGCTGAGAAAAAGCGGCCAGAATTTCGCCGGCTTGTGCCCGTTCCATCAGGAAAAGACGCCGTCATTCGCCGTCCATCCTACGAAGCAGATCTATCACTGCTTCGGCTGCGGTGTGGGCGGTGACGTTTTCAAATTCGTAATGGAAATGGACAAGATTTCGTTTCCCGAAGCGGTGCGCAGCGTTGCGGAGAAGTGTGGCATTCCGGTTCCGAAGCCGCGCGAGCATTCGCCAGAAGAGCGCCGCGAGAATCAACAGCGCGGCGCGCTCGTGGAAATTCATCGCGAGGCTACAGCATTTTTCACTCGCACGCTGAACTCCTCTGCTGAAGGCAAAGTCGCGCAGGCCTATCTCGAAGACCGCGGTCTCGATGCGGATGCAATTGTACGCTTCGGTCTCGGCTACGCACCTTCGTCGGGCGATGCATTGGTTCGGCATCTGAAGGGGAAGTATGCGGAAAAACTGCTCGAGTCCTCCGGACTTTTTTCGCGCGATGCGAGCGGCCGGCTCTTCGATCGCTTCCGCCGCCGCATCATTTTTCCCATCGCCAACGAATCTGGAAAAGTGATTGCCTTTGGCGGGCGCGCGCTCGGCGACGACAATCCCAAGTATTTGAACTCGCCTGAGACGCCGATCTACACGAAGAGCAGCGTCCTCTATCATCTCGACCGCGCGAAAGAAACCATTCGCAAGAGTGATTTTGCCGTCCTTGTCGAAGGCTATATGGATACCATCGCTGTTGCACGCACGGGAGTTGCAAATGTTGTCGCCAGTTGCGGGACGAGCCTCGCCGAGGGCCAGATCAAGCTTCTCGGGCGTTTTTCGCGCCGCATCGTCGTGAATTACGATCCGGACACGGCTGGTCAAGCTGCGACGGAGCGGTCGCTCGCTCTCTTGCTCGAAAAGGAATTTGACGTGCGCGTCCTGGCTCTTCCCGGCGGCGCGGATCCCGACAAATACATCAAGGAAAATGGTGCGGATAGCTATGCGGCCCGTCTCCGCGAAGCGCCAGCCTATTTCGATTACTTGATCGCTCGCGCACGGCGTATGGATCGCACGACGGCAGAGGGCAAACTTGCAGCAGTGAATTTTCTGATGCCCTACGCGCAGCGCGTTCCGAGTCGCCTGCTGCGCTCCGAACTCGCCACCAAGATCGCCTCGGAATTGCGCATCGAGGAACCTGTGCTTCGTGAGGCCCTTCGCCGTGCGGTTGCCGAACGACGAAGCGAGGTGAAGCAAAAGCCGGAGTTAATGGCCTCTGCGGTCCGCCCCGCCGAGCGCCGCCTGATGCAAATGCTTGTGGAAGCAGAAGGCTTCCGCGAAAATCTCGCGCAGCGAATCGCCGATGCTGCTTTTCACAAAGGTCTCGAAACCGAGCGAATCTTCGAAGTCCTTGTGGAGTCCGCGCGTTCGGGCGCGCGCCCCGACCCGGCGGCTTTGGCTGAGTCACTTCCCGAACGCGATCGGCGTCTCCTGTTCGAGATTCTCTTCGAAGCTGCGCCTGAGTCGAAGTGGGAGGAGGCAGAGTCGTGTCTCGTCGAACTGGAATGCCGCAAAATGGAGGAAAAACTCACAGAGATTGGCCGTCAGATCGCTGCGCTTGCACCCGGTCAAAAAGGATTGGAGCTGCAGGGCGAGTTCATGCAGCTAAAGAAAGAGCTGGCAAGACTGAAAGGCCATCAATCCTTGGCCGCGAATGCAGATGGCCCGAGTTTGAAGCCTTAGCACAAAGGAAAGCTTTCAGACGTCTGCCGCCTCCGCAGCGATTTGCTGGTATCCCCCCGCGCGAATAGACGTTGAAAAGCTCAGCATAGAAATCAAGAGCTTCGTCGTTCCCGGCTTTACTGTCTCCTTGAAGAGCGATGCGTTTTGGCTGGGGGCGCGTCATTCCCACCATGGACATCCGTAACCCTCACAAACCAATAGCATGTAGTAGTTAAGGACGACTAATTTGCCGCGGAGCCTCCTCACATCCATGAATTCTCCCTTTCGTCCATCCTCGGGCAACCGAACATGGCCGCCTTTGGAGCCTCTTCCGGACGCGAGCCAGAATTTAAGAACCAAATTGACGCAATGGCAGGTTCAAGGCTATGCTAGTAGGGTTTTGGACGAAACGGAGTGGCCACTTGCTGCATCTGATACAATGATAGCAAGTTGCGCGGTAGGGGCTTGGGGAAATCGGGCGCGGGAGTGGGAAGTCTAGATCGTCTTCGCGGTGCGAATCATCAGTTTCATCCGTCATATCGGTTTGCTATGAATCCCGCTCGCTGGGGTGTCTTCTCTCCGGCTGAGCTCAGCGCATTGAGAAGCGTTCCGCCCGCTGGCGAACGCCCGCCCCGCTTGGGGGAGGAAACTTGACTGTAGCAATTGAAGAAAAGTATGACCAGGTACGCCAGCTCATCAATATGGGCAAGGAGCGCGGCTATCTGCTCTATGATGAAGTGAACGATATCCTTCCGGCAGAGGTCCACTCTTCCGAGGAAATCGATGATCTGCTCTCGACATTCGAGCGCTATGGCATCGATGTGTATGAAGACCTCTCCAGCGCGAAAGCTGCGCTTGCTGCGGGAGAAGCTGGCGAATCGGCCGAACCCGCCCGGGAAGAATCGGCGTCTTCTTCATCTGATAACGAAGTCGATCTCGATCTGACTCCGGGGGCACTCGAAAAAACGAACGACCCGGTGCGCATGTACCTGCGCGAAATGGGCACGGTGCCGCTGCTGACGCGTGAAGGCGAAGTCGCCATCGCCAAGCGGATCGAGCGCGGCCAGGTTCTTGTTCTGAAGACGATTACGCGCTCTCCCCTGGTTCTGAAGGAAGTCATGGCCATCGGGGATGACTTGCGCCGCGGCGCGCGCTCCATCAAGGAAATCGTTCAGTTTGACGATGAAGAGCTCACCGAAGAAAAAATCGAGAACAAGACCAAGCAAACGCTGAAGCAACTGGATCGCATTGCCAAGCTTTATCTTCAGGCGCTGAAGCAGGCCCAGAAACTCGAACGCACGCCGAAATCCAAGAAGCGCTCCTATCTTCACGCCCGTTATGCTCTGTCGCGCACGCGCATCGAAATGTCGAATCGCGTCCGCGAGTTCGATTTCAATCCGTTTGAACGCAAACGTCTCATCGACAAACTTCGCCAGACCGTTGAGCGCGTCTACGCTCTCGAACGAGAAATCACCAAGCTCGAGCGGCGCGTGGATGCCTCCAAAGGCGATGTTCTCGCCGAAGCCCGGCGTGAACTTCGAGATCGCCGCACTGAACTGCGCGAAATCGAAATTTCCGCCGAAGTCAGCACGCCGGAACTCAAGCGCGCCCTGCAAATCATCGTTCGCGGAGAAATCGAAGCCGAGCAGGCCAAAAAGGAACTGATCGAAGCGAACCTTCGCCTTGTCGTCTCCATAGCGAAAAAATATACGAACCGCGGCCTGCAGTTCCTCGACCTTATTCAGGAAGGCAACATTGGCCTGATGAAGGCCGTCGACAAATTCGAATGGCGGCGCGGTTACAAGTTCTCGACCTATGCCACATGGTGGATTCGTCAGGCCATCACGCGCGCCATCGCCGACCAGGCTCGCACGATCCGCATTCCCGTGCACATGATCGAGACGATCAACAAGCTCGTTCGCACCAGCCGCCAGCTCGTGCAGGAACTGGGTCGCGAACCCACGTCGGAAGAAATCGCCAAGCGCATGGATATTCCTGTCGCGAAAGTGCGCAAGATTTTGAAAATCGCGCAGGAGCCTATCTCGCTCGAAACTCCGATTGGCGAAGAAGAAGATTCGCATCTCGGTGATTTCATCGAAGACAAGGCCGTCGTTTCGCCGTCCGATGCGGTCATCAATCTCAGCCTGAAAGAGCAAACTTCGTCCGTGCTGAAAACGCTTACGCCGCGCGAAGAGAAAGTCATCAAGATGCGTTTCGGTCTTGATGATGGCAGCGAGCACACGCTCGAAGAAGTCGGCCAATCCTTCGCCGTCACGCGCGAGCGCATTCGGCAGATTGAAGCGAAGGCGCTGCGCAAGCTGCGCCATCCTTCGCGCTCGCGCAAGCTCCGCGCATTTCTCGAAGGCAGCGCCAACGAATTCTAATTTGTGCGGAACGCAGAAGATCTTCCTGAGCGATTCATCGTGCGTCTGGCCGCGGTTTCTTACGCTGCACTGAGTGCCGTTCCGATGCGCAGCTGTGAAGTGAGGAAATGAATCGAAAATCTAAGAAACCGAGGCCATCGGAGAAGTCTTACTCGCATGTGCCGTTGCTCGACAAGCTCGGCGTCAAACCGGAAAGCCGCGCCGCGGTCCTAAAAATCTCAGATGCCGCTTTCCTTGACCAGCTTCGGAAACGCGCAAACGACATCTCCCTGTTTCGCCCGCTGGGAAATTCCGATCTGATTTTCCTGGGTGTTGAAAGCAAGAGCGATCTGAAGAAGTTATCTTCGCTTCGTTCGCGTCTGAAATCGAACGGAGCGATCTGGGTGGTTTATCCGAAGGGTGTTGAGCACATTCGCGAAACTGATGTTCGCGCTGCAGCCCTTGTCTCTGGTCTGGTTGACGTCAAAATCGTCAGTTTTTCCGGGACGCACACGGCACTCAAGCTCGTCATTCCTCTCGCCCAGCGTTGATCGGATTTCGTTAACTGAGCCTCAGCGCATCATTCTCCGGCCGGGTTCACGATTTCCAGTAAAGAAGCGCACGTGGCGAGATTGCTCTCCGGATGTTGCGGATCATAAAAAATAGCTACGCTCATTCCTTCCTCTAGAGTACGAGTAAAATCGTTTCCTGAACCCGAGTGTGACTTGCCACTTGCATCCTGGAATTCGTACGTAATCGTCGAATTGTTCTTGAAGTAGCGTTGTTTGATGACGCGGCCTTTCGCCACCGCACCGTTCTCCAACAGATTCCAATCGCGCCGGGCCCATCGCCGCATGAAATACGGAATGATCGCAATCAGCAGCGCGATACAAGCGAAAAAAAATTCTTGTCCACGAAATTCGGCGAACGAATGAGATCGTTCCCACACGCCATAAAGATTTGAAAGCAACAGCATCTCAATGATGAGCACCATCAGCAGCATCACACTGAACGTCAGCTTTCCGCGTCGCGTCAATTGCACAGGCCGCGGTGGAGAGAGCGAAAGCAGGAAATCGTATTGTTCAGCTTTTCCTCCGCGGATCGCATGATCTTCGGTTGTACTTACCGGCGCATCGTTGCCCTCGCCAGTTCCTTGGCTCGCATCGCGCAGTTGCCGCAAGCCCTGCGTGGCGCCCGCAAAAATCACGCCGAGCAGCAGCGTCGGCAGCGTGGCAAACAAAATCGCGCCGACCCAGTTATGTTGTTCGATGCCAAGGGCAATTACTCCCATCAGATCGAATATTGCAATCAACGCCGGTATGATCCATCGCACGCGGGTAAGTCGCCGTTCGGCGGCGTCGCGATTCCACCCACACCTCTTGCAATAGGACCGGCCCATCGCCGGGATTGTCGCCGCGCCGCATTTTGGGCATTTCGTTTGCACCATAGAAAATTCGTGAGCCGAAACTCGTGCCGAGCCCGGAACATACGATTATCATAAGTCTCGTGTCCACGTTGCTCGAACTCGAAAATTTCACCGTCGAACTGCCCACGCCGCAGGGCTGGGTCCGCCCTGTAAATGAAGTCTCCCTGCGCCTTGAGGAGGGCGAAGCTCTCGGCCTCGTCGGCGAATCCGGTTGCGGCAAGACGATGCTTTCTCTGGGGCTGATGGGCCTCGACCCGCATGGCGCTCGCCACAATGGCTGCGCCTGGTTCGAAGTGAGTCGCGACGGCATGACTGCACGGGTCAACCTTGCGGTCCTTCCTCCGGAAGGAATGTGCATTCTCCGCGGCCGGCAAATCGCCATGATTTTTCAGGAGCCGATGACGGCGCTGGATCCCGTGATGCGCATCGGCGCGCAAATCGAAGAAGCCATCCGCGCCCACGAGCCCTCGCTCACCGCCGCGGAAATTCGCCGCCGCTCGATCGAAGCGCTCGAACGCGCTGCTGTTCCCGAGCCGGAACGGCGCGCCAGGCAGTTTCCGCATCAGCTCTCCGGCGGGCTGCGCCAGCGATCCATGATCGCCATGGCGCTTTCGATGCGTCCGCGGTTGCTTATTGCCGATGAGCCGACGACGGCGCTCGATGTCACTGTACAAAAGCAGATTCTCGAGCTGCTTCAACAACTACGCCAGGAGTTGCATCTCACGTTGCTTTTCATCACGCATGACCTCGGCGTGGTTAGCCAAATCGCCGACCGTATTGCCGTGATGTACGCAGGCCGCATCGTCGAAAGCGGGCCTGCGAATGATGTTCTGACCGCCCCGCGGCATCCCTACACCAAAGGCCTTCTTCGCGCCGCGCCGCGTCTCGAAGGGCGCAAAGTTGTAGCCATTCCCGGCACTGTTCCGCGCCTCGATGCACTTCCTCCCGGCTGCGCCTTTGCGCCCCGCTGCGAATATCATCGAACGGAATGCGATGCCGCTGTGCCTGATTTGCGAGAGGCTTTGCCGAACCACTGCGCGCGTTGTATCCTCGTCCAATGACCACGCATCGCGGTCCCGGTCAGCAGAATTCGTCGCAGCTCGACGAACAAAAGCAAATGGACCTCGTGCGCGACCGCTTCACGCGCACCGCGGGCGTCTTCGCCGATTTTGCGCTTGCCGAGCGCGGCGCTGAAGCCGAACATCTGCTTCGCCTCATCGATCCTGCCGGGAGCGAACGCGCACTCGACGTTGCCTGCGGCCCGGGAACGCTCGCGCGCATTTTTGCGCGGCAGGTTCGCTGGATCGGCGGACTCGATCTCACGCCCGCCATGCTCGCTCGCGCGCGCGACGATGCCTCCGCGAACCACATCGGAAATTTTTCGGCCGCGCGCGGCAACGCTCTGCAAATGCCGTTTCACGAGGAAACATTCGACATCGTGATCACCAGTTACAGCATTCATCATCTCCCCGATCCTTTCGCTGCTGTTCGCGAAATCGCGCGCGTCCTGAAGCGCGGTGGAAAATTTGGCCTGCTTGATATGGTCGTTTCTGAGAATACTGTGCACGCAAAAGCGTGCAACGACATCGAAATCGCACGCGACGCCTCGCATACGCGCGCCTTGCCCGTCAGTGAGTTCAAGAGTCTCTTGACCTCCTGCGGCTTTGCCGTAGCAGCGTGCGAAATCGAAGACCATCCACGCTCGTTTGACCAATGGATGCACACAGCGGGCTGGAAGCGCGGCGATGAGGCTTTCGAGCAAACTCGCCGTTTGCTCGAAGCTTCGATTTCCGGCGACACGGCCGGTCTCCACGCAAAATTCCTGCTCGGCTCACCTACACATCCATCCGCGGCTGGCGATTCGCGTCCGGACATCGAGCTGCACCATACAGCCGCGTTCATCGTTGGCCGGAGACAGTGAGCTCAGGCGCCGAGGCTTCATCTGTGACGCCCAATGGCGCGCCGCTCCTCGAAGCACGCCATCTGCGGAAAGCATTCCCCTTATCTGGCGTCGCCTGGCAAGATTCTCATCACGGCACACATGCGGTCGAGGATGTCAGCCTTGCTATTACGCGCGGCGAGACATTCGGCATTGTCGGTGAGTCCGGCTGCGGCAAGACGACACTCGCCCGCATGCTTCTTCGCCTCATCGAGCCAGACTCCGGCGAAATTCGTTTTGCCGGCGAAAATTGGCTCGCAGCGAGCGGCGTCCAAATGCGCAAAATACGCCGCCGCATGCAAATCGTGTTTCAGGATCCCATGGCTTCACTCGACCCGCGGATGCGCGTGGAGGCCACTGTTGGCGAACCGCTCGAAATTCACGAGCCGCAACTTTCGCGTGAAGAACGTCGCATGAAAATCATCGAGGCGCTTGGAACCGTAGGCCTTGGAGTGGATGTTCTACCGCGTTATCCGCATGAATTTTCCGGCGGGCAGCGCCAGCGCATTGGCATTGCCCGCGCGCTCATCTTAAGGCCCGATCTGGTCGTCGCCGACGAACCTGTCTCGTCTCTTGACGTTTCCATCGGTGCGCAAATCCTGGAGCTGCTCGAACGTCTCCAGCGCGAATTTTCTCTCACTCTTCTGCTCATTTCCCACAATCTGCCCGTTGTTGCGCTGCTAGCCTCGCGCGTCGCCGTCATGCAAGCGGGACGATTCGTCGAAACCGGTCCTGCGGCTCGTGTCCTCGGTTCCCCGGAGCACGCCTACACGAAAACACTGCTCGCCGCCGTCCCTCGCCTGCCCTCTTGAATTGTCTATTCGTCAAGAAGATTCTGCGCTAGACTCCGCCGCAAGAAACTTTTGTCCCGGATGAACGTAGAAACCGTAGAGGAAAACGCAAGCGGGCGGTAAAACTCCGCCGTGGAGGATTCAATGCCAGCGACGACAGCGGCTGTGCCGGATGCCCCGAAGCCAATCAGTGCCATCGGAAGAATCATCGGCGCGATCGTGAACCCTCGCCCAACGTTCGAAGACATTGCCCGCAAACCTAGCTGGCTCGCGCCACTGCTCGTCGTAATCATCTTCGCGCTGGCGACGACGTACGTGATTGGCCAGAGAGTCGGGTGGGGCAACGTGATTCAAAAGCAGATTTCACAAAGTAGTTCAGCGCAGCGGCGTATGGAGCAACTGCCTCCCGACCAGCGGGCTGACATCATTAATCGACAGGCAAAGGTTACTCCGATCTTTGCTTACGCGGCCAACATAATCATTTTCCCGATCGCCTGCCTTGTCATCGCTGGAATTTTGATGGGCGCCTTTAATGCGACGGGCGGTGCCGGGGTCGACTTCAAAACCTCCTTTGGTATCGTTACTCACGCCTATATGCCGTCGGTTATCGTTTTTCTCCTAGGCATTCTGATCATGTATTTGAAATCCCCCGATCAGATCGACGTACAGAATCTTGTGGCCTCAAATCTTGGCGCGGTATTGTCGAATGACGCGCCGAGGTGGTTAGTATCTCTGGGCGGTTCGATTGATCTTTTCAGCTTCTGGATGATGGCCTTGATGGCGCTTGGTTTTTCCGTCGCCCGGCCCAGAAAGATATCAATGAGCAAAGGACTGACCTGGATTGTGATGCTCTGGCTCATTTACGTCGTTATCAAGGTTGGTCTGGCGGCCGCGTTCTCCTGATACACTCGTCTGCATGTCTTTTCGTTTTGAAGTTCTGCAGACGGACCCGACCGGCGCGCGCCTGGGCCGTCTGGAAACGCCGCACGGCGTGATTGAAACGCCGGCCTTCATGCCGGTCGGCACGCTCGGGACGGTCAAGGGCCTAACACAGGAGTCGCTCGAAGCGCTCGGCGCGCAGATCATTCTCGCCAATACCTACCATCTCTATCTTCGTCCCGGCGCCGAACTCATCCGCGAAATGGGCGGCCTGCATGAATTCATGTCCTGGCCGCATCCGATTCTCACCGATTCCGGCGGCTATCAGGTCTTCAGCCTCTCCGCCCTGCGAAAAGTCACCGACGACGGCGTCACGTTCCGCTCGCACATCGATGGGTCCGAACATTTCTTGTCGCCCGAACGCGCCATCGAGATCCAATCAGCGCTCGGTTCGGACATCATTATGGTTCTTGACGAGTGCATCGAATCCTCATCGGACGAAACCCGGACGGCTGCCGCTGCCGAGCGCACGCTCGCATGGGCCCGGCGGTCCATCGATTCCTTCGCCCAGCATGGCGATCCGCGGCGTCAAATGATGTTCGGCATCGTGCAGGGCGGGGCGTTCGAACATCTTCGCCGTTCTTGCGCCGATACAATGGTCGCACTTGATTTTCCCGGCTACGCCATCGGTGGCCTCGCGGTCGGCGAAGCGCACGAAATCACGTGTGAAATGTCCGCCGCAGTCGCCGCGTGCCTTCCCGTCGCCAAGCCGCGCTACCTGATGGGCGTTGGCCGCCCCGAGCAAATCGCCGACTATGTCGCTCGCGGTATCGACATGATGGATTGCGTTCTCCCCACGCGCAGCGCTCGCCACGGCTGCCTCTTCACATGGCAAGGACGCCTGCTCATCAAAAACGCCCGTTACGCAAAGGATCCTCGTCCGATCGACTCCGATTGCAAATGCCCCACGTGCCGCCGCTATTCGCGCGCCTATTTGCGCCATCTCTGCCTCTCGAATGAGATTCTCGGCGCTACGC
Organism: Candidatus Acidiferrales bacterium; assembly: GCA_035934015.1. NCBI lineage: Bacteria > Pseudomonadati > Acidobacteriota > Terriglobia > Candidatus Acidiferrales > Candidatus Acidiferrales bacterium. Next base: position 201,676 of record DASYYH010000006.1, read on the forward strand.
TGAGCACCCTCCACAACGTGTACTTTTACCTTGACATCATGGCTGAAATCCGCAAGTCTATCCGTTTTGGGAACCTCCGAGGATTCTGTTCTGACCTTCAGGCACGCCTCGAACACACTGTGTCCGAATCGGGAGCGTAAGCGGGCGGTTTATCGCCAGTCAGAAGGAGCAGAGTTCTGCGGATAATTTATCTGTAAATTCGCCTGCTGGAGATTCGCTGGGAATCCAGCTTCCAGCCGGTGGTGGTTTTTTCGCTGTTCATCAGCGCCAGGAGCAAGGAATAGATGTTGCACGGCCCCACGGTCGATTTGTCGCTTGTCGCGCAGCAGTCCGCCAACGGACTCATCGCCTTCCTGCCATTCATTCTGATCCTCGTCATACTGTATGTCCTGATGATTATGCCTGCGCAGCGCCGCCAGAAGAAGCTCGCGGCTATGATTGCGGCGCTCAAGAATGGCGACAAGGTCATCACCAATGGCGGCATTTACGGAACCGTTGTCGGCCTCGACAACGAATCGGTGCAGCTGCGCATCGCAGAGCAGGTGAAGATTCGCGTCGCTCGCAACGCGATTGCCGGGCTCCAGCCCGAAGCTAAGGAGAATTAGCGGCCCGCAATGAATCAGAACCTCAAATGGAAGGCAATTTTCATTCTGATCGTTGTCTTGATCTGTTTTTATGGCCTTTTCGGCCTGCCCTCGTTTCCGACCTCTTGGAGCCAGCTTGTTGACAATTTTTCCAGCCGCATGCAGCTCGGCCTCGACCTTCGCGGCGGCAGCCACCTTGTCTTACAGGTGCAAGTTCAGGAAGCCATCGGCACGCATTGCGATCAGACCCACGACGAACTGATCGATCAGCTCCATAAGCAAAACATCACCGTTGGTGAAGTCGACCGCCTGAGCAACACGCAGATTCTGGTCAAAAACGTAACTCCCTCTCAGACCGGCGCATTTCAGTCTCTCGTGCAAGATCAGTTTCCCGATTTCGGCGTCGGCCCTGCTCCCGGCGAGCAAAGCGGCTTCCTCCTGACCATGAAACCAACAGTTGTCTCTGACATTGAGCAGCGGACCATGGATCAATCGCTCGACACGATTCGCCGCCGCATCACCGGGCTCGGCTTGAAGGAACCCAACGTCGCTCCCACCGGCCGTGGCCAGGACGAAATTCTCGTCGAACTGCCCGGCGAAGGAGATCCCACTCGCGCCAAGCAGGTTATTCAGGCTGGCGGTCAATTGAAGTTTCAGCTCGTTCTCGATGACAATGCGTATCCTTCCGAGGCGGCTGCTTTGGCCGCACATAGCGGTGTTTTGCCTCAGGACAGCCAGTTGCTTCCGGGGACGTCGGCAACTGGAGATCAGTCTGGAGGGCAAGTCTGGTGGTTGTTGAGTCGTGCTCCGATTATCACCGGCGCGGATCTGCGCGACGCCAACCCTGGTCCGAATCCGCAACAGCCTGGTTTCTACGAAGTCCATTTTTCGGTTTCTACCGCGGCTGCGAAGCGTTTTGGCCCATTCACTGGCTCAAACATAGGCCATCGCATGGCTGTCGTTCTGGACAATCAAGTTCAGAGCGCGCCCGTGATTAATGGCCGCATTGATGACCAGGGCGAGATTGAAGGCAATTTCACGCAAGATTCCGCCAAGGACCTGAGCCTGATTCTCAATGCCGGTGCACTGCCTGCCTCAATCAAATACATCGAAGAGCGCACGATCGGCCCTTCGCTTGGCGCCGACTCCATTCGCGAAGGCGTCCAGGCTTCCATTGCCAGCCTTATCGCCGTTTGGATCTTTCTAATGGTTTATTACCGGCTGAGCGGCATCAATGCGGTGGTGGCCCTGTTGCTCAACCTCATTATTCTGATTGCGTTCATGGCTATTTCCGGTGCAACGCTTACTCTGCCTGGCATTGCCGGCGTGGTTTTGACAATTGGCATGGGCGTCGATTCCAACGTGCTCGTTTTCGAGCGTATTCGCGAAGAATTGCGCAATGGCAAAGCCAATCCGTCTGCCGTGGACATTGGTTTCGACAAGGCCTTTTTGACCATCATTGATACGCACATCACCACGCTGGTCTCGGCCGCCTTTCTCTTCTTGTTTGGGACGGGCCCAGTGAAAGGGTTTGCCATCACGCTGACTATCGGTCTTTTGGCCAATCTTTTCACGTCGGTGTATGTGTCGCGGGTCATTTTTGATTGGCATTTGTCCCGCATGGGTCGCGAAGCCGAGCTCAGCATTTAGCTACGGATAAGCGTATATGTGTAATGGTAGGCAGCAACGACAGTAGGTTTTGGTACTCGGTCCTAGAATTTTTGGGCGTTCCTTAGATTTCGGAAACTGCCGGGGTGGCGATTCCGTTTCGGGAACATTCAACTCTTGGGTGGTGTCTAACTCAGTAAGGATAAGACTAGACGATGGAATTTTTTCACGCACCGAATATTGACTGGATGGGGAAGGCCAAGTATTTCGCTACCCTTTCCGCGTGCCTGTTGATCATTGGCGGCGTCGCCGCTTTCATGCACAACGGCCTGCATTATGGGATCGATTTCAAGGGCGGTGCGATGGTGATCGTACGTTTTTCCTCGGCTCCTCCCATAAGCCAGATTCGCGCTGCGCTCGATGCCGCTGGGCTGAAGAACAATGAAGTCACCAGCAGCAGCGACATTTCCAATGCGAATTCCAAGAACGACGTGATGATTCGCGTCGAGCAGGGAAGCGAAGGCGAGGACGCTCTCAATGCTGCAAAGGCGACCATCGTCTCGGCTCTGGAAAAGAATTTTGGCGCGCCTTCGAGTTCCAATCCGGATTTCAATTCCGTTGTGACTACGGATCTCGCGAACTACCTCACGCGGCGCGATCCTTTGGTTCTCGGAACCGCGGCGGGCGATCGTTATACGCAAGTGGCCCAGGCCTTGATTGATGCGCGCGATAAGAATCATGGTGGCATCGTCGCCGATTTTTCTGAATTGAGTAACGTCTCGGGCGTCACGCCTGCTGTGATCGATGCCCTGAAGTCTGGCTATTCGTTGAACCGCTTCAGCATCACGGAATCGCAAGTCGTTGGTCCCACGGTTGGCGCGCAGTTGCGGCGACAGGCCATTCTGGCGACGCTCTATGCTCTCGCCGGCATGTTGATTTATGTGGCTATCCGCTTCGAGTGGATTTATGGCGCGGCGGCGGTCATCGCCGTTTTCCACGACGTCCTCATCACGCTCGGCTTCTTTTGTCTCTTCTACAACAAATTTGAAATTTCCCTGACGGTTATCGCCGCGCTGCTGACGCTGGTTGGCTATTCCATGAACGACACGATCGTCATCTTTGACCGCGTTCGCGAGAATTTGCGTTTGATGCGGCGCGAGAAGCTGTCCGTAATCATCAACCGTTCCATTAATCAGACTCTTTCGCGTACGATTCTCACTAGCGGCCTCACTTTCCTCACTGTTTTTCTCCTCTTCGTCTTTGGCGGCCAGGTTCTCCGCAGTTTCTCTTTTGCCATGGTTGTCGGAGTTGTGGTAGGTACGTATTCCAGTTTTGGCATTGCGGCTCCCATAGTTGTGATTTGGAATAAATGGCGTGGCCAGGGCGTCACGGCTCCGGTCGCTTCTTCGGCGGACAAACGTGCGGAGAGGCGTCTGGCTGAGGCAAGGAGATAATCATGTTCGATGAACTCGTCGAATCGACGAACAAGAAAAAAACCAACAAGGTCTGGAGCGTGTGGCTCTCCGCGGGAGTCCAGGCGCTGATTCTCGGCGTTCTGATTTTGATCCCGCTGATCTACACAAGCGCGCTGCCCAAGGCGTTGATGTCAACGTTCCTGGTTGCGCCTCCTCCGCCCCCCCCTCCTCCTCCTCCCGCCGTTAAGGTCGTCGTGAAGCAAATGCCCAAGCTCATTCAAAATGGCAGGCTGCAGGCTCCGACCGTCATTCCGAAAAAAATTCAAATGGTAAAAGAGCAGCCCCAGCCTGATGTTAGCGGCGTGACTGGAGGCGTTCTCGGCGGCGTTCCGGGCGGCTCTGCGGGTGGAGTTCTGGGAGGAATTATTGGTGGCGCGCCGGGCGCATTGCCGCCGCCGCCGAAACCACCCAGCATCATTAAAGTTGGCGGAGACGTGCAACAGGCCAACCTTCTTCGCCAGATTATGCCGGCTTACCCACAAATCGCGAAAATGGCCCATGTTCAAGGCAACGTTGTTCTGCACGCCATCATCTCGAAAGACGGCACTGTGGAGCAGCTGACGCCCCTGTCCGGCTCGCCGCTGTTGATTCCGGCTGCGGTGGCTGCGGTGAAGCAGTGGCGCTACCGGCCCACGATGTTGAACGGACAGGCGGTTGCTGTCGATACGGAGATTACGGTTATTTTCAATTTGGATCAGCAATAGGTTGGGGATAGTCCGGGGCCGGCTTTGCCGGAGCAGTTCCGGGGAATTCGAATGTAATTTTGGGGGCTCAAAGGCAGTCCTACTCACTGCCGAAAAAAACGCTGTTTCGATTATCGAGGAGGAATCAACGTCATGCTTTCGAATCTATTGTGCGCTGCTTTGCTCTTGTTCCAGGAAAGCAGCGGGGCGGTGGGCTGGGATCTTCGCAGCATGTGGCACACCATGGGTTTGCCGGCGAAGGCTGTGGTCTGCATTCTGTTCATCATGTCTGCCTGGTCGGTCGGCATTATGATTGACCGCTGGTTGATGTATAGCGCGGCGCGCAAGCAGTCTCGCGTTTTTGTGCAGCAGGTTGCCGGCGCTCTCAAGGATAATAAGCTCGACGAAGCCATCTCCATTGCCGAGCGCAACAAGAAGAGCCACATCGCCAAGGTTGTGGCTACGGGTCTTTCTGAGTTCCAGGCCGCTTCGGCGCAGGTCGCTGACGAAGAAGTCATCGAAGCAGCCAAGCGCGGCCTCGAACGCTCCGTTGCCATCGTTCACGCGGAAATGAAGCGCGGCCTTTCCGGCCTTGCCACCATCGGCGCAACCGCTCCTTTCGTCGGCTTATTTGGCACCGTCATGGGCATCATCAACGCGTTCAAGGGCATTTCGGCTGCGCACGCCAGCGGTTTGTCGGCCGTCGCCGGTGGTATCGCGGAAGCCTTGGTCACCACCGCTCTCGGCTTGCTCGTCGCCGTGCCTGCCGTGTGGATGTACAATTATTTCACCAACAAAGTCGAAGCCTTCGACGTCGAGATGGACAACTCCTCGATGGAATTGGTCAACTACTTCATCACTCGCCGAGGCGGAAAGAAGTAAGTCATGGCGTATAAACCCAAGGTCGGCGCGACGATGGCGGCGCCAAACGTCATCCCCATGGCCGACATCATGCTTGTTCTGCTCATCATCATGATGGTCGTGACGCCTATGTTGCAGAAGGGCGTCACCGTCGACATGGCCCATTCTCGCAACTGGGAGAATATGCCGGCGGCAGACCGCGATGACGCAGTACTCATCGCCGTGACGCGCGACGGCCATCTGTACATGGGCAACCAGGAAATCAGCGGCGATCAGATCACGGATCAGGTCAAGGACAAGATCGCCGACAAGCTCGACAAGACTGTTTTCATTCGTGCCGACGCGAGCGCCAAGTACGGCGACGTCAAGAAAGTTGTCGATGACGTTCGCGACGCCGGCGTCGACAACATCGGCTTGCTCACATTGAAGGACGAAAGTGCTGGACCGCCACCTCCTCCCCTCGGAGAGCAGACGACGAATCCAGGCACTCCGTAGGAGGATTTTTCCATGGGTATTTCAGTTGGAGGAGAAAAAGGCGGCTCGATGTCCGAGCCCAATATCGTTCCGCTGATTGACGTCTTGCTCGTGCTGATCATTATTTTCATGGCCATCACGCCCACCACGCCGACCGGCATGAACGCGCTCGTTCCGCAGCCTCCGCCGAAAAATCAAAAGCCCCAGCCCCCGGACCCTAGGACGGTCGTCGTGCTGATCAGCGCCACCGGCGAAATCAAAATCAATCAGGACCCCGCGACCTGGTCGGATCTGGGCCCCAGGCTGAACGATATTTTCAAGATTCGCGCCGAAAAGGTTGCCTTTATCAAAGGCGATGACGATACATCCTTCAATGACGTGGCTCGCGCCATCGATATCATGAAGGGCGCGGGCATTACAGATGTTGGTTTGATCACCGCAAAGATGGAGGCGGGCCAGTAGCTTTCTCTGCAGACTGGTTTCGCCATTTTCTTGCGCTCAAACGCAGAGTTCAACTTCCGGCCCGGCGCCTGATTCAATCAGGCCCGGGATATTCAAGGAGACGGGGATGGAACGCAAATCCGCGCGCGGCGCGGCCCTTTTGGTGCTCAGTTCGGCTCTCGTGCTGGGGACATCCGGGTGCGCCAAGCTGAAAGCTCGCGACGATCTCAATAAGGGCGTTGAAGCTTACAAGAACGCACAGTTCGATCAGGCGGTGGAAGACTTCAAGGAATCGACCGAACTTGATCCCACGCTCTTAAACGCCAAATTGTATCTCGCTCAGGCCTATGCCCAGCAGTACATACCCGGCGCTCCTTCTGCGGAAAATAAACGCAATGGTCAGCAGGCCATTGCCGTTTGGAAAGAAGTTCTCGACAACAATCCTGACAATACGACGGCCCTTGCCGGCATTGGCTCCATGTACTACAACATGGGCAGCACGCCATTCAATCGGGACATGATGGAGCAGGCCAAGTCCTATCAGCAGAAGGTCATGCAAATCAATCCCAATGATTCAACGCCCTATTATTGGGTCGGCGTCCTGGATTATTGGATCGTGTTCCGCGCCAATGCTCAGTTGCGTTCCGATTACAACTTGAAGGCCAAGAAGCCGATTAAGGAAATCGATCCCTTGCCTCCGGCCGTCCGCGACCAGCTCGTCCAACAGGAAGGCCAGACGGTCACCGAAGGCATTGACAGCCTCAACAAAGCCATGCAGCTCAAGTCTGATTATTCTGACGCCATGGCCTACCTGAATCTTCTTCTGCGTCAAAAAGCAGACATGGAAACAACTCAGGATGCCCGCGAGGCTGACGAAAAACAGGCGGATGACCTCTTGGAAAAGGTCAAGGAGATCAATCAACGGAAGATGACCGCTCCTTCCAGCGATCAGTCATCTCAGTAGCGCTGCTGCATTCCTCTTGAAATCCAGACCGGCTGGCGAGCTTCTCGTCAGCCGATTTTTTCCTTTCATGACCCTTGTGTTCTTGGCGGCCGATGCTTTCTTGTGGCACAGCCCATGAAACAATCGTTATTCGAGCGTACAATGGAAATTGCATGAGTCCGGATACCAAGCCTTCGCCCAATCCCTCCGCTCAGCGCGTTTTGGACCTCCGCTTTGTTGAGCTGATGGATAAGGTCCGCCGCAACCGTTCAGGCGACGACCTCGATCTCCTTCGCCGCGCCTACGATTTCGCTGCTGAGCAGCATCGCCTCCAGCGCCGCGAATCTGGCGAGCTCTATCTTTCTCATCCCCTCGCCGTCGCCAACATTCTGGCGGATATGAAGCTCGACGTCACCACGCTGTGCGCCGCTCTTCTCCACGACATCGTCGAAGACACCAAAATCCCCATCGAGCAAATCACGGAAATGTTTGGTGCGGAGGTCGGCCGCGTCGTCGAAGGGGCCACTAAAATCAGCCGTATCGACCTTCTGGGGCCGGAGGCGCGCCAGGCCGAAAACGTCCGCAAAATGCTCCTGGCGATGGTCAACGACGTTCGCGTGATTCTTGTCAAGCTCGCCGATCGCCTTCACAACATGCGCACGCTTGAATATCTCGCTCCCGAACGGCAGGAGCGCATCGCTCGCGAAACGCTCGACATTTACGCGCCTGTCGCCAATCGCCTAGGCATGGGTTTGATGCGCGGAGAATTGGAAGATCTCGCCTTCCGCTACCTCGAGCCCACCGCGTATTTCGAGCTGCAGAAGAAAGTCGCTACCAAAAGCAAAATCCAGGAAAAATTTCTCCAAGAAGTTCAGGATGCCATTCGCAAAAAAATGGTGGAGAGCGGCATCCCTGCCGAGGTCGAAGGCCGCACCAAAGGCCTCCATTCGTTGCATCAGAAAATTCAGCGCCAGCAGCGCTCCATCGATCAGATCTACGACCTCATGGCTGTCCGCGTCATCACGGATACGGTAAAGAATTGCTACGCCGCGCTTGGCGTCGTGCATCAGATTTGGCGTCCCGTTCCCGGCCGTTTCAAGGATTACATTGCCATGCCGCGGCCCAATCTCTATCAGTCGCTTCACACAACAGTGATTCACGCCGGCCAGCCATTCGAAATCCAAATCCGCACGCAGGAAATGCACCGCATCGCTGAACAGGGCGTCGCCGCGCATTGGAAATACAAGGACGGCCACGCCGCCTCCGGCGCCGATTCGCGGGAAGGCCACAAGGAAGGTCAGCGCGACGACCAGCGTATCGTCTGGATGCGCCAGTTGATCGAATGGGTTCAGGAGATGGAGGAGCCCAGCGAATTCCTCGCTACTCTGAAGGTCGATCTATATCCCGAGGAAGTTTACACCTTTTCTCCGAAGGGTCGGGTGGTCGTCCTCAGCCGCGGCTCAACTCCCGTCGATTTCGCCTATTCGATTCACACGGAAGTCGGCGATCAATGCGTCGGTGCCAAAGTGAACAGTCAAATCGTTCCCTTGCGCCACGTGCTTGCCAATGGTGATGTCGTCGAAATTCTGACGCAGAAGGGCCACGGCCCCAGCCGCGACTGGCTGAAATTCGTCCAGACCTCCCGCGCCCGCAGTAAGATTCGCCACTGGATCAATCTCCACGAACGCGACGAGGCCACTTCCGTCGGCCGTCGCCTGCTCGAACGGGAAGCACGCAACAGCGGCCTCAGCCTGAAAAAAATCTCCGACGCCGATTGGCAGCGTGTGGCCACGGAATACGGCTGCGGTCAGATCGAAGATCTTTACGCCGATCTGGGTTATGGCAAATGGTCGGCGCGTCAGGTTCTTGCCAAGGCTGCCGGACAGACGCTCGCCGAGCCTGCTGCCGAGGAAAAGCCACCGAAACTCGTCTCTACGGTCAAGCGCATGCTCGGCATGCAAAACGCGCCGATTCAAGTGCGCGGCCATGACGATTTGATGGTCTATCGCGCCAAGTGCTGCAATCCGATTCCCGGCGATGATATCGTCGGCTACGTTACGCGCGGCCGCGGCGTCGCTGTTCATTCCACTTCTTGCCCCAACGTCAAAAATCTGCTCTACGAAACCGAGCGTCGCATCGCAGCAGAATGGGCCGGCCCCACGGAATCGACTTTTCCTGTTCGTTTGCGTATTCTGACCGAAGATCGTCCCGGCATGCTCGCCGAAATCACGGCGGCGATCAGCGTCGCGGACGCCAATATTCGCACCCTCGAAAGTGTCGGAGAGCATTTGCACGCGCGCATCGAAATTGCTCTCGATGTGCGCGACCGCAAACAACTTGAAAAAATCCTTTTGCAAATCAAGAAAACTCCGGGCATTTTCGATATCGAGCGTGTTTATAACGTCTGAAGCCCTACCCGTAACCCTTCCGACATTCGCTGCGCCCTTTTGCGTTTCTCGGTCTACAATTTCCTTGTCGATGCTTCAGCCCTTTTCATTGCCGTGGAGGAGTCGCGGCATTTCTCGTCCGCATGCCGCATTTGTCGGCGCATTCGTTCTTGCCGGTCTTGTGCTGTTCGGCTGCAAACATCAGATCATGCCCACGAATACGATCCCGCTCGACAATGCGGGCATGAATTACACGGCTGTCGCAACATTGAAAGGCCTGGACATTTCAGACCCGGAAGTCGCTGAACTTGTGAAAGTGAAACAGGCCGGCCTCTCCGACGATGCCTGCATTTCCCTTATTCGTTTGGCGCGGAACGATAAAGAGCGATTCCACAATGGCGACGATGTCGCGGAGCTAGTCCAGGCTGGAATTCCGGAGCCTACGATTCTCGATCTCGCGCAGATCCATTCGCTCAATGCTTGGGGCGGTGAAGCCGTCGCTATGCACTTGGCTGGCCTTTCCGACCAGATCATTCTCGAAGATATTCGTCGCACCGCCGCCGGGCAGCCGGTTCTTTCCGGTGCGTCGCTTGCGGACTTCAAAAATGCGGGCATGAGCCAGTCGACTCTCCTGCAACTCGTTCGCATCGGTGTTCCGGATGGCGAAGCGAACAAAATCCTAAATTTTCGCCGTCGTGGTTGGTCCGACGCTGCGATTTTGCGCCATTACATCGAGGGGAAGTAACGCTCGCCTGGTTCTCGTCTAGCAGTCCAGCCGCTCGTCCGCATAATGCCTCAGTGTTCTTCCTTCTTCGCATGACAGGGCGCGTAGTACGTTCCCCAACCTCTCGCCTTAGTCTTCCGACTGCGGGTTCGCTAGACCTCCGCCGATTCGCTCGGTAGAATCTTCGTGCTTTGAAAACTCTCGCTTCCCATCGCTTTGTTGACGCTCTCCTCGCGGCCCTTGCCATATGCATCGCTATTTTTGTCGCCGGATGCGGCGTTCCACTCGCTCCCGGCTATAAAATCCAAAAGGAGTCGCTTGCTGTGCGCTTCGTTCCGGGTAACCCTCCTCACCTCGCCATCCGCGCAGAATATCGCCTTACCAACATGGGCAATTCTCCGCTTAATTTCATCGCGGTCGGCCTGCCTGACGAAAAAGGCTTTGGCCGCTCGAATCTCCGCGCCGAAGTTGGTGGTAAGGGGATCGTTTTGCAACATGAACCCACGGAACCCGCTGGCGACTGGCGCATTCCATTTCCTGTTTCGTGGCATCAGAAAGAAAAAATAGACCTTTCTCTCTCCTATGATCTAGCCGCGCAGCCCGTAAGCGATCCGCGAATTTTCGTCACCGCAAACACCTTCTACTTGAACGACTCTGGCTGGTTTCCAACTCTCATGGGATTCAAGGCATTTCTTTCGCCCGCCGTCGGGCGCCCTGATCCAGCTACCCTCAGCGTAACGATTCCCGCGAATTTTCGCGTCACCGCGAGCGGTCGCCCGCGCGGCAACAAGAAACAAAACGGCGAAGTCACTCACCAATTCCTCATCCGCAAAGCCGACTTCGATCCCTACGTCCTCGCTGGCCAATACAACGAGCAGCGCATCAACTCCACGAATGCCAGCATTGTGTTCTGGACACGTAAACCGTTTCCCGTAGCTGATGCGCAAATCGCAGCATCGCGTGTCTCGTCTGCGTACCGATTTTATGCCACGTCATTCGGATCACTTTCTCGACCGTCGATTTTCGTCATCGAGAGCGGCGATCTTAGAGATTCCGAAAATAAACTCTCGAACGTCGTTTCTTCTCCTCCCCCTCGGACCGTATTTAGCCCCATTCCCGTGTTCATTGAACCTGGCGCTGATGAACCTTTTCCCTCGTTCGGGATTAGGAGGGCGTTGGCTTGGACATGGTTTGGCCATGAAATTAAGCCACGACCGGAAGCCTGGGTTCTCGCTGGCGGATTGGCTGATACGGCCGCCCGGGCATCCGAAAGCGCGCGTGAGAGCCGTCGTAGAGATGACATTGGTTTAGTATTAGATTCGTATGGCCGGGGAACTGCCGTCGAAAAGCCAATCATCAATCTTTCCGTCGACGATCCTTATGAGCAAATTAGATTGGGAAGAGGCAAGATGATTTTGTTTTACTTCGCCCTCGAAGACAAATGCGGCCAGCAAAATGTCACCCACGCCATCGCCCACATGGTTTATGCTCTTCGCGGGCAGCAATACGGTTATTCCGATTTTCGCGCCGCCCTCGAGCAGGAATGCCACCAGAACCTGTCTGATTTTTTCGACGTGTGGCTGCAACAGAAGGGAATTCCGGCCGATTTTCGCGCTCGTTACGAAAATGCGGTAAGCAATAGCGCTAAGCCGTAGAGATTTGGATGGCGGGTTAGTTTGAATTTTCTTGCATTCATAGGAGGAATCGTGAAGGAAGTTATTTCCACGCAGCACGGCCCCAAGGCCATCGGCCCCTATTCGCAAGCGATTCGCGCCAACGGTTTCATTTTTATTTCCGGTCAAGTTGCGTTTGATCCCGCGACCGGCCAGCTCATCGAAGGTGACGTCGCCGCGCAGACCGAGCGCGTCCTGCAAAATTTGAAGGGTATCGTCGAAGCCGCTGGCTCAATGCTCGATAAAACCGTGAAGACCACCGTGTTTCTCAAGGACATGAACGATTTTTCAAAAATGAACGAAGTCTATTCCCGGTTTTTCCCGGCGAATCCGCCTGCTCGCTCCACTGTCGAAGTCGCGCGCCTTCCTCGCGACGTTCGCGTGGAAATCGATCTCATTGCGCTCGCGTAAGAAGAAGGAATCCCGAATGCAAATTCACCACAATTGGACGCGGGAAGAGATTCGCAAGATATTCCGCCTGCCTCTGCCGGACCTGATTTTCCAGGCTCAGTCGATTCATCGCGAATTTCATCGATCTGAGGAAGTCCAGCTTTGCCGTTTGCTCTCGATTAAAACCGGCGCGTGCCCGGAAGACTGTGCCTATTGCTCCCAGAGCGCGCATTACAAAACGGGCGTCGCGCGCCAGAAATTGATGGATCCATGCGATGTTCTCGAATCCGCGCGCCGCGCCAAGGCCGATGGTGCCACGCGTTTCTGCATGGGCGCTGCCTGGCGCGATGTTCCCGAGGGGAAAGAATTCGACGCCGTCCTCGAAATGGTTCGCGGTGTTGCCGCACTCGATCTCGAGGTCTGCTGCACGCTCGGCATGCTTACGGAAAATCAAGCTGCGCAGCTCAAGCGAGCCGGCCTCACCGCCTACAACCATAATCTTGACACCTCGCCTGAATTTTACGGCCACATCATCACCACGCGCATTTATGAAGATCGCCTGCGCACCATCGCGCACGTCCGTCAAGCGGGAATCACGGTTTGCTGCGGCGGAATTCTCGGAATCGGGGAATCCGAAGAGGATCGCATCGGCTTGCTGCATCAGCTTGCGAATCTTGATCCGCATCCCGAAAGCGTGCCCATCAACGTTCTCGCTCACGTCGAAGGCACTCCGCTCGCTCATGTGCCGGACCTCGATCCACTCGTTTTCGTCCGCACCATCGCCGCCGCGCGCATTCTCATGCCTGCTTCGCGTGTCCGACTTTCCGGCGGACGCCACACCCTGTCGCGCGAAGCTGTCGCTCTCTGTTTTCTCGCCGGCGCGAATTCCATTTTCACTGGCGAAAAGCTTCTGACCACGCCGAATCCGCCCGTCGATCAGGATCTGGCTCTCCTCGACGATCTCGGCATGCGGCCCATGCAACGTGCCTCAAATGCTTAGCAAAGAAATCCGCAGCCGCATCTCCTCCGAACTCGAACATCTGCGCAAGGAATCGCAGTTCCGCACTCTCGAAATTCCGCGCGGCATCAATCTCTGCTCGAATGATTATCTTGCTCTTTCCGATGATCCTCGTTTGAAGTGTGCTGTCATCGAAGCCGTCTCCGCCGGCGAAAGCGTTGGTTCGACCGGCCCGCGTCTGCTCTCCGGCCATTCGCTCGAATGGGAAAAATTGGAATCTGATTTCGCTGCTTTCGCTGGCGCTGAGTCGGCGCTTTACTTCAATTCGGGTTATGCCGCCAATGTTGGTTTGCTCAGTTCGGTCTTGCGGCCTGGCGACGTCGTTTTCTCCGATGCGCTCAACCATGCCAGCCTCATCGATGGCATTCGTCTTTCCGGCGCTCGCAAAGTCATCTATCCACACTGCGATTTGAAATTTCTCGAGAATGCTTTGCGCGAAAATTCCGCCTCCGATGGCGTAAAAGTGATCGTCACCGAGAGCGTTTTCAGCATGGAAGGCGACGTCGCTCCTCTCGCCGGCCTGCTCCATCTCGCGAAAACTTACGGTGCGGAATTGATTCTCGATGAAGCTCATGCCACTGGCGTCTGCGGCCCGCAAGGGCGCGGAATAGCGGTCGACTTGCACTGTGAACACGGAATCCTCGCCGTCGTCCACACGTGTGGCAAGGCCTTAGCCAGCCTCGGCGCATTTGTATGTTGCCATCTCGCGCTCAAGGATTTTCTCATTAATCGCGCGCGCACTTTCATTTTCAGCACCGCCGCGCCGCCGTACATGGCGCGCCAAATCAGCGCTGCGCTTTCCTTGGCAACCGCCGAAGATAACCGTCGCGCACATCTCCGCGAAGTCTCGGCCTTGCTGCGCGCCGGTCTCGCTGCCGCCGGTTTTTCCTGCGGCTCGAGCAGCACGCACATCATCCCCGTGATTCTCGGCTCCAATGAAAATGCTCTTCGCGTCGCCACGCATTTGCAGGCGAGCGGCTTCGCTGTCAAAGCGATTCGTCCGCCGACCGTCCCGCCGGGCACTGCGCGCATTCGTTTTTCGCTCACCAGCCGCGTCACGCGCGAGGACGTCGATCGCCTGGTTCGCGCCATGCATTCTGCAAACCAACTGCCGCAGCACGCTTCTTCCATAGCCGCCAATGCCTAGCCGCTTTTTCATCACTGGTACGGACACCGGCATTGGCAAGACAACGGTCTCCGCGCTTCTCTGTGCCGCGCTCGATGCCATCTATTGGAAGCCGATCCAAACCGGCTCACGCGAAGGCACCGATCGTGTCACCGTCATCCGTCTCGCTGCGCTTCCGCGCAATCGTTCTCTCCCGGAGGCGTATTGTTTCGCGCCGCCCGTGTCGCCACATCTCGCCGCGCGTCGTGCTGGAGTTCGCATCGAACTGCGCAAAATCAAATTGCCGCCGCTTCCTCCTCAGGAAAATTTAATCGCGGAAGGAGCCGGCGGCGCGCTCGTTCCGATCAATGACACGCAGTTGATGACCGATCTCATGCGCCATCTCAAGCTCCCGGCTCTTCTCGTCGCGCGAACTTCTCTCGGCACGATCAACCACACTTTGCTTTCCATTGCCGCCTTGCGTGCCGCGCGCCTCGACCTTCGCGGCGTCATCATGGTTGGCCGTCCGAACCGCGAGAATCGCAGCGCCATCGAGCATTACGGCAAAATCGAAGTCCTCGGCGCCATGCCATTCTTAAAAGAGCTGAATCGCGCTATTCTTTTGGACGTGTTTCGGCGTAATTTTGACCGCAAGGCCTTTGCCTCATGACTTCGCCGCTGCGCATTTGGCATCCCTTCACGCAGGAGGCGCTCGATCCGCCGTCGCTGCGCATCACAAAAGCCGAGGGAGTTTATCTATACACCGCCGATGGCCGGCGCTTCCTCGACGGCATCTCTTCATGGTGGGTCAATATTCACGGTCATTGCCATCCGGCCATTATGTCTGCCATCGCCGCGCAAACGGCCAAGCTCGACCACGTTCTACTCGCCGGCTTCACGCACGATGCCGTCGAAGATCTCACGCTTGCGCTTCGTGAAGTCTTGCCGCAGGGTCTCGCACACATTTTTTTCTCTGACGATGGCTCAACCGCCGTCGAAGTCGCGCTCAAAATTGCCGTACAGTATTGGCAAAATCTCGGCCACCCCGAGAAGCATTCCATCGTCGCCCTTGAGCATGCCTATCACGGCGATACCGCCGGCGCGATGTCCGTCAGCGACGATTCGCTTTTCACCGATCCTTTCCGCAGCCTGCGTTTTCCCGTGCATCGCGTGCATTCCGCTTATTGTTATCGTTGTCCCGTCGGCAAAACGCGCGCCACCTGCGACGTCGATTGCCTCACGCAGCTCGCGAACCTCCTCGAAGAAAAGCATCGCGAAATCGCAGCCGTCATCGTCGAGCCGCTTCTGCAGGGCGCTGGCGGCATGATCGTTCATCCCCAGGAATTCTTGCAGCGCGTGCGTCTGCTCTGCAGCGAGTTTGGAGTGCTGCTCATCGCCGACGAAGTTCTCACAGGCTTTGGCCGCTGCGGCAAAATGTTTGCCTGCGAACTTGCCGGCGTCGTTCCCGATCTCATGTGTCTCTCAAAGGGAATCACGGGCGGCGTTCTTCCGCTCGCGGCCACGGTTTGCACGGAGGAAATTCATCGCGCCTTTGTCAGTGACGATCGCGGCCGTACGTTTTATCACGGCCATTCCTATACGGGAAATTCCATCGCCGCCGCCGCTGCGGTCGCTAGCCTGAGAATTTTCCAGGACGAGCCGATCTTCGAGCGCATCAATGCCATCAACGGCATTCATCAGGATCGCCTCGCTGCCATTCAGAATCATCCTGCCGTCGGCGACGTTCGTTCCATTGGCACAATCGCCGCGGTGGAATTGCGCGCCGATGATCCCGGCTATTCTTCGCGCCTTCGCCCCAAGCTCTATCAGTTTTTTCTGGACGCTGGCATTTTGCTTCGTCCTCTCGGCAACGTCATTTACATTCTCCCGCCGTACGTCATCACTTCCGTGGAACTCAACTTCATCCACGATCGCATCGCCCAATCCCTCGACCGCGCCGCCGAATGGTCCGTTCCGCCGCGAGCGCAAGCCGCACCGTAAACCTCGGCTCGCCTTAGGGCTGGGTACAATTGGCAGGCATTGGGATAAATTGGAATAAAGGCCTGGGTCGAAGCGTGAGCATTTGGATCGCCGCAGCAGATTATTTTCGCGTGCGTGGAAAATTCAGTTTACCGTGCAGGATTGGTGGGCCCTGGTTGACGATCTTAGAACTTGCGCTCACCCAATTCAGGACTGGGAATTCAATTTAGGCGCTTGATCGTCCCTGCACAGCTGGATGTTTGTGACTCCTTGTCCGAGGCCAAGAACCGGTACGGCTCCCAATCTTGTGTTCCAGAAAGCCTGCGAAACCCGTGGACCTCATACCCGAATTTGGATGAGCTCCCTTCGTCCACTTGGTCATGCTTATATTCGAAGCGCTCAATGTAAGCTTTTTCGCTGGGGTAGAAGTAGGACTTCTCGATTAGATGAACGATTTCGTCGGCCTTCATAGCGCGAAGTTCAGTAAGGGTTAGGTCTGAACCCCGCTGAAAGGCCCACTGCTCCATCTCCTCTTGCGTAGGTTTACGGTGCCCGGCGGCGGATGTCTCACTCACATCTTTAGCTCCGTGTAAAGCGGCGCTTCTCTGAAGGATAGTGAAAATCGTGGTGCGTACGAATAACCCGCTGTTCTCTTCCTCCCGAAGTCGTCTTGCGATTTCCGATGCGTCGAAATGCCCTGACAAAAGCTCTTGAACGCAGCCGTCAATAGCCGTCAGGTTTCGCCGCCAGCGATTAACATCCTCCTCCAATCGATCTGTCTTTGCCGCCCGGTGGTAAATCAGCCATCCGAAGTAGGCGGCCAAAAGCCAGCCGACCCACCGAAAGGACGTACCAAATGCGACGTAGAGCGCGATGACACCTGCCGCTAAGTAAAGCAAGCTAATAAAACTGCGCACCAGAACCACAAGACCCGGTCTAAGGAGGCTGCCGAGTATCGGTCCTTCGGCATCGAATACGGGGTGGGCGAACGAGTACAACACTCCTTCCAAATCAACGGCAACTTCGAGCCAGTAATCCACTGTGCTTGCCGTCCTGGTCATCCATCTTTCGTTGAATTCATTAAGCGCCATTTCGGAGAGGTCGTCCCGGAGCTGCCTGAGTGACCGAATTGTTTCTTCGCGGTCAAGTTTCGTGATGTGCCAAATGTCCTTGGACGCACTTTTGACTTCCTCATCGACTGACAGGAGTTCGGAGAGAAACCTGTCCAGCGCCTCGCCCTGTTCAGGATCTTCCTCCTCGTCGCGCCACAGGCGGTAGCGTAGATTCCCTAAGTCCGCCTTTCTACTCAGAAGACGCTCGAGCTTCTCGTTCCTCGGCGGCCCCTTCACCATAACCCCTCCCAAAGCGTGGCCAGTTTAGCGCTGATTCTACTCTAGTGCGCCCTCAGCAGGGTTGGTGATTTCACAACATAGACGCATGCGGGGCGTGACGCTCGAAGATAGGAGCTAGCCAAAGCAGAACACGGAAACACAGGCACGGTTTTCGTCGAAGGATGCCCTTCGCGTTCTGCGGCATGTCAGAATTCTCCGTATGGCTAACGCAAAAGCTGCCGGTTTAGACGCTGCGAGGAATGCAGGTGTGAAACGACGTATGCTGTACCCGTTCGGTCATGCTAAAATTGCTCGCTCCCAACGGGCCTGTAGCTCAGGTGGCTAGAGCGCGCCCCTGATAAGGGCGAGGTCGACTGTTCAAGTCAGTCCAGGCCCACCAATGTTTTTCTTTTGCTTTCATTGCTCTGAAATCTGCTTTGGTGCATGCACACGTGAGCCCAATCCACTTCATCATTCACATTTGATCGCGACATTTTAGAATTCGAGCGGCATAGACACGCGCCGCCTTCCAGCGTATCTTTGCACTGCGGATGAACGATTCTGTTCGTCCAAAGAATCGGTTCTGATGCGAAAGGCTCCCTCTGACTATTTGTTTCTCGGCCCGAGTGCAACATGATTTCGAGTGCAACCGCAGCTAAAGGAGGCTTGCGATGATGTATTTGATCTGGGTCGTCGTAATCGGCATCCTCGCGGGATGGATCGCGGGCAAAATCATGAAGGGCCACGGATTCGGTGTGCTTGGTGATTTGATTGTCGGTATCGTCGGCGCTCTGCTTGGCAGTTTTGTATTCGGGCTGCTTGGCATCGGTGCGTACGGCTTGATTGGCCGGCTGGTGATTTCCGTCATCGGCGCGCTGATCCTGCTTTGGCTCATCCGGCTCATCAAAAAATAGTTCACTGCGCGTTTTTGGCGTGGGGCAAATGAGCGGCGGCGTGAACCAGAGAATGAAAAGGAAGCGAATCGCGGTGCTCGTTTCGCTTCTGTGTTCTGTTGCGGCCGGAAAAATCTACGCGCAGAATCCGGCGAACACGCCGTCCGCTTCCACGCAGCGCATCAGCCTCGCGAACGGAGTATCGATCGAACTTCCTTACGACTGGGCTCCACGTACTGACTCGCATCTCGCGACATCCGGGCAGATGGCCGCATCCGCGCCGCCGTTGGTTTTCTCGGAACTTCATTTTTGGGATGACTCGGCGGACTCTTCCGTGCTCGCTTTCGGCCTTTCGAACAATCCTTTCCTCGGCGGAGACAAGAACTCTCTCATCGCGCAAATTCTCGGTGGTGCGAACGCGAAGCCCGCTTTGCTCGATTACCTTTTCTATTTTTTCTTTCCACCTCCCCCATCCTGCCTCGACGGCGCAGCCGCCGCCTTCCAGGCGAAGGCGCGCGAAAGCGCCGCTGGAAAATCCGCTTCCAGCGACGCAGCGACGCCATCCGATTTCACTTTGCTGTACGACTGCACGTATTCACCGTCGCTTGCCGATTTTTATTCCTACGAATTAAGTCCGCGGCTTCAAATTCGCCGCGCGAGTGGCGCCGAACGCTGGCAGCCACAGACCACGAATTTTTACTTTCCTGCAATGGAAGAAGTTCAGTCGAACCGGCTGACGTTTTTCGTTTTTGAAGCGCAGGGCGAGGGCGCGGTCACGCGCGAGACCGTCGAAGATTTCAATGTGCCGGAGAAACTGAATGCCACGATGACCGATTATTTTTGGGCCGTCGGCGCGCCGACGCCCTTTCCCTTCGCGCGCGTTTCGCTGGAAAAAAGTGAGCCGCTGATTCAGGTTGCTTTTGCTTCCGCGGGATACGGCCCGAATAAGCGACCGGACTTTCTGCAGATTCTGCGCCGGATTTCCAGCACATGGGCGACGCCCTACTGAGACGCAGCAATCCCTCCTTCGAGAAGAGATTCGCAGTACTTTTATTTTTTTCTCAGCTTCAGGCGATTTCGAGCATGCGGTCAATGGCGCGGCGCGCGCGGTGGGCAATTTCCGGCGGGACACATATCTGCGGTTCAAGAATTTCCAGCGAACGCAAAATGCGATCGAGCGTAATCGTTTTCATGAATTCACAAACAGCTTCCGGATTCACTGGTCGAAACAGTTTTTCCGGAGCGGCTTTGCGCAGGCGATGCAGCATGCCTACTTCCGTGCCGATAGCGACTTCGTCCGCAGTGGATTCGGAGATGTGGCGCATCATGCCCTCGGTGGAAAGGAAAAACGTGCGCTCGCGTGGCAGCGTGCCATCCGCGACGCGGGCCATGCACGAACTGACGCATCCGCATTCCGGATGAATCAGCAGTTCGATGTCCGGATTTTCTTCCATCAAGGAAAGCACCTGCGCGGGACGAATCGTGCGGTGCACGTGGCAATATCCGGGATAGGCGATGATGTTTGCGCGGCCGGTTTCACGCGCAACGACCGTAGCAAGAAATTTGTCAGGAATAAAAAGAATGGAGCGATCGGCAGGAATCGCACGAACGACTTTCGCAGCGTTCGCCGATGTGCAGCAGTAGTCGCTTTCGGCTTTCACTTCAGCCGAAGTATTGACATATGCGACGACGACAGCGTCCGGATAGCGCTTCTTCCAGGCGCGAAGTTCGTCGGCGGAAATCGTCGCCGCGAGCGAGCAGCCGGCGCGCAAATCGGGCAGCAGGACCGTTTTCTCCGGACAAAGAATCGCAGCGGTCTCCGCCATGAAATGAACGCCGCAGAAAACGATCACGTCAGCGGGCGTTGCGGCAGCCTGCTGTGAAAGGCCCAGAGAATCGCCGACGTAATCGGCGATCTCCTGCACTTCGTCGCGCTGATAATTGTGGGCAAGGATCACAGCATTGCGTTCTTCTTTCAGGCGCGCGATGCACTGCTGCTTGCAGAAAATTTCAGCGGGCGAATCGCCGATGGCCTCGACCGGCGGCACGGAATATCGAGTGTCGAAAGAGATCAAATTGGCCGATTCGCTCAAGGAAAAATCACCTCGTCCCAGGGATAAGTGTCGCGCTCAGATCAAGTGCGCGCGCGGAATGCGTCAGCGCGCCGATGGAAATTGCGTCCACGCCCGCAGCAGCAAAGGCCGCTACAAACGCTTCGGAAACGTTGCCGCTCGCTTCGATGAGCACGGAATCATAAAAGCCTGCGTCACGCAGCGCTGTAGCTGCACGGGCAGCATCGGCTGGCGAAAAATTATCGAGCATCAAAACGCATGGGCATGCCTGCGGCGATGCCGATTGCAATGCAGAGAGCGCGCGCGCGACAGGAAGAGCTTCCTCGATGCTTGTGACTTCGA
This sequence comes from Candidatus Acidiferrales bacterium, assembly GCA_035934015.1. Classification (NCBI taxonomy): domain Bacteria; kingdom Pseudomonadati; phylum Acidobacteriota; class Terriglobia; order Candidatus Acidiferrales; species Candidatus Acidiferrales bacterium. The sequence continues at coordinate 222,660 of DASYYH010000006.1, forward strand.
CTTCAAAAAATGCTGTGTTTTTTCGGCGTTCCCAGGCACGGCTCAGAATGTCATGAAATGCTGCAGGAGAATTTCCGGACGCGAGGCGCAGGTGGTTCGTCTTGATCAAAATCGCATCGCTCAGGCTCAAGCGGTGCGTTCCACCGCCGCCATGATGGATGGCGCGCTTGTCGAGCAAACCGCAAGGCGTCTTGCGCGTGCCGATGACGTGAGCATTCGGCGAGGCATCGCGCGCAACCGCAACGAGCTTGTGCGTTGCCGTGGCGATGCCGCCCATACGCTGCATGAGATTTACGATCACGCGCTCGAGCGGCAGAAGTTCACGCGCGTTTCCGATAACGCGCAAGAGCACGTCGCCGCGAACGACGGCCGCGCCATCTTCGGCGACAGGAGTTGCATTTAGCCCGGCGTTTCCGTAAATCCACGCTGCCTCTTCGATGCCTGCGGCGATACCTGTTTCCTTGGCACGAATCTCGACGGTGCAGCCGGGTGCGTCAATTTCCATGGCATCAACGGTCAGGTCGCCGGCCGCGGAATCCTGGCGAAGGAGTTCGTCCGTAAAGGCGCGGAGAGCGCGCAGATATTCCGGATTCTCGAGCGTCAGAGAAGCGCCATGGTAAAACGCAGCGCGAATGTGATCTTCGCGGCTCATGCGATGCACATGTGCGGCAATTCCGACTTTTGGAGTCATGGCAATTGGATTCTCTCGCGTGGCTGATGGTCGCGGCGCAATTTGAAGTGCACACGCCCTCTGCGGCTCACGCTGCCTGAGCGGCGAAACTCCATTTTCCTGTGGCGCGCGCAGAGAAGTCAACCTCGATTGAAGCACGGCGAGATTGCAGATTTCGCGCCGAGACGGACCGCCCGGCGAAGTCGCGAAAGACGCTTGTGCATATCGCTTCGAGCGGGATGCGAGTTTCCGAGAACGGACAGAAGGCGAGAAATTATGGCGAAAAAACTCGATTAGAATCGCCTTCGATTCCTTGTTTTGTGTGAGTTGCATGAAGTTCTTATTTCCCATAGAAACTCGATTAGGTTCTGGAGGCTGGACGGTTTGCGCAGAGGGCGCGCAAAAAGGAAGGGATGAAAACTTGTCCCGATTAGAAAAAGGCAAGTGATTGATTTTGCGAGTGGTTAGCGGAAACTCACTGAGCTTTGCTGTCCCGATTAGAAAATTGTGCTGACCGGTTCGGAGCGAACCTTGGGCTGCGAGCGGATCGGCCAGCGTCGCGCGGAACGAAGAGAGGCGCGGATGGAGACGAGTCTCCCTAATCGCTGAATTTTTCCAAAAACCGCGAGAATCAGCGATTAGAACGACCTCCCGTTGTTTGTTTTGTGTTAGTTGCATCGAGTTTTAATTCTTCATATATTTGCGATTAGAATCCCTCCGAGCGCATAAAAAGCGAAAGGCCGCGTCGCCGCGGCCCACCTTGTCTCCTTAGTCCCGAATTCTCCACAAGCCGCATTTGCGGCTCACGGCTACATACTTATCATGTAGTAATGTGGTTGTCAAGGAAAGAATCAAAGAAAAGCAGAAGAGACGCAGAAGCGCCGGACGGGATAATCCAGAAATGGAGGTGGATCATTGGCCGCGTGGCGGCTGGCACATTCAAAATTTTGACACGCCGGCGAGAGGGGCGCGCAGAGATGCGAAGACAGGGCCTTCGCGCTCTAAACGCGCGCCAGAGGAAGAGAATTCACGTTACGGCACTGAGGCGTAAGAGCTTCCGTTCGATGGCTTCGACGTAAGCTTTCGCAAACAGGCCGCGTGCGCGAATAAGAGCGCTATAATCGCGCCGGCCGGTCGACTCTGACGCTGTATGGACCATAGCGAGGCATGATGAAGTATCACCACCTGGGAATCCCGACTGAGGTCGCACAGACAGGTGAGATTTACCTGTCCCGCTACAAGCTGTACTGCACAGACCACCAACGCAATCCGTTCGGTATCCAATGGATGCGATACGAGAGCGATTGCCCATTGCCGGAGCTGGTAAAGACCAAAGCGCATGTTGCCTTCGAGGTCGATGACCTCACCGAGGCGCTGAAGGGCCACGAAATCCTGATCGAACCCAACAGCCCCTCCGAAGGGATTCTGGTGGCTTTCGTGGTGTGCGATGGTGCACCCATCGAGTTCATCCAGTATCTGGACCGAGGCGTCAGGACTGATCGGAGCGGCGGAACAACTCCCGTACCACAAGAATAGCCGCCATTCATCGGATTAGGACGCTAACCCCGACGGCGACAGTAGCGGAAAACCCGCGAGGAAGTGTTAGAATCCGAGTCAGATGCAGGCCCCGGAGTCAGGCTTCATGAAGCAATTTCTCCACGCAGGACAGTGGCAAAGGAAGGCTTCGGGAATAGCTGCGTCAGCGTTTGCTGCTGCATTTTTATTTGCCTGCGCGAGCGCGGCATTCGGGCAAGGGCCGCCACCGCCACAGAGCGCCAAGCCAGCGACTCCGGATGTGATCCTTGAGAAGCGGGCGCCGATACCAGTGGTTGACCCTCTGATTTCTTTGGAAGCCAAGCAATCCATGCCTCCTCTCGAGGTGGACTTGGTTGTTCCCGAGGGGATACCGCTGCGCGTGATGCTGAAGAAGACAATCCCCGTCAAGGAGCCCGGACAGGCGGTGATTGCGTACGTCACAGAGGCGGTATATGCGTTTGACCGCATCGTGATTCCGAAGGGAAGCGAAGTGGATGGCCACATCACGCAGCTCGTCTCTCCATCGGGGTTCAAGAGAACGGGCAATTATTTGAATGCGGATTTTTCTTCGCACCGGCGCGTGGAAGTCACATTCGATACGCTCGTGCTTGCAGACGGGACGCGGATGAGCTTGCTGACTCGAGTGGTGCCCGACGCGGGACCCGTGGTGAAGCTGGAAGCAAACCCACAAAAAAGCAGCGAAGTGAAACGCGCCCGGGGAATGATCAGCAGACAGGTGCATGGGACGCTTGCAGCCCTGAAGCCCTCGACATTGTGGCGGCACGCAAAGTCTTTCCTGTGGGGTGAATTGCCCTACCACAAACAGAAGCTTGTCGAGGGGACGGTCTTCGACGCGGAACTGGTGCGGCCGCTGGATTTTGGCCTTGCGCTGATTCCTCCGGAAGAAATGGGCGCAATGGGGCAGATACCGGCGGAAAGCAGCGAGGCATATGCACGGCTGGACAAGACGCTGAGCTCGGCGACAGCGCAGGTAGGATGGTCGGTCGAGGCGATTCTGACGCGCCCTGTTTTTTCGAAAAATGAGAAGCTCTTGCTGCCGGCGGGAAGCCAATTGCAGGGCAGCGTCGTGAAAGTAAGGCCAGCGCGGTGGTTCCACAGGAATGGGCAGCTCCATTTCAATCTGATCCGTGTCGTGTTGCCGTCGGGCACGCCCCAGCCTGTCGAAATGGCACTGGAAGGAATCGAAGTCGCCAAGTCATCGAATATCCAGATGGATTCAGAAGGCAGCACGAGAGTCGCGAGCAACAGCAAGTCGCGCGTGCTCAACACGGCACTTTCCATCGCCATCGCGAATTCCACGCTTGATGCCGATAGCGGCCACGCCGGTGCGACGGCGACCAGCGAAAACCGGCCGCTTGGAGGCGTCTTGGGCTTCAAGCTGGTAGGACTGGCTGTGAGCCTCGCGGCGCGGTATCCGCCGCTTTCGCAGGCGATGGGCTTCGCGGGCGCGGGACGCTCGGTTTATTCGAACTTTTTCAGCCGCGGAAAAGATTTAGTACTGCCCAAGGATACGCCGATTGAAGTGAGTTTCGGCGAGCATCGCAAACCCATGACTGCGGCAGACCCGAAACGCAAGTGACCCCCGCATCCTGCCTCGCGGCTTGAGTTCCGGATCTGTTTTCGTCAATGGCGACAGATTCGACCGCGCGAGGCGAAGTTTTCATGCGGCGGCGAATCCAATCGGAAGGTAACGTACGGCTGGAACGGGAACATGCCTTTAGGCATCTTAGCTACGGCGAATGAGTTCCCATTCATCCTGAACAGAATTGAGGGAGCGATTTTTGCGAAGAATCATCGGATCGGCGATGGCCGCGGGGATGGGAGCTTTGCTGGCGATGTTCGCTGGATGCGGAAATCCGCGATCCATTGCCGACGATGCGAAGACCATGAATTTCCATCCGGTGAATTCCGGCGGCGAACCGCCTGTATTCGCGGCAGAAGCGCCACGGCGCGACGTCAACGTGCTTACCTATCACGACGACGAAGCGCGCACAGGCGAAGACTTGAATGAGACTGTACTGACGCTGCGAACGGTGAATGCGAAGGATTTTGGGAAGATCGGGTTTTTGCCTACGCAGGGCCTTGTAGATGCGGAGCCGCTCTACGTGGCGAATTTGATGATCAAGGGAGCGAAGCACAACGTCGTCTTTGTTGCCACGGAGCACGATATGGTTTACGCGTTCGATGCCGGCACGGACGCGACGCTCTGGCAGGTTTCGCTTCTCGGGCCGGACGAAAGGCCGAGCGACGACCGCGGCTGCGGACAGGTGAAGCCAGAAATCGGAATCACGTCGACGCCGGTGATCGACCTGAAGCGAGGCGCGCACGGAACGATGTACGCCGTGGCCATGTCGAAAGACAGTTCAGGGCGATATTTTCAACGGCTGCACGCGCTGGACATCACGACGGGCGCGGAATTAGAAGGCAGTCCGGAAGAGATTCGCGCCACTTTTCGTGGCACGGCAGTCCCGAACTCGAATGGGCACGTGGATTTCGATCCGAAGCAATATAAGGAGCGCACGAGCCTGCTGCTGTTCAATGGCGTCGTGTATACAAGCTGGGCGTCGCATTGCGATTTCGATCCATACACCGGATGGGTGATGGCCAACGACGCGGCGACGCTGAAACAAATCAGCGTGCTCAACGTCACGCCGAATGGAAGCGAAGGCGCGTTCTGGATGGCTGGCGCCGGGCCGGCAGCGGACCCGCAGGGGAGAATTTTCTTGCTCGCGGGCAATGGGACGTTTGACACGACACTGAACGCACAGGGGTTTCCCGAGAAAGGGGACTATGGGAATGCATTTCTTGAACTTTCGGCGACGGATGGAAGACTTGGCGTCGCGGATTATTTCGATATGCACGATACAGGCGCGGAATCTGACCGGGATCTCGACCTGGGCTCTGGCGGAGCGGTCGTGCTGCCGGACCAGCGGGACGATTCAGGAAAAATCTGGCATTTGGCCATGGGCGCAGGAAAAGACAACGTCATTTATTTGGTGAATCGCGAATCGATGGGGAAGTTCAATCCGCAAAACGACAACGCGATTTACCAGGAAATTCCGAGTACGGGCGAAGAGAATTCGCAGGGATTGGGCGGCAGCGGCGGAGTTTATTCCATGCCTGCGTATTTCAACGGAACGATTTATTACGGCTCCGTGGACGATTCGATTCGTGCATTCAAGATTGAAAATGCGCACATCGTGAGCCCGGCACAATCGAAGACAGCGATCACGTTCGGGTACCCCGGCGCCACACCGAGCATTTCGGCGAATGGAGACAAGGATGGAATCGTCTGGGCTGTCGAGAATAATACGCCCGCCGTGCTCCATGCTTATGACGCAAGCGATCTGGCGCACGAACTCTACAACAGCAATCGGGAACGGGCGCGGGACCAGATCACGGGGAACAAATTCATCACGCCGATGATCGCCAATGGGAAGGTTTTCGTGGGGACGCCGAGCGGCGTGGCAGTGTTTGGCCTGCTTGCGAGGCAGCCAGCCGGGAATCCTCGCCCGTAAAACAAGAACATTCAGATTACGCCAACGCTTCGCGGAACCTCTGTCCGCAAACGCTAAGCCGAAACTGGCGGATGGCGCTGCACCCACGGGCGCGCCTGCTCGAGCTGCGCGGCAAGACGGAATAACGAGGCTTCATCGCCGAAACGGGCGGCGAAATGAACGCCGACCGGCAAACCTTCGGCGTTCCAGAATAGCGGCACGGACATTGCCGGCTGGCCTGTTGCGTTAGCGAATGGCGTGAAGGCCACGAAGTCGGTGGCGCGCGACAATGCCAGGAGCGGGACTTCCGGCGGCGCATCAAAATGGCCGAGCGGTAATGGCGGTTGGGAGACCGTCGGCGTCAGCCACATATCGTAGGTCTCGAAAAATTGCGCGATGCGGCGGCACATGCCTTGCAGTGACGTCCAAGCGAGCATGTAGTCGGCGGCGGAAATCTTGCGGCCCATTTCCACGAGCGCCCAGGTGAGCGGCTCGAAATCCTCCGGTCGGGCTTTGCGGCGCATCAGGTGTTCGGCGATGACGATGTTCCAGGCGACGCTGGCGGCCCAGATGCTGACAAAAGTGTCGCGGAAGACGGGGCCGTCGATTGCGGGAGAAGCTTCCTCGATGGTGTGGCTTAGCTCCGCGCACAGTTTTGCAGCGTCTTCGACGGCCTGCACACAATCGCCGTGAACAGGAGCGCCGGCGGGAGCTTTGGCAGAAAAACCGATGCGCAAACGGCCCGGCGAGGCGCCGACTTCTGCGAGAAATGGACGCGCGATAGCAGGCGCAGCATAAGGATCGCCTAGCTCAGGGCCTGCTACGGCATCGAGGAGAGCTGCGGAGTCGCGCACGGAGCGCGTTACGGCGTGCTCAGCGACAAGCCCACCGAGGAGGTCGCCGAAATCGGGACCCAGCGGAACGCGGGCACGCGTGGGCTTGAGTCCGAAAAGCCCGCAGCACGAAGCGGGAATGCGGATCGAGCCGCCGCCATCGTTGGCGTGCGCTGCAGGAACGAAGCCTGCGGCAACGGCCGACGATGAGCCTCCGCTTGAGCCGCCGGTCGAACGGTTCGAGTTCCAGGGATTGCGGGACGCGCCAAACAGACGCGGCTCTGCGGTTGGCAGAATGCCGAGTTCGGACGTGTTGGTCTTGCCCACGATGATGAGGCCGGCGCGTTTCCACCGACGCACGAGTTCGCTGTCCCGAGCGGCGACTAAATCGCGTGTGAACGCGCAGCCGGACGCCTGCCGCACGCCAGCATAGGAAGCCACTAAATCCTTGATGAGGAAGGGAACGCCGCGAAAAGGGCCGTCCGGGAGAGCTTCGGATTGTGCCGCCGCGCGCGCCTGGTCGTAAAGCGGGAGGATGACTGCGTTCAACTGCGGATTCAGGCGCTCGATGCAGGCGATTGTGGCATCCACGAGCTCGAATGGCTGCACTTCCTTGCGGCGTACAAGCTCGGCTTGCGCAGTCGCGTCGAGCCACGCGAGTTCTTTGATTTGGGCCTTGCTCATAGTTGCCATTGTGGCGTTTCTGCTGGCTCAAGCACGCCGGAAAAGCACTGTACCGGTCCGCCAAAGCTTCATCATCTTTGCCGTGCGGCGAGGCATGAGCTTGGCCCAGAGGCGAATCATCCAGTCGCGGGGCATCGGGCGATTCAGCTCGCGCGAAGCCTGAAAAAAACCGCGAAATTCGGCCGGTTCCCATCCGTGCGGACGGAAGAACTCTTCGCCCGCCTCGGGGGCAAATTTCATGGGCGCGTTGGCCGCGCGGAGCTGCTTGCCCCAGTAACGGTTCATTACCTGGCGGACTTTGGGCGAGGCGAGATCCGTGAGCCAAAACTGGAAATGGCCGCAGGCATGCAGATCGCGGGTGAGGCCGGCGACCTGCTCGTCGTCGAGGTACGAGAGCAATCCTTCGGTGATGACGAAAGCGCAGCGGCAATTTCCGTCCAAGCGGGCGAAAAGCTCGCGCCTCTTTGCTTCATCAGATAAATCGAGAGAAACGCGCTCCAGACGACATCGCGGCGTCTCCTGCGCCAGCATTTCGGATTTGTAACCGATCATTTCGGGAAGGTCCACTTCGACCCACTGGAGAGCAGCGGGAAGCGGGAGGCGGTATGGCCGCGTATCGAGTCCAGCGGCAAGGTTGAGGACCAGATCGACGCCTTCGGAGGAGAGAGTGCGCTGGAGCATTTCATCAATGAGAGCTGTGCGCACAATCATCGACCACGACATGCGCAGGCCGCCGCGGAGAGAGCGGACAATCTGCTCGCCGCGCTCGCCGGCGAGCTTGCGCGCATAGGGGTCGCGGAAGAGAGCGTCCGGGCGGTCCGTTTCCAGGGCGCGGTAATAGGCGACCCAGCGAGCCGTGTCCGAGATATCGCGTATCACTGGCCCCTTTGCCGATTCGCTCACCCCGATGCCTCCCAGGGAATGCTCCTCGCTATTTTAGTCGGTTGGCACGCGGAATGATACGACGGCGGGCAAGTTTGAGGTAGGGTTCGAGGCCGGTCCGGGCAGGATGCAGCGGGCCAGTTTGCATTTCGACTCTTTGTGCTACGGTCCAGAAAATTCGAACTAACCCACGATTCGGCAAAATATTTGTTGGGCAGAAGCGCCCGGAATGATTTATCCTCGGATGTTTTTCGCCCACTGTGAGGAGCGCAAACATGATAGGAATTCGCCGTACCGTTTTCATCGCTCTATTTTTTGGGATACTCGGTTCGCTGGCACCCGCAGCCAGCGCGCAACAATACCCGATGAATCTTTACCAGGACATGCGCTGGCGGATGATTGGTCCGTTCCGCGGCGGGCGAACGAAGGCTATTTCCGGCGTGGCGAGCGAGCCAAACGTCTTCTATATCGCGCAGGTGAATGGCGGCGTTTGGAAGACGACGGACTACGGCGAGACGTGGAAGCCAATTTTCGACGCGGAGCCGACGCAATCGATCGGCGCGCTGGAAGTGGCGCCCTCAGACCCGAACGTGATTTACGCCGGCAGCGGCGAAGGCTTGCAGCGCCCTGACCTTTCGGTAGGGAACGGCGTCTACAAGTCCACGGATGCGGGAAAGACGTGGACACACATGGGCCTCGATGACGCGCAGCAAATCGCGGAGCTGGCAATCGACCCGCGCGATCCCAATAAAGTGCTGGTTGCTGTCGTTGGCCATCCCTACGGCCCGAGCGAGCAGCGCGGCATTTTCCGCACGACGGATGGCGGACAAACCTGGCAGAAAGTGCTCTCCAAAGACGACGGTTATACCGGCGGCGGAAGCGTTGAGATTGATCCTTCCAATCCGGATGTCGCCTACGCTTCGCTGTGGGACAGCGTTTCTGGCCCGTGGGAAGACGGCAATGAATACAACGGCCCCAATAGCGGGCTATACAAATCGACCGACGGCGGCGCGACCTGGACGCAGTTAAGCAATGGACTCCCCGACGGGATTATCCAGATTCATACGGCGATTGCGCCAAGCAATACTAGCCGCATTTTCGCCGCTATCGCCGTGGGCCGCGGCATCGATATCTATCGCTCCGATGATGCCGGAGCGAGCTGGACAAAAATCACCGACGATCGACGCCCAGAGGGCCGCATCGGCGGCGGCGATTTGGCGGTTCTGCGCGTCGACCCGAAGAATCCGGATGTCGTCTACTCAACGAGCACCGTAACGTGGAAGTCGACCGACGGCGGCAAGACATGGAACGCGTTGAAGGGCGCGCCGGGCGGGGACGATTACCAGAACATGTGGATCAACCCGAACAATCCAAACATTATTTTGCTGACGAGCGACCAGGGCGCGGTGGTGAGCGTGAATGGCGGAAAAACGTGGAGCAATTCGTGGTATGCGGAGCCGACCGCGCAGTTCTATCACGTGATTACGGACAATCAGCATCCCTATCGCGTCTATGGAGGCCAGCAAGAGAGCGGTTCAGTGGGCATTGCCAGCCGCGGCAACGACGGAGAAATCACATTTCGTGACTGGCACCCCGTCGGCGTGATCGAGTATGGCTACGTTGCGCCCGACCCGCTGAACCCGGACATCGTTTATGGCGCGGGACGAACGGAAGTTTCGAAATACAATTGGGTGACCGGACAAGTGCAGAAAGTGACGCCGGTGGGCGCGGGTGCGGGCAAGTATCGCGCGGACCGCACCGAGCCGATCATATTCTCTCCGATCGATCCGCACGTACTGTACTACGCGACGAATTATCTTTTCAAAACGACCAATGGCGGCGATTCGTGGACGACGATCAGTCCGGATCTGTCACGCAAGGCTCCCGGGATACCGGAGAGCCTCGGCGGCATGGACAAAAACGATCCGAGTGCAGATCAGCCGCGCGGAGCGATTTATGCGCTCGGACCGTCGCCAGTCGATATCAAAACCATTTGGGCTGGCACGGATGACGGATATATCTGGGTGACGCGAGACGGCGGGAAGAAATGGAACAATGTGACGCCACCGAAAATGACCGCGTGGAGCAAGGTGACGCAAATCGTTGGCTCGCATTACGACGTCAATGGGGCGTTCGCTTCGGTCAGCCGCTTCCGCATCAACGACATGAAGCCTTACATTTACCGCACGGACGACGGCGGCAAGCACTGGCAGCTGATCGTCGACGGGCTGCCGGACAATGAGCCGGTGAATACCGTGCGCGAAGACCCCGTGCGGAAGAATTTGCTTTTCGCAGGCACGGAAAATGCGGTTTGGGTGTCGTTCGATGCCGGCGATCACTGGCAATCCTTGCAGTTGAATCTGCCGCATTCGTCGATGCGCGACCTTTGGATTCACGATAGCGATTTGATCGTGGCCACGCACGGACGCTCCTTCTGGATTCTTGACGACATCACGCCGCTGCGGCAATTGAGCGACGGCATGGCGAAATCCAATGCCTATCTTTTCGCGCCGGCGCCGGCGTATCGTTATCGGCGGGATACGAACACGGACACGCCCTTGCCGCCGGAAGTCCCCGCCGGACAGAATCCTCCCGACGGAGCGATCATTGACTATTACCTCGGCAGCGCCGCGACGGATAAAGTCGCCATTGGAATTTACGACCACGCGAACAAACTCGTGCGCTTCTATTCGAGCGCCGAAAAGATGCCGTTCACCGAAGACGAGCTGAAGAAAACGCTCGGCGTGCCGACTTACTGGGTCCGCTGGCCGCGAATTCTTTCGAGCGCCGCAGGCATGCACAGGTGGGTGTGGGATTTGCATTACACGCCGCCGAAATCGCTCGCGCACAACTATCCGATTTCCGCGGTGCCGCATGACACGCCGAGCTATCCGCTCGGGCCTCGCGTGGCGCCGGGGACGTACACCATGATGCTTACGGTGGGCACGCAAACCTACACGCAAACGATCGAAGTGCGGGAAGATCCGCGCGTGCACGCGACGCAAGAGGCGCTCGAGGCGCAATCGCAGATGGAGCAACGGCTCGCGGCGAACATGGATAAGGCGTACGACGCGATGCAAGAGATCCAGAAGTTCCGCGAAGGATTGAAGCAGCAATCCGGCAATCAGATTGCTGCACTCGACAAGCAAGCAGCAGAGCTCGCCGGCGCGGGAGGCGGGAGAGGCGGTTTCTTCGGCGCGCGCGGAGGAAGCGATAGCTTCGCGCGGCTCAGTGCGGAATTCGGGCAGCTCTATACGCAGATTGATGGCGCCGATGCCGCGCCGACAACGACGCAAGAAGCCGCGGCAAGCGCATTAGAGCCCCGGCTCACAGCGCTGCTGACGAAGTGGAAAGAGCTCCAGACCTCGGCGAAAAAATAGCGCGGATGGATTCGGGCCGCGTGCCGTTTTTGGCGTGCGGCCTGCATCCGCAATACTGTTCGCCGGCTGCGCAATCGCATGACTCTCGCAAAAGCCCGCAAGGCGCTTCGCCGCTGCGCTGACTCGAAAAGAGCGCGCACATTTCGCGGTTTTTTCAAAGACACGACCGATATTTTCTTGGGCGTCACAACACCACAAATGCGGAAGGTCGCTCGCGAATTTCAGGGATTGCCGCTGCGCGACGTGCGCGATTTGATGAAGTCGAAAATTCACGAGGAGCGTTCGCTGGCGCACGCGATTCTCGTTCTGAAATTTCGCGGCGCAGACGAACGGAAGAAGGGCGCGATTTTCCATTTCTACATGCGCAACCGGAAGTACATTCACGAATGGGACGGCGTAGACGATAGTGCTCCCTACATCGCCGGCCCTTATCTTTTGCGTCGTGACAAGAAGCCGATCTATGAGCTGGCGCGGTCAAAGAGTCTCTGGGACCGGCGCATTGCCATGGTTTCGACGTGGTGGTTCATCCGCCAAGGGCAAGTGCACGACGCGCTGAAGATTGCGCGGCTGCTTTTGAAGGATGAAGAGGATCTGATCCACAAAGCATCGGGGTGGATGCTGCGCGAGGCGGGCAAGCGCAATTTACAGGCGCTCGAAAAATTCCTCAAAAAGCATCATCGCGAAATGCCGCGCACGATGCTGCGCTATGCGATCGAACGTTTCCCGCAGGAAAAAAGACGCGCTTACCTCGCAGGAAAAATCAACTGAAGACTTCTCACGGCGTTTCTAGCCTCGCTTCGGCAGCTTTCCGTCTTGCAACATGGGCATCGAGCGGATGCGCAGGCCGGTTGCGTCGAAAATTGCATTGGCGACAGCAGGGGCAAGGCCCACGATTGGCGTTTCGCCAGCGCCGAAGGACGGCTGATCCGTGCGGTCGATGAGCACGACTTCGATCCTGGGTTCGTCCTTGAATCGCGCCACGCGATACTGCGCAAAATGCGGATTCAATATGCGGCCATTATCGAATTCGATGGCTTCGTAAAGCGCGCCGCCGATTCCCATGGTGACTGCGCCGGAGATGGTGTTTTTCAGTCCGTCCGGATTCACGATGGCGCCGCAGTCCCATCCTTCCACAACGCGCTCAATGTGGACTTCATCCGTCGCGAGATTGATCGAGATTTCCGCGAACGCCGCAACGTGGCCGCCTTTATCGATGCCGCCGGAGATTCCGAAGCCGCGCCCCGGCGCTTTCTTGCGTCCTTGCCAGCCGAATTTCTCCGCGGCGGCCTGGTAGACAGCGCGCAATCTATCGTCTTGAAGATTATTCATGCGAAATTCGAGCGGATCGACGCCGGCGGCATGGGCCAGTTCGTCCATGTGAGATTCGCGTGCAAAATGATTCGCACAAGCGGCGAGCGAACGATACGAACCCTGGCGCAGCGGCGCCTTCACGGGATGAAATTCGATGATTTGATTGGGGACTTCGTACATCGTGGCGATGGCGGCCGCGCCGGAATTGTAGTTGTGAAACTCCCAAGCCGTGAGCTTGCCATTGGCACCGACGCCGCTCTTGATTTCGATGACGCCCGCGGGCCGGAAGTACGCCCACGTGAATTCCTCTTCGCGCGTCCAGAGCAGATGAACGGGCTTGCCCGCAGCCTGTGCGAGGCGGGCAGCCTCGACCGCGCATTCGCCGGTGTGCTTTCCCCCATAGGCAGCGCCTGTGTCAGGGACAATGACACGCGCAGTGTCGTTCGAAATGTGCAACGCCTGAGCCACTTCGTCGCGAACAGCAAACGGCCGCTGCGTGCCGGTCCAGACCGTCACTTTGCCATCTTTCCAGTCGGCGAGAGCGGCGCGGGGTTCGAGCGGACAGTGCGCGATGTAGGCGATGGTGTATGTCGCTTCGAGGCGGTGCGCTGCCGCGGCTAGGCCATCGCTCATCGAGCCTTTCGTCTGGCGATAGCGATTCTCTTCGGCGGGATTTTCTTCCGCGTTTTTCTTCAAGTAGTCGAAAAGCTCTTTGCTTGATGATTGCGGAGTCGTGTTCCATTCGGCTTTGATCGCCGCGAGCGCACGCTCAGCCGTCAATTCATCCGGCGCGGCAACACCGACAAAATCCCCATCGCGCACGGCGATAACGCCGGGCATCGCCTTTGCCGCGCTCAGATCCACAGAAGTGAGAGTCGCACCAAACGCACTGGGCCGCAGGACTTTGCCATAGAGCATTCCCGGCAACTTCAAATCCGGAGTGTATTTGTGCCGGCCAGTGACGAAATCGCGCGCGCCGATTTTGTGAATCGGCTGGCCGGCGATTTTCCATTCGGTGGCGGGAGTCACGGGGTCTTCGGTGGGCATCACTTGCGCGAGAGCCTGGCCCTGCGCAAGCTCGCCGTACGTAATCGAGCGTCCACCGGAACGGTCGGAGACAGCGCCGTTTTCAGCAACCAGCTGACCCGCATCGACGGTCCACTTTTTCGCCGCGAGGCCCACCAGCACACTTCGCGCAGCCCACGCAACGGAACGAAGCTGCGTGCCCATCTGCGGCGTGGTGCGGCTGCCGAACGTGCCCATGTCGAATGGCGTCAGTTGCGTGTCGCCCATCACCATTTGAATTGACGCGAGTGACACATGCAATTCGTCCGCGACGGTCTGCGCCAGCGACGTGCGAATGTTCTGGCCGATTTCCACTTTGCCGGTGTAAACGGTGACGCCGCCATCCGGCGCGATATGCAGCCATGCGCTGATTTCGCGCGGCATCTTTTCTTCCATGCCGATGCGGCGGCCGGATTCCTGCAGAGCCAGGGCATCCTTGGCAACCGCCAGGATGGCGATGCCGCCGCCAATCGCCTTCATGAAGCTGCGGCGGTCCATCGAGAAGAAGTGCACGGGAAGCCCGCGCAGTTCGTAGCGTTCAGGCTCAATCGGCACGGCGGTCTTCTGGTCCGGAGCCATTATGCGTTCCCCTTCATGCGCGAGGCGGCGAGCTGAATCGCTTCCGTAATCCGCTGATAAACGCCGCACCGGCAAATGTGGCCGTTCATGTAATTGGCGATTTGCGCTTCGGTAGGATTGGGCTGGACTTTCAGCATGGCCACGGCGCCCAAAATCATGCCCGACGTGCAGTAAGCGCATTGCATGGCGTCCGCATCGATGAACGCCTGCTGCACCGGGTGCAGCACGCCGTTTTTTTCGAGGCCCTCGATTGTGGTGATGTGATGCTTGCCGACGGCGCCGACGCGTATCTGGCAGGAATGGCGCGGATTTCCGTCGATCAGCACCGTGCATGCGGCGCACTGGCCTTCGCCGCAGCCGTATTTCGTGCCGGTGAGGTCAAGCTGGTCGCGCAGAACACTGAGGAGCGTGGCGTCGGCGTCAACGTCGAGCGCGTGGGGCGTTCCATTGACGTTCAGTTCCGTAACTCTGGCCATGCGGTTCCTCCGCGGGAAGTACCCGCCCGCCGTACCGCAGAAACGCTATTTTAGTTCCCTGAACTTCTTCGCGTCAAACAAAAGAGCGCGTCGGGCGAGCCTCGTCAAATTGCTTTCGAGATCAATCCTCCCTGCGCGGGCGCGACATCTCAAGTTCAATCGGTTCGATGTGCGCGCGGTGCAGGTCTTTGTTCAGATCCGGCAGTTTCGTGGAAACGATCGCTTGCCATTTTTCAAGCGCCGCGACTGCGATCTGATCGTCCTGCGCGAAGGCGGCGAAAGCGTCGGACGAAGGTGCTGCGTCATCGCTTTCGACGGCGCGCTGCACTTGTCCGAGCGCGCCGGAAACGTAGCGAAGCGTCGTTCGGTCCGTCGGCACAGGCATGCCCGCAGCCAATTCTCCAGCGGGCGGTCTGCCCAAAACGGAAGCGACTTCCGCGCTCAATTCATCGACGCTGCTGGCCAATTCCTTGCGCGAGGCGGCCTGCGGGCCGAGCGCCTTCAGCTTTTCCTGCAGCTCTGCCGCGAGCCTCGCGGCTGCGTTCACTTCCGCCGACTTTGCCGAAATTTGCTGCGCGAGTTCCAATTGTTTTAGCAGATCCTCCTGCGAGACGTTCGCGCGAGGATCCATTTTTACTGTGAGAGGTTGGGTGTAGCTCTGGCCATTCATGGTGAGCCGCACGGTGTAATCACCCGGCAGCGCCCACGGCCCGCCGCCGAATCCAAACATCGCGGCCATCATTCCGCCGCGACCTCCTCCCGTACCGGGATAGTGCAAATCCCAAACGAAGCGATGCATGCCGGCTTCGGCGGAAGGAGGTTCGGCCGGATGCACCCATGCCGCGGGAATGTCCAGCGTTTTCGGGTTGATCGGCGGCACTCTATCGGCGCTTGAGTAGCGACGCACGAGCCGGTTGTTGCTGTCGAAAATCTCGAGGGTTATGGGGCTTGTGGACGCGGATTTCAGGTAATAGTCAATCATTGCGCCATTGGGAGGATTTTCACCGGCGGAAATTTCCGCCGGCAAAGGTGTTCCTTCATCTGAGCCGGGATGCATGCGCCAGGCAACCTCGGGTTTGAAGAGGTACGCATCCGAACTCGCGATCTGCCCGGAAGCCTGCCGCAACGGGGTGATGTCGTCGAGGATCCAGAATGAACGACCGTGCGTGGCAACAACGAGGTCGGCGTCGTGAAATGCGATATCACGAATCGGCACCGTGGGCAGATCCAATTTCAGGGGCTGCCATTGCGCGCCGTCGTTGAACGAAACATAGACGCCCGTTTCCGTACCGGCGAAGAGCAGGCCGCGGCGCACAGGATCTTCGCGCACCACGTTGACGTAACTGCCTTCGGGAATCCCACTGGCGATGAGCTGCCATGTTTTTCCGCTGTCGTGCGTCACGTAGATGTAGGGTTTGATGTCGTCGAGACGATGGCGGTCAATGGCTGCGAATGCTTCGTTTGCATCGAAGTGCGACGCATCAATGAACGTCACTTTGCTCCACGCCGTGAGCTGCGCGGGCGTGACGTTCTGCCAGGTTGCGCCGCCGTCGGAAGTGACTTGAATGTTGCCATCGTCCGTACCGGTCCAAATCAAGTCTTTATTAATTGGCGAAGGGGAAATCGTGTAGATCAGGCCGTGATAGCCGTTGCCATCAACATCTTTCACCGTGACGGGATCGAGATTCGAAGGAATTCCCGGCGCGGAACGAGTCAAATCCGGGCTGATGATTTGCCAGCTCTGGCCGCCGTCGGTCGTCTTGAACAAAACCTGCGTGCCAAAATAGAGAGCGTGTGGGTCAGCCGGCGAGAAAACAAGCGGCTGCGTCCACGTGTGCCGGTAATCGCCGGGATGGGCGAGCTCAGGGGCGACGTCCTGCGCTGTGCCCGTGAAAACATTCTCCTTGGTCACCGTGCCTCCGAAAAGAATGCCGGGATGGAGCGGATCCGGCGCGATGTAGCCATTCTCGCCGCCGACGCCGAGAGGCAACCAGTCGCGCGCACTGATTCCGCGATGGCGGCTGCGGCTTGTCGTGCCCGAAGCGCCGCTATCCTGCTGCGCGCCATAAACCCAATACGGAAACCGATTGTCCACAGCAACGTGATAAAACTGCGCGGTCGGCTGGTTGTACCACGAGCTCCACGACTGCGCATCGTCGACGCTTACGATGACACCCTGATCGCAGCCAAGAATCATGCGATTCGGATCATCGGGCTCGATCCAAAGCGTGTGATAGTCATCGCCGCCGGGCGCGCCTTTGATGGCTGTGAAACTTTGGCCGCCATCGGTCGAGCGATAGGTCGAGGTGTTCATAACGTAGAGGACATTTTCGTTTTTCGGATCGACGGTGACGCCGCCGAAATACCATCCGCGGCCCCAGATGCGCGGCTCATTGTCCGCGAGCTTCCATGTTTGGCCCGCATCATCGGAACGGTAGAGGCCGCCGTCCTTGGCGTCAACAATGGCGTAAACGCGATTCGAATCCGACGGCGCCACGGCAACTCCAATGCGGCCGAGCCCATCGGTGGGCAGTCCGTTCGTCAGTTGCGTCCAGTTGTCGCCGCCATCGGTGGATTTATAAAGACCGCTGCCGGGGCCATTCGACGGCGGATAAACATTCCAGGGCGGACGGCGCGTCTGCCACAATGCCGCGTAAATCGTCTTCGGGCTCTCCGGATCGAGCGAGAGGTCGATCGCGCCGGTGTTTTCATCCTTGAAGAGAATTTTCTTCCACGTTGCACCGCCATCGGTCGAGCGGAAAACACCGCGATCCCCATTCGGCCCGTAAGAGTGTCCCATCGCGGCCACGTAGACGAGATTTGCGTCATGCGGGTCGACAACGATGTCGCCGATTTGCCGCGTATCTTCCAGGCCGATGTGCGTCCACGTCTTGCCGCCATCCGTGGATTTGTACATTCCATTGCCATAGGAAATATCGGAGCGCATGTCCGGTTCACCGGAGCCGACGTAAATCACGTTCGTATCCGACGGTGCGACGGCAATCGCGCCAATCGAAGCGATGTGCTCGGAGTCAAAAATCGGATTCCACACAAGCCCCGCGTTGCTCGACTTCCACACGCCGCCGCCCACAGCGCCGAAATAAAAGACGTCTGGCTTGCCAGGCACGCCAGTGACCGCCACGGCGCGTCCGCCTCGGAATGGGCCGATCAGCCGCCAGTGCATTCCGCTGAATAAATTCGGGTTCATCTCTTGCGCGGCAAGCGGCCGCGGCGCGGCCAATAGAAGGACGGCAAGCGACGCAATAAATGCAGAAAGAAAATAAAAATCGCGGCGGTTATGGCTCACTGTAGATTTCTCCTCAAAAAACGAACAGTATCGAACACGCGAGTATATAACACGCACAGATATGCTCCTATGAGAAGACGTCAAACGTCGGGGTTGCGTTTCCGCCTGAGGTTTCAGCCATGCGCGCGAGATCGGCTGGGAAGATCGTGAAGCGCGGGATCAATCAGATCGCGCCTTTGCCGAAGGTGACGCGAATTCCCGTCGTCAAGACGAAGTCGTTGGTCTTGATGCCGGGAATCGGGTTGCTGACGTAACGGTCGTTGAGAGAAACCTGCCAGTCGAGCCAGCCTTTAATCTTCGTGGCCGCCGAGCCGTTGAAGGTCATTCGGTATTGGCCGCCATAAGACAGATTGGGCCAAAAGTCGAGCTGCTCGGCAAACGACGTCCGGGTGGAAGCCTTGTAGGTGATAATCTCGCCTACGTTCACTTCGCCGCTTTTCTGCGTGATGTTCTGTCCTAATGTGGCTGCGAGCGTCGAGGTGTAATAGGCCTGGTCAAAGGCGCCGCCGCCGTAGACGTCAAAAACTGTGCTGGCTGTCTTACGGACGTGAAATCCGCCTCCTCCGCCGAGCACGTTGCGCAGGTTCAAATCTTCCAGCTCGTCGTACTGAAATTGCGTTTGTGCAAACGCGAAGGCCCTTGGGCTGAGGTTGAAATCCCCGCGAAGGTCGCCCGTGATGGCGTGGGCCGTTGTCGTTGTGACGCCGGGAACGATGTTCGCGCTCTTGGTCAGGATTGAATTGAAATCAACAGTGATTTTATCCGCCGCCGTCGTGCGAATCGCTGTGCCGTCGAATGTCAGACTCGTCGTATCCGAATTGCCGCGCGTCGCGCTCAGTCCAGCGTCGAGAAAACCGGCCCAGAAATCGGTCAGGCGCGGATGCTGAAGCCGGTAAATCACGGCGAGCGCCGCGGCCTGCTCTGCGTCATTGCGAATATACTGCACGGAGTTCTTATCTGACGCCACCGTGCCTTCATTCTTCGTTTCAATCTGAATTTTTCCGTCGCTCATAGACACGGTTCCAGAGACAACTTGATTGTTGCTCAGTCCTACGTAAAGTTCCTGGCTGGACTGAATCCCAGCGACATCAAGCCAATTCACATTGACGTCCCCTGCGTAATCCGTCTTGATGAGCAGAGTTTTTGTGTCTGATTTGACGATCGTTCCTGTCACGTGGTCGCCGTTCTTGAGTGTGATCTGATCTGCAAACGCGGGAATGGAAAACAGCAGCGCCACTAGAATCACGGCCGTCCTCACCAAATTACGCATTGTGCTTCATCCTTTCAATTTAGGGGAATCTACCCCTCACGAGGCGGGCCAGCCATCATGCGTCGCAGTGCCGAAAAGTATAGCGTGATTTTTCACCACTCCAAACGATGTTTTGCGAGTTAACAGGCTTTGCCGGCCTTTCTAGCAGGCGCCCGAGCGGGACCGCCCCAAGGCAGTGGACGTAATTATGTAGAGCGGGTCTACCCAAGCAAATTTCAAGTGATTTCAGCGGCTCCGCTGGAGGCGTGGCACATATAAACGTCCGGGAGAATTCCGCTGCGGTCTTTATACGATTTCGCGAGCGCGTTGGCGAAATCCGCAGCTGCGTTTGTCTGGACGAGGTTGACCGTACATCCGCCGAACCCCGCGCCAGTCATGCGCCCGCCGAGAAAACCGGGAAGTTCGCCCGCAAGCTTTACCATGAGGTTCAATTCTGCAGACGATACTTCGTAATCTTCATCAAGGCTCTTGTGGGATTGCGTGATGAGCCGGCCCAATGCGGCGAAATCGCGTTTCCGCAGCGCCTGTGCAGCTACACGCACGCGTTCAATTTCCGTTGTGACGTGCCGCGCCCTTCGGCGGATACTCTGTGGCCATTCGCGAGCCATTCGTTCGATATCTTCCCAATAGACATCGCGCAGCGCCCTCACATCCGGCCGTTCGGCGCGAATTCGCTCAACAGCCTCATCGCATTCCTTGCGCCGGCGGTTGTATTCCGACGATGCTGCGAGCGCGTGCCTCCCCATCGTATTAGCTACCACCACAGAGACTTCCGATTCGTCGAGAGGCTCCATGTCTATTTCGCGCGTGCGGCAGTCGATCAGCATGGCATGGCCGCGCCGGCCGCAACATGCCGCGAGCTGATCCATGATTCCACAGTGCATTCCGACGAATTCGTCTTCCGCGCGCTGGCACGCCTGTGCCAGCGCAACAGGCTCCATCTCGGCGTTAGCAATTCCTAGAAATGCGAGGCCGCATGAGACCTCGAGCGCCGCAGAAGAACTGATCCCAGCGCCCATCGCGACGTCATTCGAAATCAGCAAGTCCGCGCCGCCGATATCTCGCCCGGTTTCTGCGAGAGCCCATGCCACGCCGCGAACGTAGTTGCTCCAGTGATGCTGGCCGGGCCGAGGGTCATCGAGACCGCACTCGATTGTCTCCCTCATCTGCTCGGAATGGATTCGCAGCCGGCGGTCGCTCCGCGGCCTCGCGCATACAAAGCAATCGCGGTCAATGGCGATGGGCAATACCAGGCCTTCGTTATAATCGACGTGTTCGCCGATCAGATTTACGCGGCCGGGTGCGCGAAAGATGCGCGGGTCGCCGGCAAACATTTCCGTGAATTTCTTTGGCAATCCATCGAGGGAAGTCATCGCTGATTTCGCGTTCGCCGTCCGGCTCGAATGGCGCGCCATATCATGGCCAGACCAAATGCCAGCATCGCCGCGCCCCACCAGAGATTTATATTGACCGCGTGCGTCCATAGCTCGGAACGCGCGCTCGAAAAAATGCCGTAAATTCCTACAGCTGCACCGATTGCCGCGAAGAGCAATCCGATGGGCCAGCGAATGTCGAGCTCGGGTCCGGATTCCTTCATCGAAAGATCCAATTCAGCGCGACGACAATGATACCTACCGTCACCGCCAGCGTGGCAGGCCTGCGTATCCATCCGAGGTGTTCGTAGCTCTGTTTCTTCGTCAGCGAATAAACAAGCCCGCCGAGTTCGGCTTCGGGACGCGGTTTTGTGAATAGGCTGATTCCAATCGTCACAAAGAAGCACACCACCCACGCGTAAATCGCGCGGTCAAAATTCGCAGCCATCTCGCTGCGATAAATAAACCAACCGTGCAGCGTCGCGAAGTAATGCAATGCCGCCGCGGCGGTTCCGCTCGCCAAGCCATAGAACGCGCCATTGGGCGTCGTGCGCTTCCAAAACATGCCCAGCAGAAATGTCGCGAACAGCGGCGCGTTTACAAACGAAAAAATGAGCTGCAAATAGTCCATGATGTTGTGAAAACTCAGCGCCACATACGCCGCGGCGACGCTGAGCAAGACTCCGCCCACGGTCGCGATCTTCCCCATCCGCAGATAATGCGCGTCGCTGGCGTCGCGCCGGATATAGGAATGGTAGATGTCGTATGTCCATACCGTATTGAACGCGGTCACGTTGCCCGCCATTCCGGACATGAAGCTCGCCAGCAGCGCCGTGATTCCTACGCCCAGCATTCCCGGCGGGTAGTAGTGCGAGAGCAAAAGCGGCAGCGCCATGTTGTAATCGATTTTTCCCTGAACCAGGAATGCCGCTCTTGGCAGCAGAACCCACGCCGCCATTCCCGGCACGATTACGAGAAACGGAATAAACATCTTTGGCAGCGCCGCAATCAGCGGCGTTTTCTGCGCCGCAGTCATGTCGCGCGCCGCCAAAGCGCGCTGCACAACCAGAAAATCCGTGCACCAGTATCCGAATGACAGCACGAATCCGAGGCCGGCGACGAGTTGAAACCAATCAACACCCATCGGATTGGCCGTCGCCTGCCCGAGGTTTGACCACATGTGCGTGAAGCCCGGCGGCATGCGCGCTTCGAGGCCGCTCCAGCCGCCAGCTTTCGTTACCGTCAGCACAGCCAGCGGCAAGATGCCGAAGACAATCAGAAAAAATTGCAATACTTCGTTGTAAATCGAGGAAGTTAAGCCGCCGAGGAACGTGTAGATGAGGACGACGATTGCGGAAAGAAAAATCGTGGCATGAATCGACCATCCGAGCATCAGCTTGAAGACCAGCGCCATGGCGTACAAATTGATGCCGCTGGCTAGGATGGTCATCACGGCAAACGTCAGTGCGTTGAACGCGCGCGTTTTTTCGTCGAAGCGGAGGCGCAAATACTCCGGCACGGATCGCGCACGGCTGCCGTAATAAAAGGGCATCATGCACAGCCCGACAAAAATCATCGCCGGAATTGCGCCAAGCCAGTAGAAGTGGCTCGTCAGCATCCCATACTCGGCTCCGCTTGCGGCCATGCCCATGACTTCAAGCGCGCCGAGGTTTGCGGAAATGAAGGCAAGTCCCGTGATCCACGCGGGAATTCGCCGGCCGGAGAGAAAAAAATCCAGACTCGTGCGCATGGATTTCTTGAGTGTGAATCCGACGCCGAGCACAAATGCGCAATAAATCGCGATGACAGCGTAATCAATCCATTCAAGATGCATGGACGGAAAGACGAATCCTCTTATGCATTGTGATTTGCCTTATTGTTCATTCTTGTGACTCGGGTTGCACCTTGTTGAGAATCGGTTTCTTGCGTCCGGCCAGCCAAGCTCGTGAATCATCCTTCAGATCAAACACAATCACTTCATTTCTGCCCTTCATGAGCCACACGCCAGGAACATACAGCGTTTGCTGCGGCCCGATGTTCCAGAAGCGGCCCAGATTATGCCCGTTGATCCACACCACGCCCATGCCCAAGTTGCGCACGTCGAGAAACGTATCGCCGGTGCGGGCAAGCTCAAATGTGCCTTGGTAAAACGCTGGCGCATGCACGGAGCTTTTCGAGAATCGCAAGGACGTTAGATCCGTCATCGGCAACGGGTAAATCTCCCATCCGGTCAGTTCGCGTCCATCGAACGTAACGGACTCAGTTATGCCTTTTCGATCGTCGCGCAAATGTGGCCCGAAATTGATCCTGCCGAGATTCTCCACCAGGATGTCGAGCGTGTTGTTTGCGGCCGGAAGCTCGACCGGAATGCGGTCCTGTCCCAATCGCCGATCCAGAGACCCTGCGCGTTGCCCATTTACAAAAACCTCAGCATAGTCGTGAACTTCCGTGATCTTCAATTCACCACGGCGGGAGCCCCTGATATGTGTGCGGTAAAGAATATAGCCGTATGCCTGCCCGACGGCTTCCATTGTCTCCGGTCGTTCGCTTTGGATCGGCTGGCTGAGATTCGCCCAGAGCGAAGAGGAATCGTTGAGCTTGAATTTCGGGATTTCGATAATGGGAGTCGGCGCGGGCAGAGGCGGTAAGCTTGCTCCGCGAAGATAATGGCGAACGACATTTCGAAACGCAAAAAACTTTGGCGTCGGCCGGCCAGCTTCGTCCAATGGTGCGTCATAATCGTAGCTCGTGGTATCGGGCTCGTAAGTTTTTTCGAAATTCGCTCCGGCCATAAAGCCAAACGAAGTTCCGCCTTCAAACATATACAGGTTTACGGAATAGCCGCGCGACAGCATCCATTGCAGTTCTTGCGTTTGCCGCCGGGCATTCGTCACGTTGTGTGCCGCGCCCCAGTGGTCGAACCATCCGTCCCAATATTCGCCGCTCATCATTGGTGTTCCCGGGCGGAACGCGCTCAGCGCCGCAAACGCCGATTCGGCCTCGCCTGGGCCGAAATTCACAACTGCCGGCAAACCGGCGAGCGTTCCATGCGGCAGTTCGGGGGAGCCATCTGCCGTGTAGAGGAGCGCGCCATCAAACCCCGCCTTGAAGATCAAATCGCGAATGTGGCTCATATAGGCAGAATCGGCGCCGAATGAGCCGTATTCATTTTCAACCTGCACGGCAATGATTGGCCCACCGCGCGTGATCTGCAGCGGCGCGAGCTCCTGGCCCAGCCGTGCCAGCCATTCGCTGGCAGGCCGCAGAAAATTTTCCTGTTGGCCTCGCAATTCCATCTTTGGATCCGCGAGCAGCCACGACGGCAGGCCGCCTAAATCCCACTCCGAGCAGATGTATGGTCCCACACGCAAAATCACGTAGAGCCCTTCTTCCTGTGCCTCGCGGACGAACTCCGCCACGTCGAGTTGCCCGCTGAAATCGTAAATACCTGGCTTCCGCTCATGCAGATCCCAGAAAACGTAAGTCGAAATCGTATTCAATCCCATCGCCCGCGCTTTTTGGAGACGATCGCGCCAGTAAGCGCGCGGAATGCGTGCATAATGCATTTCGCCGGAGATCACCTGAAACGGCCGCCCGTCGAGCACAAATCGGCCGCCTTCGACGCGAAAGGAGTGTGCTTGCTGAGGCCCTGCCGGAAGCGACAGAGGAAGAACCATCACCCCAAAAGCGGCAGCAATCAAAGAGAGGAACCTCACGTGCTCGTTTCCTCGCATTCCTCGCGAAATCGCTTCCGGGAGTGCATTGTCCACCTTTATTCGCGTCGAGCATCGCAGGTTTTGCGCTCAATGAAGAAACGCCGGCGATGTGGGCTGGCTGTAGGATAATGACGCTCGCCTCTTGCAGCAAGGAGCCATTTTCGCTGGAGAACCGAATGAGCCTGGTCACGCCATCGTGAACACTGCGCCGAATGAAATTACGAAGGCTGTGATTCTCGCTCGCGGTTTGGGCAAGCGAATGCGCTCCCCCGATTCCTCCGCGGATCTCGCCGACGAGCAAGCTCGTGCCGCTGACGCAGGAATGAAAGCGATGATTCCGATTGGGCGTCCGTTTCTCGATTTCGTCCTTGCTGCGCTTGCCGATGCGGGCTTCACTGAAGTGTGCCTCGTGGTCGGGCCGGAACACACCGCCATTCGCGAATATTACGCTTCAATTCCTGCGCGCCGCGTCCGCATCTGTTTTGCGATTCAAGAGAACCCGATGGGCACGGCAAATGCTCTTCTTGCTGCGGAGTCGTTCACGGCCGGCGAGTCGTTTCTTGTTCTCAATTCCGATAATTATTATCCCGTCGAAGTTTTCCAGGCGTTGCGTGCCCTCGGCGAGCCGGGCCTTCCTGCTTTCGAGCGCGAAGGGCTGCTCCGAGAAAGCAATATTCCTTCCGATAGAATTCGCGGCTATGCGCTGCTGGAAATTAGCGCGAAGGGTTATCTCAAGCGAATTATCGAGAAACCCGATGAGATGCCCCAAGCCGTCGCCAGCAGGGAAATCTTCATCAGCATGAACTGCTGGCGATTCAGTCCCGCGATTTTTCGCGCCTGCCGCGAAGTCCCTCGCTCAGCGCGAGGCGAATTCGAGCTGCCGGAAGCTGTGCAATACGGCCTCGCGTCGCTCGGCCTTCGTTTCAAGACGATTCCGTTTCGCGCGGGCGTTCTCGATCTTTCCTATCGTGGCGACATCGCCGAAGTCGCGAAGCGCCTTGCTGATGTTCGAGTCGAGCTATGAGCGCATTTGACGATCGGCTGCGCGGCTCTGGCATGAGCGCCGTCGAATCTTCTGCAAAATCTGCGCTCTTCGCGAGGTTGCTGCGGGAATTGCAAGGGATGCGCGAAGGAGGCGCCAGTTTCCATTACGCTTTTTTCATTCCCGGCCGCCTCGAATTTCTCGGAAAGCACACAGACTATGCAGGTGGTCGCAGTCTTCTGTGTGCCATCGAACACGGCATCTGCATCGTGGCCGCGCCACGCGATGACGCGCAGATATGCATCTTCGACGCTGGCCGCGCCTCCTCCGTCGATTTCGAATTCACCGCATCCATCGAACCAACCGCGGGGCACTGGTCGAATTTCCCGATGACCGTGGCGCGACGGCTGGCGCGCGACTTTCCAGGCAAGCGCGTGGGCGCGGACATTGTCTTCGCCAGTGATCTTCCTCGCGCCTCGGGCATGAGCAGTTCCAGCGCTTTCATGGTCGCGATCTTCTTCGTTCTCGCACAGGCAAATGAACTGTGGCAGACGCAATCTTACCTGCGCGCCATTTCCTCCCGAGAAGACCTTGCCGGCTATCTCGCTGCCATCGAAAGCGGCGCGAGCTACAAGGCCTTCCTCGGCACTCGCGGCGTGGGCACGCATGGAGGAAGCGAAGACCACGTTGCCATCCTGTGTTCGCGCGCGGGATTTTTGCGTCAGTATTCTTTTTGCCCGATACATTTCGAGCGGGAAATTTCTCTGCCGGAGCGGCATCGCTTCGTCATCGGAGTCAGCGGCGTGAAAGCTGACAAGACCGGCGACGCGCGCGATGCCTACAATCGCGCTTCAGAAGCCGCGGAAAGAATTATGGACCTTTGGCGCCGCACCACCGGTCGCAGCGATTCCTCGCTTGCTGCGGTCTTATCTTCGTATCCCGAGGCGAGCGATCAGCTTCGTCAAATATTGAGCGGATCGAAGGACGCCGACTACCCCGCTAGCGCGCTTCTGGATCGCGTCACTCAGTTTGCCGAAGAGAGCAACGGAATCATTCCTTCCGCCGGAGATGCTCTCGCTCGTGGGGATTTTGCGCGCCTTGGCGTGCTTGTCGATCGTTCTCAGTTTCTCGCTGAAACGCTCCTTAAGAACCAGGTTCCCGAAACGATCGAACTGGCTCGTTCCGCCCGTTCTTTTGGTGCTGCGGCGGCCTCAGCTTTCGGTGCGGGTTTCGGAGGCAGCGTCTGGGCGCTCGTCGATTCCGGTCGCGAAGAAGAGTTTTGCAATGCATGGGCGGCGCATTATCATCAGCGCTTTCCGGAGCGGGCCGATGACAGCCGTTTTTTCGTCAGCGGTCCCGGCCCGGGTTTAGTTCAGTTCGATTAACGCTAGTTTGTTGAGGAGATTCGTGCGTCGCGCGAAAAAAGTCCCGGATCCAACGCAGCAAGATTTATTGCGTGCCATGACTCGCCGCGAATTTGTTGGCCGCGGCGCTTTGTTGCTGGCAAGCCTTCCGGCAGCTTCCTTTCTCGGCCATTCGCCTTTCGGTGCGATCCTCCAAGACTCATCCGATCAACAAGACGCTCTACGGGCGCAGATCGATGGCGGCAAGATTTCGCTCACCAATCGCCTGCTCACGGCACAATGGCAAATCTTGCCGGACGGCTTACAACTCGTCCAGATGAAAGACGAGCGAAACGGACAGACGATTGCAGGCCCGAAGTCCGCCTTTTCGCTGGCCCTTGCCGATGGCTCGCAGATTCATTCCTCGGCTATGCGCCTGGTTAGTGCCCCGAAGGTCGAAGAACTGGCCGCGGATTCGCGCGCTGCTCGCTGGTCGGAACGTATCCCCGGCCGCGCCGTGACGGCTTCTTTTGAGGATACGCAGCAGCGGCTCCGCGCAGTTTGGCGTGCGATCCTTCGCGATGGATCGAACTACATCCGGCAGGAAGTGCAATTTTCTTCGCTCAAAGAAAATTTGCCGATCGCCGAAGTAACGATGGTGGAAATCGATGTCCCCGAAGCTGAAGTTGCAGGCACCGTCAAAGGCTCACCCGTCATCTCAGGGACTTGGTTTTTCGGTTTCGAGCATCCGCTGTCGCAGAGTACTGTTGAGGGCACTCGCTTGTCTTGCAGCATCGATCGCCAGCTGCCGCTCGTCCATGGCCGCGACGCGTCCTATTCATCCGTAATTGGCACAACAGCTCCCGGCCAGCTTCGGCGCGATTTCTTGCGCTATGTTGAACGCGAGCGCGCTCATCCGTACCGCACGTTTCTGCATTACAACTCCTGGTACGATCTCGGTTATTTCACGCCTTATGACCAAGCGGGGGCGTTGGACGTGATTCGCGCCTTCGGCGAAGAGCTGCACGTGAAGCGCAATGTAACGCTCGATTCTTTCCTCTTCGATGACGGCTGGGACAATCACAAATCGCTCTGGAATTTCAATTCGGGTTTTCCGAATGGCTTCGCTCCGGTCAAGGAAGCAGCGCAGAAATATCATGCGGCGCCGGGCATTTGGCTTTCGCCATGGGGAGGTTACGACGGCCCGCGCAAGGAGCGCCTGGAATATGGCAAGCAACAAGGCTATGAGGAAAACTCCGGCGGCTTCGTGCTTTCCGGGCCTAATTATTTCAAGCGCTTCCGCGAAGTTTGCCTGGAAATGATCCGCACCTACGGCATCAATCAATTCAAATTCGACGGCACGGGCAACGCGTCCACGGTATATCCCGGCAGCGAATTCGATAGCGATCTTGGCGCTATGATCAACCTGATCGGTGACTTGCGCCGCGCCGAGCCGGATCTTTACGTGAATCTCACGACGGGCACCTATCCTTCGCCCTTCTGGCTGCGCTATGCCGATTCCATTTGGCGCGATGGCGACGATCATTCCTTTGCAGGCGTCGGCTCGAATCGCCAGCAATGGATCACGTATCGCGATTCCGCGACGCACGAATACGTGGTTCGCCGCGGCCCGCTTTATCCGTTGAATTCCTTGATGCTTCACGGCCTGATCTACGCGCGCCACGCCGAAAAACTGAGCGACGATCCGGGCCATGATTTTCCCGCTGAAATCCGTTCCTACTTCGGCACGGGAACGCAGCTTCAGGAAATGTACGTTACGCATTCTCTGCTTTCCATTTCCGACTGGAATACGCTCGCCGAAGCCGCGCGCTGGTCGCGCCGCAACGCCGATATTCTCGTCGACACACACTGGGTCGGTGGCGATCCGTCGCATCTGAAGGTTTACGGCTGGGCGTCGTGGTCGTCTCGCGGCGGAATTGTCACGCTCCGCAATCCGGATAAAGCGCCGCAAGTGTTTGAACTCGACGTGCAATCCGCGTTCGAGCTGCCGTCCGCCGCTGCCGAAAATTATGTCGCGCGCAGCCCCTGGAAAAACGACGCGGGTGTCACGGATATAAATCTTCGCGCTGGGCAGCCGCACACATTCACATTGCGACCTTTCGAAGTCCTCACACTGGAAGCCGCTCCGCGATGACTTTCACGGCCGCCGACTGGCTCATCGTCATCGGTTATCTTGTCGGCTCGGTCTCTATCGGTCTCGTCGGCAAGCGCTACCTCGGCGACGTTTCGCAATATCTCGTCGCCGGCCGTGAATTGGGCCTCTATGTCGGCATCGCCACGCTCGCCGCCACGGAAATCGGCACGATCACCTATATGTACAACGGCGAGCTTGGTTATCGCTTCGGCTTCGCTTCGTTTGCCGCCGCGCTGATTTCCGGCGTAGTGATGATTTTCGTCGGCCGCACAGGCTTCATTATCAGCCGTTTCCGCCAGCTCAAATTGATGACCGTGCCGGAATTTTTCGAGATTCGCTACAGCCGCGGCCTCCGTCTCGTCACCGGAATTCTGGTCGCGCTGGGCGGAATCCTCAACATGGGCGTGTTTTTGAAAATCGAAGGCGAATTCCTGACCATCGTCAGCGGTATTCCCGCGCGTTATCTCGTCGCCGTGATGACCGGGATTCTTCTTCTTGAGCTTCTCTACACCGTCGTCGGCGGAATGGTCTCCGTGGTCATCACGGATTTTCTGCAATACGCGCTGCTCTCCATCGCCACAATTCTCGTCACGATCTATGCCGTGCATTTTGCCGGATGGCACAACATCGTCCACAAAGTCGCTGCGACGATGGGCAACGCCGGCTTCAGCCCGCTTGCCAGCCCCAAATTCGGCTGGACGTTTCTCATCTGGCAAATTCTGCTGTGGCTGTCCATCGTCACCTGCTGGCAAACGACGGCCATGCGCATCTTCTCGGCTCGCGATCCGAAGACTTCCAAGCGTGTTATGACCTGGACCGGCTTCATATTTCTCGGCCGTGGCATGCTGCCCATGCTGTGGGGCATCGCGGCGCTTACTCTCTTCGGCACAGGCGCTCTCGACAAGGGCGTTCCTTTGCCAATGATTCACGGCCACGCGATGGCTCCCATCGACGCCATGCCCGCCATGCTGGCGCAAATTCTGGGCCCCGGCGTGCGCGGCATCGTCGTCGCCGGCATGCTCGCCGCCACCATGTCCGTCAATAGCTCTTATCTTCTTGGCTGGAGCGCCGTGATTTCGCAGGATGTCGTTCTCCCGCTGCGGGCCATGCTCGGGAAAAAGCCGCTCGGATCGCGTGCCCAGCTCCTCGTCAATCGCATCGCCAATCTTTTTGTCAGCTTGTTTCTGATGTTCTGGGGTCTCTATTACACACCGCCCGGCGCTGTTTATCTCTATTTGAACATCACCGGCACGATATTTTTAGCCGGCGGACTCATTTCTGTGGTCGGCGGACTTTACTGGAAACGCGCCAACATTCTGGCGGGCTACCTCGCGATGATTCTCGGAGCGGCGGGCGCCATCGTTCCGTTCTTTTTCCTTCATTGGAACGAAAACGTGACCGGTTTTGTATCCTTCAGTCTCGCTGCATGCGGCTTTATCGTTGGCTCTCTGGCGGGGCGCGCCACTCCGCCATCGCAAGCGATCCTGCTGGCAGGAAAACAAATCGAGGAAGTGACACCATGAAGCCTTGCGAGGAATCGCAATGAAATACTGGGAATTGTTTTGGACGGCTTGCCTGATCGTCGCCGGAGGAGCGTTTGCGCTGATTACCCTCGTCGTGATTGTCAAGGGCGGTCCGGATCTTCGCGAGATGCTCCGCCAGCTTCGCCGCCAAAATCTTCAGCGCTGACTCAGCCGGCGTCCCCGAATCGGTCCTCTCGGGTTTGTGTCTTCCAATAGACCACGTATTTTTCGCCTGCGATTTGATAGAAGGGAATCAGCGCCGTTTCGTTCGCCTGTCCCTTCGTGCGAAAACGCAGCGGCTGTCCCGGCGCGGGTTCCACCCAAGACGTCACATCTTTCGAAGCGGGTTGGATGGTCGGTGCCTCGCCGGGATGCTCATCCGGCGTGCTGTCGTATCCCGAATACATGAGCTCCTTCGTCACGCCTTCCGAGCCGAGCCGTCCTCCAAGCACCAGAGGGCCGTACATCACCGCCTGGCGCGTCTCATCTCCCGGAAGCGCCTCTGTGCGCAAACTCATCGGCATGGCCAATTCCACGCGGTCACCGCTCTTCCACACTCGATTCACGTTCAGATAGCTGCTGGGATTCGAAAAAATCGGCAGCGCCTCGCCATTCACCTTGATTGTTCCGCCACGCGTGGCCCAATAGGGAATTCGCAAGTTCAGTGCCATCTCCACCGGCTCTTTTGCATCGAAGATCAGTACCGTCTTTTCTTCTTCGGGAAATTTCGTTTCCTGACGCAGCCGCACGCCCTTCTCCGGCCAGTTCAATTCCGAGGCAATGAACAAATTGACGTAAATCCCGTGCTCGTCATGAAAATAAATCGAGTCGCCGAATTTGGAATATTCTTCCGCGCCCGTTCCCGTGCAGCACCAGAACGAGTCGTAGCGCGTGTTGTAATACTTCCAGAACCCCGAACCAAGCGGCAGGAAATAGCTCTTCATTCCATCCGCGTCCTGCGTTCCCAGTCGGCTGTTGAAGAGCGTCCGTTCGTAGTAGTCCATGGCGCGCGGATCGCCCGTCCAGCCGAAGATGTGCCGGGTGAGCTTCAGCATGTTGTACCCGCAGCAGCATTCCTCGTCCCACTTGTTCAGCGTTTTCGATAAATCGCCGGGATCCGATGTCCAGTGCTCGTCGTCGCTCGTCCCGCCCGTGCAATACGTTCGCCGGTTCCCGACTTCCTGCCAGAAATAGGAGGCAATATTGTGGTCGCGCGCGTCGCCGGCGAGTTCGTATCGCCGCGCGACGCCAATGATCTTCGGAATATTCGTATTTGTGTGCAGGCCCTTCAGCTCATCGCGATATTCCGCCAGCGGATCAAAAACATCTTTGTGATCGAACCGCCGCGCTGTGTAGAGATACTCCCCTTTACCCGTCACGGCATATAGATTGCAGAGAACTTCCAGCATCCCTCCCTGTTCCACTTCCAGAATGCGTTGCATCTGCTCATCGCTGAGCGGTTTCACCCACAATCCGACCCACTGCGCCATTCCTTCGGCCACTTCCAACGCCTGTTCGTTGCCGCAGTGCTGATACATATCCAAATGGCCGGCCATGATTTTGTGAATGGTGTAAAACGGCGCCCAGACCTTTTGTCCGTTGCGCAGCCGGTCGAATTCTTCCTCGGGAAACGCGCTGAGATAACCAGTCTTGAGCGCCTTTTGGCAGCGCGCGAGCTGCTCGACCATGGCGCTGGCTTTTGCCTTCAAGTCCTCGTCGCCCGTGCTCGCATACATCTGCGCGCAGGCGGAAAGATAATGGCCTCCCGCAAAATGTCCGCGCAGTTCGCAGTCCGGCTTTTCCCAGCCACCGAGAGGCTCTGCTGTCGAAGGAAGTCCAGCCGTCACCAGAAACATGGGCAACAAGCGGTCGGAGGGAACGGAATGAAGATAATTGCGATTGATTTCCATTGCGTTGCGGAAGGGACCGTCGAGCAGGCGCACTTGGGCCATGTCGAACGGCTTGATTTCACCTGGAATTCTGTCCGGAATGCCTGAGCGATTATGGGCTGAAGACGTCTGCGCCTGGTATTCACCTCGCGACAAGCCTGCGAGGGATTTCGGAAGCAATCCCGCTCCTGCCGTCGCCATCGCGCCCCAAAGAAACTTCCTCCTCGAAAAACAATTCGGCCAGAAAGTCATAGACCACCTCTGGTTTTATTTGGCGCGTCCGATGATACCTGAAGCTGCGTTAAAAGCTGAACTCCGCTTGCAGATAGAGAATGCGGTTTGCCGCGGTAGACGAAAATGGCCCGCCCGCCAGACCATTGGATTCTCCGAAGAACGGCGACCCGATTACGCCGATCGGCACGCCCAGGTTCACATTGTTGAAAACGTTCCGCGCGGAGATGCTGAGCGTCAAGTTGTACGGCCGGCTCGACGGATTCCCCATCCCGCCAAACATGCCGCCGCTCATTCCAAACGGTCGTCCTCGTCCGCCGCGCGGGCCGCCACCGCCGGGAAATCCAGGCCGCCCCGCACCCTCTTTTGTCCGGCCGAAACCAAATGTCTTGGCCAGTCTTACATTGAGTGTGAAATGGCTAGGGCCTGTTTCTGAGTTGACCGGAATCCGCGCTTGCGTCGGGCTCGGATCGATATTCAAATAGCCGAAGGGAGTGGCCACGATGTTCGTGCCCGGGCCAGTCGCCGGCGCTGGTCTCTGATTGAACTGCGAGCTGCCGATCAGGTCCTGCTGGATTGTAATCGAGTATGGAAGACCGGAGCTTGCCACCATGAATGGGCTGAGCCGCAATCCCCAAGGCAGTCCAACAGTTCCTCCCATGAATGCCCTATTTCTCACGTCGAAGGACGCTCTTCCATAATCTTCAGAAATGTCGAATGGATTCGAAGGAAAGCTTCCAACGCCCGATGTGTCGCTATTGGCATAGTTCAGAGTGTAGTAGCCAAAAATCGAAACTCTCGATCCGGCACGGACCGAGAGATTTACGACCAACTCGTTCTGCCGGAACACGCCTTCCGATTGGAATTGATACACGTTTCCCGGCGTACCCAGGGGGTAGACCGGCGCGGAAGGATATGTCCCCAGAGTGGGAGTATTGATGTTGTTCGTGAGTAATTGATCCCACCCGCGCGAGTTCAGGTACGACACAGAGAGCGTCGCGACATTCGTCAACTGCCTCTCGACCGTCACCGCGCTCTGCAAAATCCCTGGCGCATGAAGGTTCGGCGCGATCTGATAAATCGTCGGCAATGTCTGCCCGCCGGGACACAAGCTTTGAATATAGCTCAGCGTCACTGGTTGAGGCGGAGCTGTTGTGTAGTAGCACGACGGGAATGGCGCCACGTATTCCTGTTGCGTCACGCCATTCAACCTGGTTGCTTCGAGAACTTGTCCTTCGCCGAACCGGTTGTAGAAAATTCCCGTGCCGGCCCGCAGGACCATTTTCGGCGCGCCCGTTTTTGACGTGCCAATTCCCCAGGCAACGGCCAATCGCGGAGCCCAATCCATGGAATTGCTGATGTCGGTCTGGGATTCCAGCCGCAGGCCCGGACTGATCGTGATATTGGGACGGATGCGCCAGTCGTCCTGGATGTATATTCCAGAGTCAAACATGGACACTGACGTCGCAGGGGTTCCGATATTGATCGAAAACTGCGTGGCTCCGCCGCCATTTGCGTTTGCCGGCTGGTTGTTTGCGATGTTCTGCTCGGTCTGCTGGTAGGCGGCAAGCGATGCGAAGCTGAAGCTGCCGAGAAAATTCGAATTGGCAATACTGTCGTCCGTCACCCAGCGAAACCTTCCTCCGAAGATCAGAAAATGTTTCCCATGTTGGATGGAGGTGTAGTTCTGCAGCTCATAATGATTCGTTGTATCGTTCACCGTTTGCGCCGTCGCGCCGCCGGCAGTGAAGGCGCCCAGAACGCTCACAGTCGGCGTGTTCGTGAATGGGGTTTGATTATTGACGTCGTGCAGATACTGAAAGCGTGTTTCATTCACCACATGCGTGCCGATCACTTGCGTGTCGTCGAGCTGCAGCGTTTGCTCGGTTCCCAGCGTATCGAAAGACTCTGACGGCAGATCGATCGCTCCGAGTTGATTCTGCTGATTGTTTCGGAAATATTGGTAGCGCACCGAGAGCGTGTTGTTCTTTGTCACCTGCAGGTCAAGCCGCGGGCTGAGGTTGGTTCTCGTTCGCGGCGTTGGGATCGAAGCAAAAAATGGGCTCACGCCGGGAAGTTGCGTCGAAGAACATGGCGATGCGCCTCCGGAGCTGGTCCCCGGAGAGAAAGTTCCGCCGGGCCCTTGGAACAGAGCTGGATTCGTGTCGTTCGTCAGCACGCAAGCGTTCAGCACGTCCACGTCGTTGATGTTTCTCCTCTGCGCACTGAAGAAAAACGAAGCTTTCTTTCCCAGCGGTCCTCCCACGCTGCCATTCCACAGTGTCGAGTCGTACGCTGGCTCCGACACGGCAAAGGGATTCATGGAATTGAAGCTTGAGTCGTTGCCATTCAGTTCGATTTGACCGTGATATTTGTCAGTTCCCGGCTTGGTGAAAATTTCGATTCGTCCGTATCCCAGTTGATCGTATTCCGTGGAAAATGGATTTTGATTGATGCGGATTTCTCGAATGGCCGATTTCGGCGGCAGTTGCCCCGCCGTAAATCCATCGATATACATCTGCCCGCCATTCGGACCCGCCGATGGCCCGGCGAGAGCCTGAAGATCGGACTGCAATTCGTCCGGGTCGTCGGAAAGAGCTTCCAGATCCTTGCCTTGCAACACAATCGCCCCAGCGTTACTCGCCGGATTGACGCTCAACGTAGGAGCCGTGGCGTTTACCGTGACCTTCTGTTGCTGTACTTCGATCGCCAGGGAAATGTCGACTTCTTGAATCTGATTCGCCGTGATCTGAACATCGTCCTTCTCGAAAAAACTGAAGCCCTTGGCGATAACCTGTACCTTGTACACACCCGGAGCCAGGTTCTTGGCCTCGTAGAGGCCTTGGCGATTCACAGTGAACCTCGACGCCTGCCCGTTTGCGTCCGTCACGATCACGGTTGCGCCAGCTACGCTGGCCCCAGAAGGATCCTTCACGACACCACGGAGCGTTCCCGTGCCGCCCTGCGCGAAAAGCGGGCTCGCAATCAACAAACCCAGTAAGAAAATGAAAGGCTTATAAATTCGCATTCACAACTCCCCATTTGATTTCGTGGTTTCCCGCCATTAAGTTCCATAAAATGTTGGTGATTTGCGGATTTTATGGATTGCCGGCGTCTTCCGCTGGTGCGCTGAGGCTCCAGGGTGAAAGTGTCATTGTCTGGCCGCCTCGCGATGCCGCTTCCAGAATTGGTTCCACTCCGCCGAGCAGCGTAATCGCCGTTACTTCTCCGAGATTCGCGCCCTGCGTTGACACGATCATCACCGCCTCGCCTTTTTGCAAATCAGTGAGTTTGACAGGGGGCAGCCGGTTGAGCATTTGCTGTAAGTCCGCGCGCCCGCCTCCCCCGCGGGTCATCCCGCCGTAGCCTCCGGGAGCCTGTCCGCCCGCCGAAGCCCTCTCCGGTCGTGCTCCGCCTCCGGGTTGGCCGCCTTGCGGAGTCCGCAGCCGCATCGCAATGAACTGCGCCATCTGCGGAGACAACTGCCTGATTTCCGATTCCGCTGTGATCTTCACGAGGACGGGCTTCTTCGCGATCAAGTCCATGACGTTTACCGCATTTCCGGTCGTGTCAATCGAGCTAATTGTTCCCGCGATGTTTCGAAACGACCCGGACACAATTTCCTGCGCGGTAAACTCACTTCCGTCTGCGCTTCTTGTCCCGCGCGCGCGAAGCTGGTCGCCGGGCACGATTTGGTCTATCGCGCTTGTCTTGGCCTTGTCGAATTCAACCGAGTCCGGCGCATAACGCCGCACCATAGTGTCCTTGGATGTGTGGATAACGATGTCCTTGATGCCGCTCAACGAGGCCGTTGTTATGGTCACCGTGCTGTTCGCGGCGTCTACCGACTTCACTAATCCGCCGATGCCGCGCTGCCACTCTTGACGCTCTTGCTGTTGTTTTTCTGCGATGTCTGCGTGCTTGATCGCGATGAGCACCGCAGCTGTCAGCGTCTTGCCATCGTTCGACGATTGTCCTCGGGCCAGAATCCGGTCCCCGACCTGCAAATCCTGCAAATGAATCACGACCGCATTGCTCAAATCCTTCTGCCCCGGCTCGACTCGCAGGATTCGCGTCGCATCCTGCATGTTCACCGTGATTTCGGCGCCCTGATCCGTCGTCATCGTCAGGGTATTGCCGGCAATCGTTTTGATGGTTCCAATCTGTCTTGAAGCCGCGGCTTGTTGCGCTTGCAGCGAGGCCGCGCACGCGCGCGATGCTCCTGCGATGCTCAGGCTCGCGGCTATGAGCGTCACGGTCGCCAGTATTCCTGTTTTCAATCCCATCACCCGCATAATGTGCTCCATCTTTGGAAAGCCGCGGTCGCATCGTCCGGCGCGGTCCTATTCACGCGCCCCCGCGCTTTCTCCCTCACCCCAATTTGCTCTGTTGGTTAGACGGCCAGTGTGCCAGCTTGCGTTTCCAATCGTTTTATTCGCGTATGGGAATATGCAGTGCTTGGGGCCCGGTCTGCCATTTGGCGCCTGTGAGCTGCGTCACATAAATTCCGCCGCTCGACGACTAGAATCTTTTTGTCTGGATGATACAAGTCGCCGGGATCTCTTCCGTAATAGTGCGGCACCGGAAGAATATCGGTATCATCCGCGCATTGAGATTGAGGAATGCGGGCGCCCGTTTTGCGGAACCGCTCCGGCAGCGAAATAAAACTTTTAAGGAGGCATCTCATGAGGCTTTCCTTGAAGTCCATGGCTATTTCCTGTGGTCTGTTGTGGGGAGGTGTGCTTTTGTTCGTAGGTCTCATCAACATCGCGTGGCCAGCTTATGGCGTTGCTTTTCTCGAAGCCATGAGTTCGGTCTATCCGGGGTTTCATGCAACGCATACACTCGGAGACGCGTTGATAGCCGCAATTGAGGGGCTTGCAGATGGAGCAGTCGGCGGGTTACTTTTCGCTTGGCTCTATAATCTGAACATCTCCGAGCCAGTTTCAAGATAGCGAGTTCGCGTCCAGGCTTACGAAGCGAAGGCCCGTCATTGATCTGTGGATTTTTTGGGTTTGCCGATTTTTTGCGCCGCCCCGACCCAGAAGAGCACAAAATTGCTGTAGTGATGGTAGAAATGGATGTAGTGCGTCCTGTAATGCATGTAGAGGTCAACGTACTCCGGCAACCACAATGTGACATTGTGATTTTTGAAGGACACCG
This sequence comes from Candidatus Acidiferrales bacterium, assembly GCA_035934015.1. NCBI lineage: Bacteria > Pseudomonadati > Acidobacteriota > Terriglobia > Candidatus Acidiferrales > Candidatus Acidiferrales bacterium. Next base: position 260,546 of record DASYYH010000006.1, read on the forward strand.
GCGCATAGTCCACGATGATGTGCTGCCTTGACAATTCGATGGACGGCAGCGGTTTGACGAGGTCCGTTTCCATATGAACCACTTCTCCTGCGTTGACGTCCACCCACGCGCGCCCCTTGAAAGGCAGCACCATGCTCTGCCTATCGCTCTCGAATGCCGACAAAGGGCTCGTGGGCCAGTCCGCTTTCTGCTGGAACCGCACCACCCATGCAGCCCGGTCATTCCATTCTCCCAGTCCTTCGCACGTCCATTGGAAAGCATCCCGGTATGCCGGATGGAACGCCAGGACCAAAGCCGGCGCTCCCGTATCCATGATTCCTCCGGGCATTTCACTTGCGACAAGCACCGGCCGGCGCAACTCTTCCATCCGAATTGACTTCGGATTCGCGTCATCAATCGTTACCATGTAGGTGAATGAGCGCTTTTCCGGAGCCTCCAACAGTTTGTTTCGTTTTACCTCCGTTACTTCGTAATCCTCTGTCGCCGAAAATTCTTGCAAATCCGTCGTTAGCTTTTGGACTTCATTTGCTGCTGCGTCCAGCACCTTTGGCAGCGTGCAAGCCTCGTTCGATATGACAAACGGTTTTTCTGCGTCAATGTCCTCCGGCGCCCAGTCTTCGCTTGGTGGCAGGTCTAGGGCCAGATCTGCGGGCAGTGTCGGTGCAGGCAGATTGATTGTTGCGGGAGAGCTTCCCGGGCCTTTTGGAAAAATACGCACGGAAACCGCCGGCGCAGCGGCCAATTGTTTCCACCACGTTTGGATCCCTGCCACGTCAGGGTAGCGAGGATTTTCAACTAGGAACGCATAAACTGTGTTTCTCGCGTCCTCTCGGTCTCCCATTCCCGCCATCGCTTCGGCGAGCACCAGCTTCACTTGGCTTGCTTTATCCTTGCCATTAGCGAGAGCCGTCTCTGCCTCTGTGCGCGCCTTCTCATAATCTTTTTCGCGCAAGTATGATTCCGCCAGCAGCCAATGCGCTTTCCAGGATGCGGGATCCAGTTGCACGGCCTGGTCCAGCATCCGAATCGCCCCAGCCGTATCCCCTCTCTGATAACGCGCATTTCCGAGCGCAACGAGCGCGAGGCCTTGCCGGGGGTCCGCCGATACAGATTTTTCAAGGTACGGCTCTGCCTGCGAGGCTTTATTGTCGAGCAGGAAACGCATCCCCATAAGGTAATTCACATAGGGATTGTCCTGCGCCAGCTCCAGGGCCTTCTTCAGTTGTTTCTGTGCGGGCTTGAATTTATTCGACTGAAGATCCTTCAACCCGCTCTGCACTTCCTTCACTGCGTCGGGCGGCAGCGTAAATTGGCCCCCGGGTGGTTGAAAGACAAGCGTTTCATCCACCGGCTTCAGAAACACGATGACGCTCTGCGCTTTCAGATCCGTATTTTGCAGCGCAATCCTTTTGTGCGCCGTTTCATAATTTTTTGCGTCGACCTCCAGGTCATACAGATCATTTGTGTTGATGAAATCAAAAAGGTAGGCGTCTTTTACGACTCTGGGAAAAAGCGGCAGAGGATCTTCAAACAGGGAAAGTGTTGGCCTCAGCCTCATCTGCACATCGGCGCTGGGGGGAAGCGAAGCGCCTGTCTCCGTCACCACGTAGACAGTCAGCGAGCCCAGTCCAGGCCCCGTGTTGACAACCGGCATTCCGTCGCCGGGTCCGGGTCCCGGTGGAGTTCCTTGTCCTGCCGCAACTCCCGCAACCATCAATGCCAGCGTGCTGAGCGCAGCAATCTTGCAAAGCTGAATTCTCATCGGTCCCTGGCAAATACATCGTCGAAAGCGGTTTTTTTTGTCGCTTTGTTTTGTTCGCTAACGGTACGGCAGGAAATATTCATTGTCAATCGAGTCCAAGGTCTAGTAGCCGGCCCGTTTGAATTTTCTTAATCGCGACACAAGGAGTCAAAATTCAGGCTGAACCGCTATCGAAAATTTGAGGGAACGTCTCGAAAGTCTGGCATGCCCGCGCGCCCGCAAACAGCAAATTTTCAATGCGAATGTTGGATGTCGCGGCTCGTATGCGAAAAACTGGTTTTGCTCCGCATCTTATTCCGCTGTGACGCCCATGCCGGCCGGAATTTGTAGCCGTCCAGTTTCCCCGTTGGCATAGGTAGTCGTCGGGCCGCGCATTTCCAGATTTTTCGAGTCGAACTCGGATGCGGATAATTTATCAATAGATTTGAGGCGTCCCAGCTTACTTTCGTCTTCTGCGTTAACGCCTAAGCTACAGAGCCATATGGACCGCTTGTAACAATTTTGTATTCAGCCGAAAATATAAATGGGATTTTTGGCTTTAGCGTCCGTTGGCGGTGTTTGTCTTGGGACAGAGGCGGGCCTGGCAATGATCGGATTCAATCGAGCCGAGCTGGATCGTTTAGAGTCGCGCGAAATTCATTTGACCATTCTGTCGGCGATTATCGTTCTGGTGATGGCCGGTGGTGTGGCTCTCTTGATGTACCCGTTGGTGTTTGTTCACCCGGAAGAGGGAGACAAATGGACTCTCCGCTTCGCTTTTATCGGCTTTTGTGTCCTGTCCATTTTATTCGTCATTTATCTCCTCGATCGCCAGCGAACGTTCAGACGGCTTAAGCAACAGCTCGTTGCGCAGCTCGACCGGAACCTCGAGTTGCGCCATCAGGCCGATGTGGACCTTCTCCACAATCTTCAGGACATGAGTCATTTTCAAGACCGCCTCACGATGGAATACCGCCGCGCCTCGAACATGCAGCGCCCGCTCTCTCTGGTCGTGGTGAGACTGAAATTTCAGCAGGACATCAGCGACAAAGATCAAACTACCGCGTTGGGCGAGGTAGCGCGCTGTATCTCCCGGGGTTTGCGTCCCACAGATTCAATGTACCTTCTAGGGCAGGGACTGTTCGGCTTGCTTCTGCCGGATACCGATTCTGCCGCCGCCAACGCGACCACGGTTCAATTGGAACAAACGCTCGGCGCTGCCGGTTCAGCGAACAAGTTTTCCTTCGCTACATTTATTTGCAACTATCCCAATGACGCCAAGAGCGCACACGAACTGGAGGCATCTGTCCTCGCGCTGGTTCCCGAGAGGGATGCCACTCTCATTGGTGTGGATCTGCGCTGACTCGTCCCACTCCGGTCAGATTCCGCGCAAAACTAATGAGGAAATCGGCCGCATAATTGATCCTTGATTATCCGCAAATCGTGGACGATCAGTGTGGTGATGAATTGGAAGGAAGGTTGCCGCGAAGACGGCCACTCAGCTTTGACTGAGGCTCAGACATGCACCTGATTTTCAGTTGTCAGCAAATAACTCGTTCCCCAGCCAAAGTTCCGCCAGCGCCTCTAGATTTTTCTTGTACGTCCGCGTGACCGAAAATTCTCTCCCGCTCGTCAGGCGCAGCAGATATTCCCCGCCCATACAGGGACGGATCTCTTCAACCCATGCTCGATTTACAAGTGCCGATCGGTGAATGCGGACAAATCCGAAATATTTGAGTCTTTCCGCGAGCTCGGAAATCGATTCTCGCAATCGAAACGATCCGGATTCCCGCTGTAAGAGCACGTAGTTGCCCTGTGCCTCAACGGCGATTACGTCGCTCAGATTGATGAAAAGAATTCTGCCATCATTCTTGATCGCCATTCTCGTCGCTTGCCTTGCAAAGGGATCTTGGAGTTCGGAGGCTGCTTCCGGCTGCTGCAGTTCGTCGGTACTGGCCAGTCGGAGAGAGGTTGTGTCAATGGCTTCGCCAAGGTTCTGATTTGTCCCGGGCGCGGTCATCGAATCAGCAAGTTCCGCTGTTGATGCATGTTTACTGTCCACGGTTAGCACCCGCCGGAATCATTACTTCTGGTTTTGTTTAGGTTGGATTAATTTACTCGCTTCAAGGTTGTCTTGATTTCTGAAGATTTTAGTTCCGCTACGCGAAATCATCGGACCGCCCTCTCCCAGTGGAAAAGTTACACGCTTCCTCCACGAGATGGTTGGTCAGTTCCTCTCTGATGACAGCACGATTTCTTTGCTCCCAAATCTGGAATTCCGGGAATGTCTCTTCCATTTGATGTGAATTGCACCGGCCCCGTGGTCACATCGCGTTCTTTAGGTATGAAAGTCGATAATAGAGTGAGAAGATATTTCGCTGTGGCTATCCTGATAAATAGTCATCCTAAAAATCATATTCCCCCGACCTCACTCACCCTCTAAGTCGTTGCAAATGTGTCATCTAGCTTTGGCCCTACTATTGCCAATCATCCGGGAAGAAATGAAGTGCGCCGGGGTGCAACTAGGCGTATGTGGGTGAATTTTTGGGGCTGTTGGTCATTGGCTTAAAAATTTGCGACTGAGGCGGGAGGTAGTCGATGCGTAACTTTTTACGATTGGAACGCGTTGCTTCAGCGTTCTTTTTCTGCGTTTTTGCTTTTGCTTTGGTATTAGGGATGTCACCTAAGCCGGTGTTAGCACAATCGGCGAGCACGGGCATGATCGTTGGCGTTGTGACCGACGCCAGCAATGCCATCGTGCCGAATGCGACGGTGACAATCACGTTGAAGTCAACGGGGACGTCGCGTTCGACCGTGACAGACACTCAGGGGCGTTACGTCTTTGCTGACGTAGACCCTGGTGCATACGACATTACGATTTCCAAGGCTGGTTTCTCGTCCACCGTGATCAGCAACCAGGTGGTGAAGCTCGGCCTGCAACTGACGGAGAACGCGAAGATGCAGTTGGGGAGCGTCTCGACGACGGTAACGGTGACGGAGACGCCGGGAGCCGAGTTGCAGACGGTGACACCGACTGTTGGCACGACGCTGAGTGGCGCGATCATCCTGAACCTGCCCAACCAGAGCCGCGATGCTTCCACTCTGGCCATTCTTTCGCCCGGTCAGAATATCAATGGCAACACGGGCGGTGAATCCCAGGATGAAAACTCCTTCCAGCTTGACGGTGGATTTGCCACCGACGACATGAGCGGTGACAACAATACGTACATCCACGGCTTCGGTTCGGACACGGCGGGCGGCGCGGGTGCTATGCACACCCAGGGTAATAACCAAACACCGTCGGCGGTTGTGCCTGTTCCGGTGGCGAGCATTGAGGAGTTCAAGGTATCGACGGCAAACCAGACGGCGGACTTCAATGGCGGCGGTGGCAGCCAGATGCAACTGGTGACCAAGCGCGGCACGAAGACGCTGCACGGTTCGGTTTACGAATACTATCTGGACAACAATTTTGGTGGCGCGAACACGTGGGACAACAACAGCACGGGGACGGCGCAACCGAGTTCGCATTTCAGCCGGTTTGGTGCATCGGCGGGCGGCGAGATACCGCATTCGAACTTCCTGGGTGGGAACTGGTTTATCTTCGGCAACTACGAAGGCTACCGTTTCCCGCAAAACTCGATCTTCGAACGCGCCTTCCCGACGGCGACTCTGCGGACGGGCTTGATGCAGATGGACGGTGAAGTAATCAATCCAAATAATGTAGCTACGACGGATCCGGCAACAGGCAAGACCTATGCTGCAAACATGGTAACCTGCGTGGCGGCTAAGGGGTGTGATCCGGTGACTGTTGGTTCTGTGACTACCTATACCTACACTCCAGGCCAAACCTTTGGTTGCGGGCCCAGCGGGACTGGCACCTGCGATCCGCGCAATTTGGGCTTTAACCCTGTGCTGAAGAATCTGTGGAACACCTACCTGCCTCTGCCGAATGACTGCAATCAAGGCGATGGCCAAAACTATTGCGGTTATAAGGGCGCCATCTCCACGCCGCAGTCAAGCAACTTCGGCGTGGCGCGTGTTGACCACGACTTTGCCAAGAACTGGCATTTCAACGGCACGTATCATTACTACAAATTGCAAAACACAGTATCGGATCAGTGGGACGTCGGCGGGTTCTTCCCGGGCGATACGAAGGGGGACTACGCGGCCGTTCGCACGAAGCCTCAGGAGCCGTGGCTCTATACGGCAGGCTTGACAACGGATGTGACGCCGAATGTGACCAACGACATACACTTCAGCTATACGCGGAACTGGTGGGCGTATGGAGACCCCGGTGGTGTTCCAAACGTCGCTGGCTACCCGGCCGCACTGGAAGTTGGTGGGGAGAACAGCGGGGCCGGTACCACCGATAACCCGGTCTTTATTCCCTATAACACCAACAACCAGAACGTACGCACGCGCTACTGGGACGGTCATGATTCCATGTACCGCGACGACGTGACGTGGATCAAGGGCAACCATCTGTTCCAGATGGGCGGCACGTATCAGCGGAACAACGATACGCACGAGCGGAACGATAACGGTTCGTTTGTCAACACGTTCGAGCAGTATCTGATTGGAACTTCGTTCACCAGCGCGCTTACTAACAATAACATCGACCTTAGCGGCGTGACGCCGCTTGGCGTAAGCAGCAGCAGCGCTGACGCAGCGAAATATGGCGAGCTTTACTCGATCGTAACTGGTATGGTGGATCAGACACAGGGTCTCTATACCCGCTCGCCCGGCTCGCGCTCCACTGGCCTGCCTCTCTTGCCCAGGCCCACTGGCGACTGTGCGATCGCCGGTGTGGCTGCCACGGCGGATTGCACGAGTTCGCCGCCGCTGCTGAATACCAGCGTCATTCCGACCTACAACCTGTATTTCTCCGATTCGTGGCACTTGAAGCCCACGATTTCGCTGAACTACGGCCTCGGTTACACGGTGCAGATGCCGCCGTACAATACCAATGGCGGCTATCAGACGGTCATGGTGGATCAGAACGACAACATTCTGTATGCCATGAATTATCTGAATAACGAACGGGCGGCGGCGCTGCAAGGCAACGCCTATGCCCCGATGATCGGTTTCTCGACCGTCGACAATACGAATCATCACAATCACTATCCCTATGACCCGTTCTTCGGCGGACTCGCTCCTCGCGTCGGAATCGCGTGGAACGTCCGTCCGGACACAGTGGTCCGCGCGGGCTATTCGCGGATCTTTGGGCGGATCAACGGCGTGGACCCCATGCTGGTACCGATGCTCACGCCGGGCTTGATGCAGCCGGCTGTGTGCGAGGGCCCGACCATGACAGGAACCTGCGCTACAACATCCAATTTAACCACCGCCGCGAACGGCTTTCGGGTCGGCGCGGATGGCGTGAATGCGCCATTGCCCGCCCCGAGCGCGAGCCTTCCCCAGCCGTGGTATCCGGGTTTCAACGACGTCCAAACCGGGCCGGGCGAAACGATCGATCCGAATTTCACGCCAGATCGTTCCGATGAATTCACGCTCAGCATTCAGCACCAGTTCGGGCCGAAAATTCTCGCCGAAGTGGGCTACATTGGCCGCCTCATGTCCAATGAAGGCGAGTATTACAGCCTGACGAACGTTCCGTACATGATGACCGAGGGCGGACAGACGTTCGCTAACGCCTGGGCTCAGGTGATGCAAGCGACAAACTTCGGCACGAACCTGAGCAGCATTCCGGTGCAGCCGTTCTTCGAGACCGCACTGGGAGGAGCGGGGTCAAACTACTGCACAGGAAATTTCGCGGGTGGCATCACTGGCCTTACCAGTTGCACGGCGGAGTTTGTTAGGCAGAACGCCGCCAACGGCAACATGCAAGGGTCTGTTCCGTACAATGCTTGGAACGGCGTTTCCAGCGCCGGTTTCTTGCTATTTAACGGAAATGCTGCCCGGAGCTCGCCGAGCGATCCCATCGGAGTGACGTGCCCGACAGGCAGTACTACTGGGATTGGGTGCCAGGGCGAAACACCGTCCATCGATACGACTGTCAGCAACGGCTTTGGAAACTACAATGCCGGCTATTTGCAGTTGACGATGACGGACTGGCATGGCCTGACCACGAAGGCCAGCTTCCAGTATAGCAATGCGCTGGGCACGGTCAACGTCCTGCAGGCTAGCAGCGCATTCACGACTGTCGACCCCTGGAACCTCCAGAACATGTACGGGCCGCAGACGTACAACGAGAAGTTTAACTTCAACTTCTTCATGAATTACGCTGAACCCTTCTACAAGTCTCAGCAGGGCGTGATCGGGCATCTGCTCGGCGGATGGAACTTCTCTCCGCTGTTCACTTACGGCAGTGGTTTCCCGGTCGAGCTCGGCACGGGGACTGGCGGCGACAACACGAGCTTCGGTGAAACGAATCCGGGCTATGTGGGGTCGGAAGAGAACGGCGTGATCATGCAGAACCTGCACTACAGCGGCACGAGAAAGGCATCGGCTGGTGGGGTGGCCCCGGATGGCACGCCCTGCGGCAACTTCGGCCCAGGCTTTAACGTGTTCAGCAACCCGGCCGCAACGTGCCCGGGAGCTGGCATATTCGGCGATCCGATCCGCAACCCCATTCTTGGCTTCGACGGCCAGATTGGGGGCGGCGGTCCGCTAAAGGGTCTGCCGTTCTGGAACTTGGACATGGGCATCAACAAGAATGTCAAGATCACCGAGAAGTTCAGCGGGACGATGTTCTTTGACTTCACCAACGTCCTGAACCATATGCAACCGAACGATCCTGCACTCAACATCTTTAGCCCAGGTACGTGGGGCGTGTTGGGTGGCGGCGGGAACTTGCAGGGTAACCTCCCACGCCAGTTGCAGCTTGGTTTGAGCATAGACTGGTAGTAGCCAAAGTGGCGGTGCGGGAGGATCCCCCAGATCCTCCCGCTATCGCTACATTCGTACGTATGGTATAATTTCGAAACACCCATATGCATAATGGAGCCAAACAACCGATTGCTCAATTGGCCGCAAAGCCACATACCGACCAGTTGGTACCATGCCTTCCCTCAATTCCTGCCGCGTGTGTCAGAGCCACAGGATCTGTTGTCCAAAGTTGGGTTCCCATTCTTCACAGAGGCAATGCGAGAAAATGACCGAACATATGCGAGAAGATGTCAGGTGTCTGCTTGAATCATTCAGGATTGGGCCATCGTCGCTGAACGCTGCGCTGCGTCAATTTCCAAGGCAAATGTGGCGCTACCGTCCCCGCCCAGACCGTCCGAGCATTCACGATATGGTCATCGAGCTTACCGAAGCGGAGGCAAGTTCCTATGTAATGTCTCGCCAGTGGGTTGCTCAGCCCGGCACACCGCTAAACGAACTCGCCGGTCGGTCCCGGGTTCGATCCTTCGTCTATTTTGATCAAACGGTCCTCGAATCTCTCCGGATCATTTCGTATCTGAGGAGATCGACGTACAGGCTCCTTTACAACCTGCCCGAAAATTGCTGGGACTACACTGCGGCTCATCCTCGCAACGATTCACTCACACTCCATCAGTGGCTGATGATTCTCGAACGCACCATCCCGAGGTCCGTCGAGCAAATGCATATGAACTACGATAGCTGGATCAAGACGCACCCCGCCAAGAAACTCCGTGTGAAATCTGTGGCCAGCTTGGAGTGCATTCCGGAAACAATCGGGTGAAGTAATCAAATTTCATGGGCCCATCTTCGATGCGGGAAAGAAAAACTGCCGGCAAATAAGGCTTGTTGATCGATGAATTGCAATACGAGTGGTTTTTTTGATTGCCCTTTGAGGGCGAATGAATCGTTGGGGTGCGGCCGAGAAGATGCTTGGCCGCATGCGGTCAAGTCAATCTACTCGGATAACTCGAAATGAACGCAACGCTGACCGACATAGAGAAAGATGCGACGAGCTCGGCGCCTAACCCGCAGAAACCGTCTCCCTCTCGCAAGCAAACCACTAGAATCGCCCTTAAGACCCGAGCCGGAGGAGTTGTTTTCATTGCCTCGGCCGACGTGCTTGCTGTCGTGGCGCAGGGTAACTATGTGCTGCTGCAGCGCGAGTCTGGCTCTTATCACCTCCGCGAGTCGATTTCCGCGATGGAGGAAAAACTGAAGCCATTCGGCTTCGTCCGCATTCACCGATCCATCTTGGTAAACAAATCATGGGTCGAGGAGATTCGTCCTCACGCGCCGGGAAAGTACTTGCTGCGCTTGAGAAACGGGCAAGACTATACGGTTACCAGAAGTTACAGAATGAATCTCAAATTCCTTGCCGAACTCTGGCTTGGCAACGACACATTCCAGGGTGCATGACCGCGCTGTAATTGCGTTGGTTTCCCATCCGCATTTGCTTGGGGAGCAATGGTAGGCCCGTGCGGGCTCGAACCGCAGACCTCTACCGTGTCAAGGTAGCGCTCTAACCAACTGAGCTACGGGCCTATTTTTCTGGCTCAATTCTAACACCATCTCTGCTTCGCCGCGACGCTCTCCGCGCCGTCTGGCCCTCACGTTGCGCGTTCCACCATCACCGCGGTCCCGTACGCCAGCACTTCCGTCACGCCCTGCATGATTTCATTTGCATCGTAGCGCACGCCGATGATCGCGTTTGCTCCGCGCTCCGCGGCATGTTCCATCAGCAGCTCCAGCGCATCTTCGCGCGTCTTTTCGCACATGTCCGTGAAGAGCGTGATGTTTCCGCCGACGATTGTCTGCAGCGACGCGCCGATATTCCCGAATATGCTCCGCGACCTCACAATGATTCCGCGCACCAATCCCATGGATCGCACGATGTGGTATCCGGGAAGCTCAAACGCATTCGTCACCATGTTCATATCCACTCGTCCGTTCACCATTGCCTCCTATGCGGTCGCGACCAAACTCGATCTGTCATTCCGAGCCCCGTTCGCGCGGCCTGCGGCAAGCAGCCAACATAAACAAAGTCGCGAACGGGTGCGAGGAATCTGCTTTTCTCAGTTTAGGTCATGCTCAGCTCAGTGCTGCACCACTGGTATCTCCACGTTCGACGGATACTCTTTGCTCCGATAAATCCTCTGCGTCGCCTCGATGTAATCGCTCGCCTTCGCCTTGAAAATATTCGGCACAAACTTCTGCGGGTTCCGGTCGATGATCGGAAACCACGTGCTCTGCACCTGCACCATGATGCGGTGGCCCTTCAGGAAGCAGTGGCTATTCGTGTGCAAATCGATCGTGTAAGGCGTCACTTTTCCCGGCGTAATCGGCTCCGGCCTCTCGAAGCTGTTGCGGAAACGCCCGCGGAAAACTTCATCCGCAATCATCAGCTCGTATCCGCCCATCGACGGCTCCGCTTCATACTTCTCCGGATACACATCAATCAGCTTCGCAATCCAGTCGCTGTCGCTGCCTGTCGTTGACGCGTACAAATGCGCCACAATATCTCCCGCCACGCACACATCTTGTTCGAGCGGTCCCGTGGACCAGTTCACCGTATCCGGCCGCGAATCCACAAATCGCTGATCCTCCACAAGCCACGTGTACCAGCGGCTCCCCGGCCCGTAGGTCTCCTCGATGGGCCTATGCCGGTAGGGAACCGGATGTGCCGGGTCGGAAATATAGCTGTCAAACGCGTTTGCGCCGATTTCCCGCGGCGCGTCAAACGATAATTTCCCCTTCGCGCCAAAATACAATTTCTTCTCCATCACGTTTGCCGTCGGCGGCCAGGCGTCGTAATCCACCCACTTGTTCGCTCCGGTTTCGAATGTCCGCACTTTCTTGAACGGCAGCTCGCCTTTATCCTTCAGCCAGTAGGCAAACCACGGCGCCTGCGCATCCGCGCGAAAATCCTTGCTCGTCGGCACGCCGAACTGAATCCGTCCCAGGCTTTCGCCGTCGCTCCGCGCCCATCCGCCGTGATTCCACGGCCCAACGATCAGATAATTGAAATGATTCGTATCGTTTTTCTCCAGCGTCTCGTAAATCTTCACCGGTCCGTAAAAATCTTCCTGGTCCCACCATCCCGCCACATTCAAATCCGGCACGCTCAAATGCATGTCCTTCAAATACGGATAGAACGCCTGCTTCCGCCAGAAGCTGTCGTAGTTCGGATGGTTGACGTAGTCTTCCCACGTCGGAATTCGCCCGTGCAGATACATCGTGTCCACGTTCGATAGCGGACCCAGCTCGAGATACCATTCGTAGGTGTCGTACTTGTCGAACTGAAAAGTGAAATTCGTCTTTCCCGTCTCCATCATCGCCGCGTATTCGAATCCGTAGCTCAGCCGGAACGCGCCGTTGTGGTGGAAATCGTCGCCCAGAAACATGTCCGCCGGCGACGCTTGCTCCGACACGGCCTTCAGCGCCGGATGCGGCTCGAGCAGCGCCATCGCCGTCAGCCATCCGCCGTAGGAAATCCCCAGTAGCCCTGCGCGCCCGTTGTTGTTCGGCACGTTTTTCAGCAGCCAGTCGATGGTGTCGTACGTGTCCGTGCCTTCATCAATCGCCTTCGGGTCCTTCCGGTCGCGCGGCGGCCGTTGCATCACAAATTGTCCCTCCGAACCGTATCGCCCGCGTATGTCCTGCATCACGAAAATATAGCCTTCCGGAATCATCTCCTGATAAATCCCGAAAAGCCGGCTGTACCCGTTCGCGTCGTCGTTCGTGCCGTAGGGCGTGCGCGTAATCAGAAACGGTAGCGGTCCGCTTGCGTTTTTCGGCGCGTAAATCTCCGTATGCAGCCTCACGCCGTCGCGCATCGGAATCATCGCGCCCTGCTTCGTATAGAGTGCGCTCACGTCAATCATTCCCGTTTGCGCCCGCGCCGTCCGCACATGCAGCGCACACGCACCCGCTGCCGCAATTCCCCCCGCGATGCACACCACCACCGCAATTCGCATCCTCTTCATCGTTTTTCGCTCCACAACCCCGCGCGAGCCTACCACAATTCGCGCCGCGACTTAGTCCTTACTGCGATAAGCTTCAATCACCATGAATTCTTGCCACGTCTTGCCGTCGTCTGACCTCTCGCCTCGCCAAGTAAAGTGATTTTCAGAAATGTTCGTATAGGTAGCGCGCGTAAACACATGGGAGGCAACAGGCTCATCCATGCTATACGTGATTCCTTTTTCGTCGATCTTGACGCCGCTCGTCTCCGTTCCTAGGTCAACCCAGGTACCACCCAAAGCATTTAGCCATTTCATGTTCCAAGTCTTCTTCTTGGCATCATACAAACGAAAGTTTATCCCCAGCACCAGAAGCTCGCCGGCGGACGTAGTCATTCGATACTTGTCCTCGATCGCGTACCCATCCAGGATGTAACGTCCCTCCCACTCGGCCATCAGACCCTCCCAGGTCCCGTCCTCCCGCTTTAGCTTCGCCTCGCAACCCCACTTACCGACCAGAAAGGCAAAGCGAGAAAGTTCTGGCGGTGCGTTGGGATTGAGTTTCCCGTACTCCTGTTCGTCAGTTTTCATGGCTCGAGAATTCGCCTGCGCAGGCTTCATCGTGGCTCTCCCACCGCATCCCATAAGTGCCGTTTACGGTTCGCAGCTTCAGCTGCGATATATGTTACTGTTTTGAAGAATCTTCCTTCAGCAACTCTTTCCGGTTCTCTTTCAAATCCCTTCCGCTCCTCTCCGTCGGATACGGCACATCGTCTCCCATGAGTCCATACCACACAATCCGGTTGAACTTTTCCGGATCTACGTGATCCTCCACGGAAAAATCCATCCCCTTCGTCTTCTCCGCCCAGTACGCCGCGTCATGCCGCGGCTTCGCATGAACGCCGCTCTGCGCCGCTCCAGCTCCCGCCGCCGCACTGCCGATAGGCAACTGCGTGCTGCGTAGCACGTCCGGAACAATCGCGGTGTACGTCCACGGCTTGTACTCCGTTGTGAACACGTCCGCCATCGGCTCCGCCACCGCATCGTTAATTCCCATCGGCTTCATGCCCAGCACGTCTTCGATTGTCCGCAGCAGATTCACCGTATCGTAGTGCGCCGACACCACTGCGCCTTGCTTCACGTAAGCGCCCGCAATCAGCACCGGACTGCGATGCGCGTCCACGTGGTCCGGCCCGTTCTGCGCGTCATCTTCCACAATGCAAATAATCGTGCTGTTGGCAAACGGGCTGTGCGCCACCGCTTCGATCACTTTCGCAATCGCATAGTCGTTGTCGGCCATCTCCGCTTCCACTGTGCCGGTCCCGTCAATCGCGTCGCCAAACTGGCCGAGATGGTCGCGCATCAGCCGTATAAATTCCAGATTCGGCATTTCCCCGCTCGCCACATAGCCATCAAACTCGCGCTTCCACTCCACATACCGCCAGTAATCCGGCAGCGCTAAATCGAATCCGCGAAAATAAGGATCGGTCACGGGTATCAACGCCGCTTTAACCGCAAACGCCACGCGCGTTTTCGTCTTGTACGGCTCGCGAATCACCGGAATCAGCCCTTTTTTCGCTAGCGTCGCGTCGTAGCGCTTGTCGTCCACAAAAAATCCATAATTCCGCAGCGTCAGCTTCGCCCGCAATGCCGCGTCCCACAAATATCCTGTGCCCGCATCGCCGCCCGGCCCGTCCGGCGCCTCGACGTCATTCGTCCCCGGCAGCAGATCGTCATCTTCCGGCGTATCCGGATTGTCCTTCCGCCGCGCGCTCGGCGACGCAACGCCAGTATTGATGTTGCGGTCCTCGCCTTCGAAATCGTAGGACAGGCCTCGTCCCGCATAATAGATAGGAACTTCGTTTTCCACGAAGTCCGTAGTCCGCGCTGCCGTCGACCAGTTCCATCCCTCACCGCTCACATCGCCACTGCAATAGAAATTATCCAGATCCACGAATTGCTCCGCGATCTGGTGATGATTCGGACTGAGCCTCTGTCCCAGCACCGCCAGCTTCGGGTCTCCGTTGCCCTCGGGTAAATCCCCCAGCACCTGATCGTATGTGCGGTTCTCCTTGATGATGTAAATCACATGCTTGATGTGCTGTCGCAAAAACGCTATCGTTTTTTCGTTTTCTGCCCGCTGCGCGTCCGTTTCGTAGTGATTGTTCTCCGCCACCTGCTTCGTCAGCGACGCCAGCTCATCGCTCGCCGGCGTCGGAATCGTCTCGAACCCTCCCTTGTTCAATTGCAAAATGTATTCGTTCTGTGCGTAGCAGTGATCCAGCCCGCCCCGTGCAATCGAAGTCGTATTCCGGCATCCTTCCGGATTCGGACCAGGAATACTCTGCGTGTCCAGCACGTACAACATCTTTCCATCCTTGCTCACGCTCACCGAACTCGGATACCACCCCGTCGGTATCAGCCCGCTCACAGAACTAGATCCCGTTTGCCCCAAATCAATCACCGCGATCGAATTCGCTCCTCCATTCGTCACGTAAAGCTGCTTCTCATCCGGCGAAAGCGCCAAACTGTTCGGATTGCTTCCCATCAACTTCGCTGGGTTCGAATAAACCGCGCGCGGTGCAGTCGTGCCTACGGTTACAAGCATGCGATTCGATGTAGCATCAACCACCGCCACCTCATCATCTGTCGCCAGCGCTGCGTATAAGTACTTCTGCTCGCGATCCAAAATCATCTTCCCCGGCTCCCCGGGCACAGCAATCCGTTTCGTTACTTTCGGCTGGCCGGAAATATCCACCACCACAATTTGTCGGTCGCGCGGACTCGACACATACGCCGTGTCATTTCCCTTCGTCACCACCCAAAACGGATACTCTCCGCCCGGCACTCCTTTCTGCTTTGGGTCGCTCGCCCCGGGACGCAAATCCAGATCCGCTGTCTTCTTTCGCGCCGCCACATCCACCACGCTCACCGAGTCATTCTCGAAATTCGCCACCACCAATTTCTTTCCATCCGCCGTCACGCCAATCCCCGCCGCGGCCGGCTTCACGCCGATGCCCAGCCCACGCTTGTGTCCAAGCGCAATCGCTGGCGCAGCTTCCGCCCACTGCCCATTCTGTTTGGCAAACACGTGAACGTCATCGTCCACGCCGCCCGCCACGTAAAATTCCTGTCCATTCGGATTCCACGCAATTCCGTCAAATGTATTCGCCACCTGCAGCACTTGTGTTTTTTGCGGACGGCCCTGCGAAACATCGAACACGAAAACATATTCATTCGAATCCCGCTTGATCCGCTTTCCCGCCGAGTCATCCATTTCGTTGTATCCGCTGGTCAGCACCAGCAGCGTCGCGCCATCGGGACTCATCACCGACGTCACTGGCTGCCCCGCCACGTAATCCGGAAAATCTTCGAGCCCGGGATTCAGCGGCACGTAATACGACCCCTGCGCCGCCATCGGCGTAATTGTCATGCCCGTCGGTAGCACCGCGCGAGCCTCCAGCGAAGGCAGCGTCGGCTGCTGAACCACGGCCACTGTTTCCCGTGCCGTTCCCGCGCGATATCGCATCGCAAAATAAATCGCCGCAATCACGCATACCACAAGCACCACAACTCCGATTCCGCGCTGCCCGCTCATGTCTCCTCCTCGGTTCCCCGACGTCCAAAGCGAACGCCATTTTGTCACAACTTTTCTTCGCCGCCTTTGCTAAATTCTCTTTGACGAATATCATGCATGCAGATTGTTACAGCCCGTTTACATCTCGGCTCGCCTCAAGTTGACATTTCCCTGACGAGAATTTTGTCACGACAAAATAGGGCCTTGTCCCGTTTTTAATAAATTTCATCCCAGTATGTTCGTCTCCCTCTCTTCGGTCTCGCCCAATCCGCGCTACAATCTCCGCATTCCAAGGAGGCCTGCATGAAACGCGGCTTCTTCAATCAAAAGCTCGGCAAACGCAACTCTCGTCGCTCTGAAATGCTGAAATCCAAGTCCTTCGCCCGGCCATCCGTGCGCAACCCTCGCGCATCGAAACAACCGAACACGGGCGCGCATCCCGGCCGATGAGAATCCCACCGGGGATGCTATAATGTTCTCCGGGTTTGGCCGCTTGTTTTGGTCATTCCGCTAGGGCGTCTATCGCGCGAGAGAGCAGGGAAGAGAAGATGAGCTCATTTTGGAAAAAATTTGTAATTGTTCTCTCGGTGATGGTTTTCGCCTATGTCGCTGTGGGCTACGTCAAGGGCAACTCCGACAGCGACACATCGTACGTCTCTCTCACCGTTTATTCCGAAGTTCTCCAGCATATTCAGGACGATTATGTCGATACGCCGGACGTCCACAAAGTCACCATCGGCGCTCTTCACGGCCTTCTCGACTCTCTCGACCCGCAATCCAGTTATCTGAGCCCGCGCGAATACACGGATTACAAATCGAAGGTCGAAGACAAGTCTCGCGGCCAGGTCGGCGTTTTTCTCTCCAAGCGCTTCGGTTACGTCGTTGTCGTTTCCATGCTGCCCGATAGCCCTGCCGTGAAGGCCGGCCTGCGCGATGGCGATCTTTTCGAGACCATCGCCGGATTTTCCACCACGCAGATGTCCATCGGCCAGGCTCAGGTTCTCCTCACTGGCGATCCCGGGCAGACTGTTAAAGTCGAAGTCATCCGCCGCGGCACGCAGCAGCCTTTTGATGTCACCATGACCTACGCGAAGCTCCAGCCGCCGCATCTTATCCAAGAGACCATGCAAAAGGACATCGCCTATCTCCGCGTCTCGGCCTTTGAGGCGGGCACAACCGCTCAAATCCGCGACAAGCTCCAGGAATTCCAGCGTCAGGGCGCCAGGAAACTGATTCTGGATTTGCGCGACTGCGCTTCCGGCCCCATGGATGAGGGCATCAGCGCCGCCAAGCTCTTCCTCTCATCTGGCACGATTACGACCCTCAAGGGCCAGACTGTCGCGCCGCAAGTTTTTTCCGCCGACGCTTCCAAGGTCGTCTGGAATGAGCCGATGACCGTTCTGATTTCCGGCGGCACCGCCGGGCCGGCCGAAATTCTCGCTTCAGCCATCGCCGGTAACCATCGCGGCGATTCCGTGGGCGAAACAACCTTCGGCACCGCGTCGCAGCAGAAAATTATCAATCTCGACGACGGCGCAGCCATCATCCTTACCGTCGCCAACTATTTCACGCCGGATGGAAAATCGATTCCCAAAGAGGGCGTCTCGCCCACCGTTCCTGTGATGCCGCAACAGCTCCAGAGCGTCGCGCAGCTCAATCAGGATCAGGACCAGCTTGCGCCTCCCGCGCCGGGCCAGCTTCCTTCGCCCGATGATCCCGTCGTGAAGAAAGCCATCGAAGTTCTCCAGAATCCGCCCGCGCAGAAAGCCGCCTGATTTTTCACGTGCCGGCTTCGCATCGGGGGGCTGAGTTTCCTCTCCGCGCATTTTTTCGTCGCATCTCCGCGCCTGCATTTTCCTTTTTTCTCATTTTCCTGGCCGCCGGTTGCGGCAAAAGGCCGCCCTCTTCCGCAGAGATCAATGCCATCACGAGCGATCTCACCTCCGCCGCTCAAAAAGCCGCTGGCCGCGGCGCGCAAATCGTCATTCGTCCCGAATCGCAGCCTCTCTCCGGCGGCGGCTCGCTCCATATCGCCAACGACATCTACATCCGCCTGGCGGACGCTTCAAGTCTATCCGCGGTCGATCAAGCTCTCGCGCGCGCCGCCGCTCGGTCCCGTCTCACTCGTGCCTCCTACGCTCATTCCGCCAATGCCATTCGTTTTGATCTGCTCCTCCGCGGCGTTCGCATCGAGTCCGTTCGCATCGGCGCACCGCGCAGCGCAAACGCAAACCAGCTCGCCCCTTCCGAAACCGGCCCGCGCCTCGCCATCATCATTGACGACATCGGCGCCGACGCCGCCGCAGCTCAAACACTCTTGAAGCTGCCCGTTCCTCTCACGTTCTCTGTTCTCCCCGACCAGCCGCATTCCGCCGAAATCGCCGAAGCCGTTTTCCGCCGCGGCGATCAAGTCATGCTGCATCTGCCGATGGAATTCGAAGGCAGCACGGCCAAGCCCGAAGCCGTCGAGTTGCGCGTCGGAATGAATCAGAGCGAAGTCGAAAGCATTCTTGCCGCCATGCTCGCCAATGTTCCGCACGCCATTGGCGTCAATAATCACGAAGGTTCGCGCGCCACGGCCGATCCTCAGTTGATGGCCGAATTGATGCCGGCTCTTCGCGCGCGCAACCTATTTTTCATCGACAGCCGCACCACCGCCGCGACCGTCGCTTACGATGAAGCCGAGCAGGCCGGCGTGCCCGCGGCCTCGCGCAACGTTTTCCTCGACGACGTTGAAACGCGCGGCGCCATTCTCGGCCAGCTCGATCTCGCCGTTCGCGACGCGCAAAAACAGGGCTCGGCCATCGCCATCGGCCATCCTCATCCCGCCACGATCGCCGCCCTCGCTGAAGAGTTGCCGCAGCTCAAATCCCGCGGCATCCAGCTCGTCTTCGTGTCCACGCTCGTGCGCTAAAATGAATTTCTTCTGAATTGATTCAGAGAAGAAGTGAAAGCTGCCACTGCAGTTTCACCCGAGGATTTCGGAAATCATCCCGATCACGGTTTCCGCAATCGCTCCCGCCGAAGTCAGCGCCGGTGATTCCAGCCCGATCAGTTGCACCACACTCGGAAACTGCTTGTCGCGCTCGATGATGAAATCGGAAGGATGATGGCTTCCCGGCGGCGCGAGTTTCGCGCGAATCCCCGTGTACGACGGACGCAAATCCTCGGCGCGAATCTCCGGCAGCATCGGCCGCGCCATGCGCGCGAAATCTTCCACGGGCGGCCGGTTGCTCTCGTAATCATTCTTGTCCGCGATGTAATGGGCCGTCGGGCCCACGAGCACGCCGCCGTAAAGCGTCTTCGTCAAATGCACGCCCAGGCTCAGCCCCTCCGGATGCGGCAGCGGATAAACCAGTCCGCGCACCAAATCCGTTCGTCCGCGCACGATTTCGCAATACTCCCCGCGCACGGGATAGATTTTGTGTTTCGCCATCTCCGAACCGAGCAGCCCCGCAATCTCATCGGCAAACAATCCCGCGCTGTTCACCAGGCATCGCGCCTCGATTTCTCCCACTGAGCTTTTCACGCGCACCGTGCCGCCCGCCGCCTCAAGTTTTTCCACCTTCGCGCGCAGCACAATGTCCGCTCCTTGCTCCGCCGCAATCCGCGCGTATGCTTTCACGAGCTCCTCGCTCGCCACAATTCCCGTTGATGGCACTTCAATCGCCGCCGTCGCTGCAATATGCGGCTCCCGCGCGCGTACTGCCGCCGCATCGACAATCCGCAATCCTTCGACGCCGTTCGCGCTCCCGCGCTCCATCAGTTCCGTGAGCGTCTTTTCCTGCTCGCGCGAAGTAGCGACAACAAATTTTCCCGTGTTGCGATGCGCAACGCCGTGAGCCGCGCAAAATTCGTACGTCAGCCGGTTCCCGCGCACGCACAGCTTCGCCTTCAGCGATCCTGGCGTGTAATAAAGCCCCGAGTGGATTACGCCGCTGTTGCGCGTGCTCGCGCCCATGCCGAGCTTCGGCATCTGCTCGAGCAGAAGGACGTCCTTCCACTTCGCGGAAGCGGCGCGCGCAATAGCGCATCCCACCACCCCGCCGCCGATAATGACTACGTTGGCCCGATCCATACTGGAATGCAGCGAAAAGAAATGGATTCGCCGCTCTGGAAGTCCTCCCAAATGGTTTCAGGGGGTCGGAGCTTTAGCTCCGACATAAACCAGCCTGAAAAATGGGGCTTTAGCCCCTGAAGCAAAGCCGTTGACCGCTCTTGATATTTAGGAGATGCCCTCAAGTCTTTCCTCTCGTTCCTTCGGAGCAAGCTTTTTCAATAATCTCCGCCCGTTCCCTCGAACTTCGGCGTGCACGCCACTGCGCGCGGACCCGAGCCATCGTGCACCGCATAGCGGATCGTTTGCCCGTCATGACGGTCCGACCACAGCGCCGCCGCGCCGTGAACTCCATCCTTGTTCAGCGCGTAAAACTGCAGGTCGAACATCTTCAGCCTCGACCTATCGAAGTCGTAGTTGTGCACCACGCGGTCGATCGCTTCCATGCATGCATCCGTCGGTGACATCCCCCGCCGCATCATCTCCACCACCGTGTGCCCGCCCGCGATCTTGATATCTTCTTCTCCGCGCCCCGTCGAACCCGCCCCTCCCACTTCCTGATCCACAAACAATCCCGCTCCGATAATCGGCGAATCGCCGCACCGCCCGGAGATTTTCCACGCTAGCCCCGAAGTCGTCGTCACGCCAGACATTTCTCCTTTTCCATTCACCGCCAGGCAATTGATCGTTCCCGTCGGCGGATGCGCAACCACGTCCTTGATCCACGGCGCCCACGCCTGCCGCTCCGGCGCGTTCAGCAGTTCCGCGAGTTCCTTGTTGAAGTCCGGCGCGTCCAGCCCCGGCCGCCAGTCCTTGGAAGTCGCCGCTTTCCACGCCAGCCACGCAATGCGCGATTTGTCCGTCAGCAGATTCATCGCCTCGAATCCTTCGTCGATGGCAAACTGCGTCGCGCCCCGCCCCACGAGAAACGTATGATTCGTCCGCTCCATGATCACGCGCGCCACTTTCGACGGATTCTTGATCTTCTCGATCGCGCCCACCGCGCCGCATCGCTTCGTCGGCCCGTGCATCACGCACGCGTCCAGTTGCACCACGCCATCTTCATTCGGTAGCCCGCCGTACCCCACGGTATTGTCGTTCGGATCGTCCTCCACCGGCACGACGACCGCTAGCACTGCATCCATCGTGTCGCCCGTCGTCCGCAGCACCTGCATCCCCGCTTCGAGATGCGGCAATCCGTTCAGCGCCGAAATAATGCACGGGCGGTTGCCATTCGCTGCCGCAACCTCTCCGCCAGCATTCGCCGCTGTGCCTTCGTTAAGCGTTCTGCCGTTTTTCGTTGCAATCGCGCCCCACACATTCGTCGCCGTCGCCGCGATTCCCCCCGTCAGAGCACTCAGAAAAAATCTTCGCCGTGTCACCTTTTCCATTTTTCGCCTCGCACAAAAATCACATTCCCGCGCCCGCGAGCATAGCCTCGCGCGGCCTTTCCCTCAAGCAGCCTTTTCGTCATCGTCGCTGTTCCGCTTCATTGCGCCGTCCTGCGTCGGTGCCGTTTCGCATTTCCCGGTGAACTTTTTCCTCCTGCCCTGCGTATTGACAGATGAGCTATGGGCAGTCAGAATCCGCCCAGCATTACGTCGAAATCGGAAAGCCGAACATGGTCCATCTCGAAAATCTAACTAAAGAATACGATCTCCCCCCTATCAAAGGCAGGCCCGCGGCCGTCGTCGCCGCCGATCGCCTCAATCTCACCATTGCCGACGGCGAAATCTTCGGCTTCGTCGGCCCCAACGGCGCCGGCAAAACCACCACGCTCAAAATGATCTGCGGCCTGCTCGTTCCCACTTCCGGCGTCGTCGAAGTCAATGGCATCGATGTCGAGCGCCGTCCCGAAGACGCCCAGCAATTCCTCGGCTATCTCGCCGATTTTTTCTCGCTCTATGACGACTTGAAGGTCTGGGAGTATCTCGATTATTTCGCCCACGCCTATAAAATGCCCTCCGCGGAAATCCCCGCGCGCGTCAATGAGGTCATCGCCTGGGTCGGCCTCGAGTCCAAGCGCGACGCTTTCATTCAGGGTCTTTCGCGCGGCATGAAGCAGCGCCTCGGCATCGCCCGCGCTGTGCTTCACGATCCGCCCGTCCTTGTCCTCGACGAGCCTGCCTCCGGCCTCGATCCCAAAGCGCGCGTCGAGCTGAAAGACCTCCTGAAAAATTTGAATCGCCAGGGCAAGACCGTCCTCATCAGCTCCCACGTTCTTTCCGATCTCGAAGAAATCTGCACCTCCGTCGCCATCCTCGAAAAAGGCCATCTGCTTCGCGCTGGCAAGCTCGCCAGTGTGATGCAGGAAGCCGCCGCGCCTTCGCGCCGTCGCATTCGCATTCGTGTCGCCGCTACGAGTGATCAACTCCTCGGCTGGCTCTCCGCGCGCGGCGGCGTCTCCGACGCGCATCCCGCGGCGGGCGTCGTCTCCGGCTCCTCCGCCGTCGATTTTCTTTTCGCTGGCAACGACGCCAATCTCGCCGCGCTCGTCCGCGATCTGGTCATGTCCGGCGCGCCTGTCTTTGCCGTCGAAGGCTCTTCGGAATCCTTCGAACAAATCTACGCCCGTCTTTCCGGCGGGGAAGTGATGTGACCGCGCCATGAATCTCTTCTCCAATCCCGAAATCATCCGCAACGCGCGCATCCAGCTCCGCCCGCGCAAGCTCCTCATCGCCGGCGGCCTTTCTCTCGCCCTTTCCGCGGCGCTGGTTTACGCGTCTCTGCATAGTGCGGACAAGACTCCCGACTATCCGGGAAGCTTGCTCCATGTGATTCTCATCATTCAGTGCGTCGTTCTCGTCTTCGGTGGTGGCATCGCTTGCCTTCACGCCGTTCAGCGCGAAAAGGATCAGAACACCTACGACTCCCAGCGCCTCACGCGCCTCTCGCCGTGGGGGCTGACGCTCGGGAAACTTTTCGGCCCGCCGCTCATGGCCGATTTCATTTTTCTCTGTTTTCTCCCCGCCGCTCTCATCGGCGCCGTCCAAATCCACAGCAATTGGACAATTCTGTTCGTCACCTATGTTCTTTTGATTTTCGGCGCCATCGTCTTCGACGCCCTCGCCCTCGTCATCTCTCTATATCTCCGCCGCGGCACCGTCACTTGGGCCATCTTGGCATTCTTGTTCATCACCTATGCGGCTTCGGGTGGTTCCATTCCGTTCGCCCCTTATTTTCATCTAGGCCCCATCGGTCCGTTCATCACCGTGGATCTTCCTGCGCATGCGTCTTGGAGCATGGCGGACACTGCGATCAATATCGGGCCACGCAGCTTCACAGTGCCAAATCCATTCCACGACGTTTTCTTCGGCGTTTCTGTTCACCACGCCGTTGTCCTTCCCTTCATTTACATCACGCTCCTCGCCTGGTTCCTTCTGGCCGCCGTCCGCAATATCAAGCGTGATCCCGAAAACTATCAGCTTTACACTCCCGCGCAGGCGCTCGGCTTCATCTACTATCTCAACTTCATCCTCTTTTCGTTTTTCGGCTGGAATAGCATTCAGGACCCGAAATCCTTCTTAAGCCCGCTTTCCACGCAATCGCTTCTCCTCAGCCTGAATATTCCTCTGTTTTTCATTTTCGGCATGTTGGTTCTGCGCAATCGCGTTCAGGTTCGCCGCCGTTTGCACGCTGCCGAAGCCGTCCCGACCGGTCTCGATTTCCTCTGGCCCGTTCCTTACATTTTCGCCGGCGTCATCGTCGTCGGCGCCGCCATGATCGGCATCATGGAATGGAAACGCAATCCCGCGCTCGAATGGAGCCTCGCCCTCGCCATTTTTCAGGTGATTTTCTTCGCCGTCTGGCTCTCCGTGGATTTGCTTTTCCTGCAGTGGATGAATCTGCGCCGCGGCCGCCATCCGCTCGCTCTTGGCGTCCTCACCCTCGCCGTCTATTACGTCTGCGTTACCATCATCGTCAGCGCGCTTCACCTGAACGATCGCGCATTCACCGCCATCCTTCTGCCCACTCCGCTTTTCATCCTCAAATCCTCGCTCTGGACGACGCAAGTCGCCGAATGGCTCGTCGCACTCGCCGCCGAAGCCGCCGTCGCACTATTTTTCGCCTTGCTCTGCCGCCGTCAGCTCGCCGAATTGCAGCCGCACCCATCTTCAATCTCCATCAACGCCCCGGCCACCAGCGCTTCTCTATGAGTCTCGTTAAAGAGAATTTTCCTTTCGCGCGTTTTATCCGCGCGATATGCTGAGCTCCGATGATCCGTGCCACTAGATCCGAATTGTCCGAGCGCTTTTTCGGTAGCGTGCTCGTTCGCGGATTGGTTTTCAGGATGTCGCGGCTTCAGCCGCGACAAACGCAGTTGCTAAAGAGAATTCTCCTTTCGCGCGTTTTATCCGCGCGGGGTGTTGCACTCTCATGATGCGTGCGTCGGAGATCGAATTTCGCGCCCGCTTCTGGTTCATCGGCGGCATTTTCTGGCTGGGCTTTGCGTCCTATAGCTTCGATCATCAGAACGCCGGCGTCGCCCTCGCGCAATTGCTTTGGCGCCGTGCCATCGATGTCAACTCCTCCTCCGCTGCGCGTCCCCTGCACATTGTTTTCGCATTTGCCGCCTTCCTCGCGCTTCTCTGCGCTTTGATTCGCACCTGGGCCGCCGCGTACCTTCGCAGCGCCGTCGTTCACGACCACGCCTTGCATTCCGAAAAACTCGTCGCCGACGGCCCGTTTCGCTGGATGCGCAATCCTCTCTATCTCGGCGGCGTACTCCTCGGCGCGGGCTTCGGCTTTCTCGCCAGCCGTGTCGGCTGGTTCATCATGACTTTCGGCCTGTTCTTTTTTTATTACCGCCTCATTTTCCGCGAAGAAGCCGCGCTCACTGCTTCGCAGGGCGATTCCTTCCGTGCTTACTGCGCCGCCGTCCCGCGCTTCTTTCCCGCACTGCGCCCGCGCGTCCCCGCCAGCGGTGCCGCGCCTCGCTGGGGTCAGGCCTTCCTTGGCGAGTTGTTTGTATGGGGTTTCGCCGTCTCCGTCGTGGCCTTTGCCGTCACTCTCCGTGTGCCGATTTTCTGGATCGCCATGAGCATCAGCCTGTTTGGTTATATGTGCTATTGGCTGATATCCGGCCGCATCGCCCGCCGCTCTGCCAGCCAGGATTCGCAAAAGCCTTCCGTTTCCTCCTGATCTCTCGCCCGTCGTGCTCATCGTTTTCTGTCACCCACCCCTTGCCTCCATCCGCGCTCAATGTCACAGTATTCGCTCGCATTCCGGCAGATTCATCATGGAAAGGACCTTGAAATGAGCCGTCTCGCAAAATTCTCAATCATTCTTCTTGCCGTTGCGTTCGTCAGTTCCGCCGCGCGCGCCGCCAGCTCCGATGCGCCGCCAAAACCTTCCGCCGCTGTCGCCCGCGCCATCCGCACTCTTTCCGGTGCGCGCGGAATTTCCGGAGCCGTGATTTCCCCCGACGGCCGCCGCGTCGCCTGGGTCGAATCTCTCCCCGGCAAAGACGGCGCTCCCTCGCCGCACTCCGCCATTTACGTTGCCGATTGGAAATCCGCCGCCGCGCCGCGACGCATCACCGCCGCCGCATCCGGCGCCGCCGCTCGCGAAGGACAGGTCGTCTGGTCGCCCGATAGCAAAAGCATCGCATTTTTTTCCGACGCTGCTCACGCCGGCCAATCTCAGCTTTACGTCACCGATTTCACCGGCGCGCCTCGCCAGCTCACGCACGTCAAAGGCGACGTCTCCTCTCCGCTCTGGTCGCCTGACGGCAAAACCATCTCGTTTCTCTATATCGAAAACGCTCCGCGCGCCGCTGGCCCGCTCGCTGCGGAGACGCGCGATGAAGGCGTCGTCGGCGTGAAAAATTTCGAGCAGCGCCTCGCTCTCGTTGACGTCGCTTCTGCCGCTCTTCGCCAGATTTCTCCCGCCGATATGTACGTCTACGAATATGACTGGTCGCCAGACAGCCAGAAAATCGTCGGCACCGCCGCGCACGGCAATGGCGATAACAACTGGTGGATCGCCAAAATCTATATCTTCGACGCCACGCACGATTCCGCGCCGCAGCCCATCTTCAAATCCGGCATGCAAATGGCTACGCCCAGATGGTCGCCCGACGGCCAATCCGTCGCGTTCATCGGCGGTCTCATGAGCGATGAAGGTTCCGTCGGCGGCGATATCTATACGATCCCCGCAAATTCGCCGAGCACCGAAGCGCGCGACATTACTCCCGGCATCAAAGCCTCGGCCAGCTCGCTCCAATGGTCCGCCGATTCGCGCTCCATCTTTTTTAGCGAAATTGTCGATGGCCAGAGCGGCGTCGCCTCCGTCCTTCTCGATTCCGGTGCCGTCTCCACGCTCTATACCGGCCCGGAGCATCTCAGCGCCAATGGTTTCGGTGTCGCCGTTTCGCTGGCGCGCGACGGCAAAACTGCCGCCACGGTTCGCCAGTCCTTCAGCGCCCCGCCCGAAGTTTGGGCCGGCCCCATCGGCGATTGGAAGCAAATCACGCACGTCAATAGCGGCCTGCATCCGGCGTGGGGCAAAGCCGAAAGCCTCCACTGGACCACCGATATCGGTTCCGTTCAGGGCTGGCTCGTCTACCCCGCCGACTACGATCCCTCGAAAAAATACGGCCTCGTCGTCAGCGTCCATGGCGGACCGGCCGCCGCGAATCTGCAAGCCTGGCCCGGCATCCGTTCCTATGCTCTCGCTCTTCCCGCAGCGGGCTATTTTGTCTTGTTTCCCAATCCGCGCGGCAGCTACGGCGCGGGCGAAGCCTTCACGCGCGCCAATATTAAGGATTTCGGCTACGGCGATTTCAAGGACATCATGGCCGGCGTCGACGCCGCCATCGCTTCGCTTCCGGTTGATCCTAATCGCCTCGGCATCACCGGCTGGAGTTACGGCGGCTACATGTCCATGTGGGCCGTCACGCAAACGCATCGCTTCCGCGCCGCAGTCATCGGCGCCGGCCTCGCCAACTGGCTCAGCTACTACGGCGAAAATTCAATCGACAAGTGGATGACTTTTTATTTCGGCGACACGGTCTACAACGATCCCGCTGTCTACGCCAAATCCGCTCCCATCACCTTCATCAAAAATGTTCAAACGCCTTCGCTCATCGTCGTCGGCGACAGTGACGGCGAATGTCCGCCGCCGCAGTCCTACGAATTCTGGCACGCGCTCGTCACTCTCGGCGTCCCGACGCAGTTCGTCATCTATCCGCACGAGGGTCACGGCTTCGTGAACCCCGCGCACAGCCGCGACGTCGCCCTCCGCGCCATCGCCTGGTTCAACGAATATTTGAAATGAAACTCACACCCAAAACAAATTTCGCCGAGTGGGGTAATTCCTGCATTTCGCCTTCGTAGGGGCGCTGCTTGCTGCGCCCGTTACATCTCGTAGGGGCAGGGCTTGCCCTGCCCGCAGGTGGCCCATCCTTCGCCGTTTGTGCGAAGGGTGGGGTAGTTGCCGATGATTGCATCTGTAGCTCATGTCCCGTTTGCGCGACTCCCTGCGCAAACTGACATGAGGCCTTCCTGCATTTTGCCTTCGTAGGGGCGCTGCTTGCTGCGCCCGTCGCAATTCGTCGGGGCAGGCCCACCGCGCCCGTTTGTCGCCTGTGTAGGGCCCGATCGGTTTTATCGGGCCGATGCCGTCCACGGGACGGCACAAGCTTTTCTCGCTTGTAGGGGCGCTGCTTGCTGCGCCCGTCGCATTTCGTCGGGGCAGGCCCACCGCGCCCGTTTGTCGCCTGTGTAGGGCCCGATTGATTTTATCGGGCCGATGCCGTCCACGGGACGGCACAAGCTTTTCTCGTTTGTAGGGGCGCTGCTTGCTGCGCCCGTCGCATTTCGTAGGGGCAAGGCTTGTTTACCCTGACGAAGGAAGGGCCCTGCCCGCGCCTGCCCGCCTTGGCTGGCGACTTTCCGAGTCGCGTTCACAGGTGGCCCATCCTTCGCCGTTTGTGCGAAGGGTAGGATATTTCCCGCATTTGTTTCGTATCTCTGTCCTGCCGCTTGACCGTCTTTGTTCAGCAGGCGTCCTGCGCCGATGCAGTCCTGCTGACGCCGCGAAAAACAATCCGGTCGCTCACCACAAAATTAACGATCGAGCACGCCGCCACCGCGCACAAATTCGCCACAACCAGCGTCACGTGTGCCTCGCTCATCAGCAGCCACACCACCGCCAGATTCCCGCCAATCGAAATCGCTCCCGTCGTCGCATTGAACGTCGCGA
Source organism: Candidatus Acidiferrales bacterium (assembly GCA_035934015.1). Classification (NCBI taxonomy): domain Bacteria; kingdom Pseudomonadati; phylum Acidobacteriota; class Terriglobia; order Candidatus Acidiferrales; species Candidatus Acidiferrales bacterium. The sequence goes on from DASYYH010000006.1 coordinate 288,973, forward strand.
GCCGCAGCAACAAATGCATCCGCGTCTTCGCCTTTCGGTCGCGCCACGTCAGATGCTCGTGCCACACGAAGTTGTGCAGCACCGCCGCTTCCACCGCCAGCGCCGTCGCTGCCAGCGAATTCGCACCCAGTGCCGTGCCCAGCACATACACGGCAATCATCTGCACGCAGATCCCCATCGCTCCCACGGCGTTGAATTTTATCCAGCGCCTCGCCGTTCTCCGCGCTCGCTCGCCCCATGCGCTCATCGCTGCGTCTCTTGCTGGTAAAGCGTCCGCGTATGAAAAATCGCGGAGACAATAAACATAGTCAGCATGCCCGCAATCGCCACCAGTCCGCCGAAGTCCAGCACGCGCCACGAAAGCCCCGGCACCCGCGCGTCCGGCTTCAGACAGAGCGCAAAATTTCCCAGCGCCAGCAGAATCCGAATCTCCGTCGGCCCCAGTTTCGCGAACGACATTCGAAAAACGCCCATCGTGTACGTCGCCAGATACGATTCGATCGAAAGCAGCAGAAACGCCACCAGCATTCCCGCGGCAATGCGCCAGTCCATGCAGCCCGAAATCGCCAGCCCGCCCATCAGGAAGAGTGCTCCCATCGAATCGATTACGTGATCGACGTAAAATCCATACCGCGGCCGCTGGCAATTCCGCACGCGCGCCAGCGTCCCGTCCAGGCTGTCGCCAAACCAGTTCAACGCCAGAAAAAATGTCGCCAGCAGCAGCCCCGCCGAATTCCAGCGCGTCCATGCATAGCTCGCGCCAGCCAGCAGCATCGAGATAAACCCCAGCAGCGTCAGGTGATCTGAATTCACCCGCGCCGGCATGCGCGCCGCCAGCCACAGCAGAATTTTCCGCTCCGGAACGGCCGTAATGCTTTCTTGCAGCCGCGTAGCATTCTTGAATGCCGCGAAATTTCCTTCGCGCGGCGTTGCGTTCGCCTCCGCCTCGCGCGGGTTTATCGTTTCGATGCTCAGCGTTCTCGCATTCATTTTTCTTTTCTCCTTTCTCTCATTTCGCATCCGAAAGCCAGTCACTTCGCCGATGCCGGTTTTTGCAGCAGCGCCGCGCGCGTCTCCGTCAGCATCGAGTGCAGCGATTCGGCGGGAACTTTCTCGATAAAGGAACCGATCAGCCACCCCAGCCCTGTCGGCACATCGCGCGTCAGTGAAACCACGTCGCACTGAATGTAGACGCCGCCATCGGCCTGGTAGAAATGCCAGTAGGAATCGAGCCGCCAGAGAAATCCGTGATCGTCGCCAACGGGTTCGTCGCTCTCATCTGCCTTGCCTGCATGGTCCACCTCCGCCACTCGTGTGCTGTGCGACCGCGAATACTCATGCTCGCCGTCCATCCGCGTGTAGCGAATGTCGTATTCCGTGTCCAGCACGACGGTGATCACTTCCGTGCGTTTCAGCCGCAGATAAACGTGATATTCCTCTCCAGATTTCGCTTCGAGCTTCGCCTTCATCACTTCCGGGCTGTAATATTCCGCGTCGCGGTTGTAGTCCTGCAAAACGTCGAGAACATGGGTGAGCGAAACTCCCGGCACAAAAACAATTCCCACCCAATCGTGAATCAGCCCTCCGGGGATGGACATGCAGCTCTGCGTGTCGCAATCGCTGCTGCGTTGCGCCAGGATTTGCCCCTCCTTTAGCTCGGCATAGTCCTTGGCCCTTTCCGCCGGCGCCAGACCATCAATCCACAGGAAATTTTTTCGCGCCGCGATGTCTCGAGACTCGCGCGCTTCCTTGCCTTGAATGTATTGGTCGAATTTCCCCGCCGTCTGCGCGGAAAGTTGCGTGGCAGCGCAAGGCTTCATCGCCGCCGCTGTTCCGCAGAGCAAGATCACCGCCAGCGCCGCTCTGTATTTCCAGCCTCGATTATCTTTTTCGGTTTTCATGCGCCGAAGATGCCAGAATCGGCGCCATCGCTGCAATGACCTGCGCCTCATTTCCGCATCAGCTCGAAGTCATCCTCTAACAACCATAAAAATCAGTCGTTTACTCGGGTTTCTCTCGTAAAATGTCTCCCGCATTCCGGAGTATCGCGTGACCGAAGCTCGCAGCGGCAGCCGCACATTTCGTTTCGGCGTATTTGAAATCGATGCGGATACCGGAGAACTCCGCAAGGAAGGGAAGGCTCAGCCGCGTCTTCGCGACCAGTCGCTTCGCATTCTTTTAATGCTCCTCGAACGCCCGCGCGATCTCGTCTCGCGCGACGAGCTGCGCGAAAAGCTCTGGTCCTCCGACACTTTTGTCGATTTCGACCACGGCCTGAATACCGCCATCAATCAGTTGCGCAACGCCCTCGGCGATTCCGCTTCAAATCCGCGCTTCATTCAAACTTTGCCCCGCCGCGGCTACCGGTTCATCGCACCGGTCGAAATGCCCGGCATGCCCGTCTCGCCTTCGCCTGCCGCGCCCGGTTCCAGCGCTCCCGTCGCATCCGCTGGAGCGGTAGACGGCTCCTCGCCTCGTTCGCTCATTCTCAGCGACGCCCGTGATCTTCCCGTTGTTTCCGGCGTCATCGCGCGCACTCTCTTTTCCCTCGTTCAGTTGCTCTACCTCACCTTCTACATCGTCTCCCTCGCGCGCCTTTCGAAGATCAGCGCCATCCTCGCCGCCGCGCAGGATCCTGTCCGTCTGATTCTCACCGTCTTGATCATCACCGCTGCGGCTGGCATCCCCGTTCGTCTGTATCTTCTCTCCGCCACTGCTTTCAACTATCACGGCCTGAACGCCAAATTTCGCCGCCTTTTCCCATTTCTCCTCCTGCTCGACGAGCTTTGGGCTCTCGCTCCATTCCTCCTCGTTCAGCAGATCGGCATCGGCTTGGCCATCGCCGCCACTGCCGCTCTCCTCTATTTACCTTTTTCCCAGCGTTCCTTGCTTCTCATGGCCTCCTCCCATCGTGCCGGGTAGCTCTCCAAGCGTGCCAATCTTGCGCACGCCTATACAAAAAAGCCGGAACGAACTTTCGCTCGCTCCGGCTCACCTCACATAGTGGATCAGCGCGTTCTGCTTGCGGCAAACCGAGTTTCTACTTCGGGTTGGGATTGTAGAATACGACCATCTTGGCTTCTGGCAAGCCAGGCTGCACCAAACAAGCCGCAACCGAATCGTATCAATCTCTTTTACTTGGAACTGGTTGGGATCAAGGTTTCATGGGTTAACACGCACTTCCAGCTCCCGTCCTTCCAGAGCCACACATCGGTTTGGCGCTCGGTCACGTCGAAGGGTTTCCCACCGAACATTCCCGACGTGTGCACTTTTGTTGTTATCAGTGCGACATCTCCGTAAAGCCGCACTCTCGGTTCGGAGGTTTCAAATGTTTTTCGCGTCAACGCTCCGGATTTTATTCCTTCGGGAAAGATAGACGGTCCCTCACCGACGCCACCACGTCCAGAGATCACCGCCCAGCTACTGTCAAGCAACTTTGTGATCGCATTCGCGTCGTTGTCGTGTATCGCTTGCGTCAACTTGTCCTCCGCTGCTAGGGCACTTTTTGCCGTGGGCCCCGGTTGGGCTATGGCGCGTCCAGCAGGGATTGAAATCGTTCCGAATGCGATGAATAGCACTACCATCGATCTTGCAAGCCTCATATTCGCTCCTCTTTGCTCGCAGAATTGTGTGCCTCTCACAATTTTTTCCTATTTCGCGTCCTTCTCATCTGTGCACACGTATTTTTTCTCGTCTTTCCGGAACAAGGTCTCGTGACTGAGCACGCACTTCCACCTTCCATCTTTCCAAATCCATACGTCGGATTCGCGTTCCATCACATCGAAGGGTTTCCCGGCAAACTGGCCCGCGAGGTGTAGCTTGAACGTGACTACCGCTGCATCCCCGTATACGCGCACTCGGGGTTCTGAAATATCAAACGTTTTGAGGGTCCGGAAACCAGACCTTATCCCCTTCGGGAAAATCCCACTCCCCTCATTTATCTCCGCCCATGCGTCAATGACCGCCCAGTTATCCACCAGATAGCTCTGGATGGCGTCCGCGTTGTTCTCCGTGAATGCCTTCGCAAGTCCTTCCTCTGCCGCCAGAACGCTTTCCGCAGTTGGCCCCGCTTGGGGTATTGCGCGTCCGGCAGGCATTGAAATCGTTCCCAATACGATGAACAGCGCCACGATCGGCCTTCCTAATTTCATGTTCGCTCCTCTTTAGTCTGCAAAATGTAGCTCTAACTCTGCGAAGCATAATCAGAAGGGCTCCGGTTGCTTCGCCTGATCTGCGGCGAGCCCGCCTTTTGCGGTGAACCGACGGTTTTGAACGCCAGGCCGCGCCCGTTCAGCCAAACTTGTGAGCTAAAATACCGGCTATGCGGAAGCTGAAGCGCGACGATCTTGGTTTTCCCACGTTCTGGACTGTCCAGATCGTTGGCTGGGTCTGTTACTACCTGTGGGGATCCATCCTCCTGCTTCCTTTTCTGCGTCAGCCCGGAGCGCTGCGCGGGAACACGGTATTTTTCATTTCGCTGTTTATTGTGAGTTCTCTCCTGCGTCCCGTTTGCCACTCCCTGATGGGCCATGCGTACTCATGGATCGCTCTCGAAATGCGCGCGTTTGTCTGGTCGCTGCTTGCAGGAATCCCTGCCGCCTATGTGATTCAACGGCTGACAACTCTTCACCATCCGCTGAGTTGGACTGGCTGGCTGACAACTTCTGTAGAGTCCACGTTTAATCTCTTTGTTTGGTGCAGCCTGTATTTCAGCATCAAACTCTGGCAGCAATCGATACGCGAAAGACAAAGGCTGCTGCGCGCCGAAGCCGAAGTGCGCGATGCACGTCTCAGCGCCTTGCGCTACCAGCTCAATCCGCATTTTCTGTTCAATTCGCTCAACGCCGTATCCACGCTCGTTCTCGAAGGAAGTCCTCCTGCGGCCACGCGCATGTTGTCGCAGATCGGCGACTTTCTCCGCACGATTCTCGACACCGAAGCCGCGCCGGAAACTCCGCTTTCTCAGGAAATTGCCTTCGCCGAACAATATCTGGCCATCGAGCAAACCCGACTCGGCCCTCGCCTTCGCGTGGACATGGCCATCTCTCCGGAAACTTTGGACGCCCTTGTTCCCAGCATGTTGCTCCAGCCGCTCATCGAAAATGCCGTCCGCCACGGCGTCGCCCCCGTCGTAGAGGGCGGAACAATCCGCATCGAAAGCAAACTTCACGATGCGCACCTGCAGATCAAAGTCCAAAATTCTGGCCCGCCCAGCTCGCGCCTCGCGCCATGCAGACAGCCCGCCGACGGTATCGGCATCGCCAACACAGCCGAGCGTTTGCAGACGCTCTATGCCAGTGACCACAAATTCGTGCTGCAGTGGCCCGAAACCGGAGGCTGCGAAGTAACGGTAGAGCTGCCATACCGCAAGCGCGCGCAGTCGCAAGAGGCCGCCTCATGCGTGTCTTGATCGTCGACGACGAACGCTTGGCCCGCCGCGGCGTCATTCTCCGCCTGCGAAAATTCAAGGATGTCGAAATCGTCGGCGAATGTGCCGACGGCTTGTCCGCGGTCGAGAAAATCCTTGAACTTTCTCCCGACGTCATCTTCCTCGATATTCAAATGCCCGGCATGGACGGTTTCGAAGTCCTTCGCGCTTTGCCCAAAGGAAATCTCCCCAGCGTCATCTTTCTCACCGCCTATGAGCAGCACGCTTTGCGCGCCTTCGAAGTTCACGCCCTCGATTATCTGCTCAAGCCCGTGGACGACGAGCGCTTCGCCGCCGCCGTGAACCGCGCTTGCCAGCTTGGCGATTCCGCCTCGAAGCTCCAAATGACCGAGCGAATCCTCCGCATGCTCGACCGCGACTCCGAAAGATACGCCTCGCGCTTCGTCGTGCGCATCGGCTCGCGCATTCAGATCGTCCACGCCGAAGATACCGATTGGATCGCCGCCGCTGGAGACTACACCGAGCTGCACGTCCGTGGTCGCTCGCATCTTTTGCGCGAAACCATGAATTCGCTCGAACAGAAACTCGATCCGGCCAAATTTCTTCGCATCCATCGTTCTCGCATCGTGCGCACGGACCGCATCGTGGAACTATCCGCCATCGACAACCGCGAATACCTCATCAAGCTGGCTGACGGCTCGCAGCACCGCTCCAGCCGCACCCACGCCGACAAGCTCGCCAGGTGGATGAACGCGGAGAAAACCGCCTAAGCGCCAAAAATTGTTTTCGACTCGGCCTCATCCTGATTTGCTCGCCCACGTCCACAAATAACTCGTTTTTTATCAATAATTTAACAAATAAACTCCGCCTCTGAACCCGCTGACATTTTTTCGCCTGTCCGCCCGGCCAAATTCGCCCCATTGACCGAAAACTGGCCCCCTGAGCAGTAGTAACCATCCCGCGTCAGCGTTAGTCTCGCATTAGATTTCGGAAGCAACCCGCAGCCGCAACGTGGCGCGGGCGGCTTAAGGGAGCGGCGGCAATGGCCCAGACGGCTTATCTGATGCAATCAGCGCCGGTGCTTGGCGCGCCAGCGGCAGTGGACGCAGGAATGATGGAGTTCAAGGAATGCCTCAAACGCATGCGCGACGGTGATCCCAATGACGCCCTGGCTCACGCGCGCCGGGCATTGGGCGCAGCGCCCAAGAACCCGTTCTATCTCTCTTACACAGGTTTATTGGCGGCCATGGCCGACCGCCGGTACGCCGACGCGGAGACGCTCTGCCGCGAAGCCCTCAATCTCAAGTGCAATCACGCTCAGCTCTACCTCAATCTCGCCGAGGTTTATCACCAGGCTGGGCGCAAGACCGATGCCATCATTGTCCTTGAAAAGGGCATGATTTCCGCGGGGCGCGATTTCCGCATCCGCCGTGCGCTGGAAAGAATCGGGGTTCGGCGCGACCCGGTGTTTTCCTTCCTCCACCGGAATCATCCGCTGAACAGGATGTTCGGCCGCCTGCGTCATCATTTCTCCGGCGCCGCGCGTCCCAATTAGCGAGCCGCGGCTTTCGTAGGGGCTTGCTCGCTGCGCCCGAGCATGCTCTCTGTTGTATAGGCTGTTCGCCGGCGCTTTTCGCAACGAATTTTACGGGTTCCCCAAAGCAGCCAACCCACAGGGAAGCCCGGGGCGAGTTCCCCCCTCGCCCCGGGTGCTTCACCCCCATCCCCCGTCCCCTCCTCTGGCCTTACGGATACGCATCAGGGCATCAACCGCCGCATAACCAGATTGTCATGCCAATCCGGAAGATCGGCTCCGCGGCCTACTTAATCGATCCGGAAACGAATCGCCGCTAGAATCCCCAGGGCTCCGGCTCCGAGCAACAGGAGGCTCGGCGGCTCAGGCACAATGTTTCGCGAATCAAGCGGGTAAACCGTACCCGACCCCGAGGTGAGCGACACACCAGAAATCGGATTCCCGTTCGCATTCATGACAAGCACGTCTTCCAGCACCATATCCACCAGGATCTGGCCGCTTGATCCGCAGGAAATATCCCCTGACATTCCGAAATCAAACGGAGATCCGAAAGTGATGGGTTGCGCTGTCGTTGTGAATGTGGCCACTCCCGAGCCGCCATAACTGAGCGACGCCAGCGGCACGGTTTGGTTGCCCGCAGTAGCATCCGCGCTGCTGTAAATGCAGTTGTTGGAGAACTGTATGCCAAATGTGAATTCCGCGAACGCTGGACCCGTTAGCGAGCTGTCTGTAAACGTCAGCAGATCATCTATCGATCCGGAGGCAAGACCATAAGATTGGCCGCCGAAAGACTGCGAAGACGTCGCATCTGCGCCGAGGGAAAGCTCCCACTCATGATCATGCGCAAAATATTTGGCTGACGCAAAGGCGTCTGCAAATCCAACGCTGCAGAACGCGTTAGTGCTGCTGCTATCCGTGCATGTCGTAATGGCTCCCGCCTCCGCATACACCGATGTTGAAACGCTCCCGCCCCAGGCATCGTTCGTCGCGATCATCAAGCCGAAAACCATGCACGCCACTGCCACAAAAATCTTCCTTGCCATTGACCTTCTCCCTTGCGCCGCCCCAATCAGTCTGCACGACGAAGAGCGCGCAAGAATCGCATCAGTAATCTTGAGAAGACCCATAGCAGAAATCAGTGACGTGCATCACGTGACGTCGTGTCCGCCACGTACCTCGCTCGGCGCGCAGTCTCAGCGCGCGTCTGCTCCATGTTCGTTTTCTGATTCCTTCTTCGTGCCGCGGCTTGCGCCGCTCTCAATCCTCCAGCACACTCACGTCCAGCTTTTCCACGCTCGCCGGATTCGTCACGATATCCACTCGCGCGATCTTTCCTTGCTCAATGGTGAGCCGTATCGCACGGGATAGCTTTCCATTCTGCGCCATCACCAGCCCGACCGCTCCATCCACCAGCGCCGCCTGCGTGAACTGCATTCGTATCGCCTGCGCGTACGCTATCGCGCCTCGCGCCCAATTCTCCGCGCCACGAATCTCCCTCGGAGGAGCCCCTGGACGTCCCGCCGCATGATCCACTCTCACCACCACATCGGGATCCAGCAGCTTCAATAACCCGTTGAAATCGCCCGCGCGCAGCGCGCCCAAAAAACTCTCCGCAATTTTCCGGTGTTCCGCCAGGCTGGCGCTCGTTCCGCTCGGAGCCGCCGCGCCGTGTACCCGCCTTCTCGCCCGGCTCGCCAGTTGCCTCGCCGCATCTTCCGAACGCCCCACAATCGGCGCAATCTCCTCGAACGGCACGGCAAACATATCGTGCAGCACAAACGCCAGCCGCTCCGCCGGCTCCAGCCGGTCCAGCACCACCAGCAGCGCCGCGCCCACCGCATCCGCCAGCACAGCCTCCTGCTCTGGATCCATCTTCTTCGCCGGAATCTCCCGTACCGCCGCCGTTTGCGGCGCCGGCTCATCCAGTGATTCCTCCCGCCGCGAATTGCGCGCCCGCAGCATATCCAGGCACACGCGCGCCGCCACGGTCGTCAGCCATCCGCCCAGATTTTCCACCTCGCTCACGTCCGTCCGGCTCAGCCGCAGCCACGTTTCCTGCACCGCGTCGTCCGCCTCGCCCCCCGACCCCAGCATCCGGTACGCCACCGCGCGCAAATGCCCGCGATTTTCCTCGAACCGTTCCGCCAGCCATTCATTCCCGCCCATGGTCATATCCTTTCACCTTCGCGTGCGTTCGCCGCGAACAAAACCCCCAGCGTCCGCCTCGGCGGCCGCAGCGCCCATGACGCCATCGCCAGCGCGGCGATGATCAGCGGCACAATCGCTTCCGTCCACTGACTGCAGGCGGCATGCGAGGCGGCCGCGCCGCTCATCTCGAAGAAGATTCCCGCATACGCCCATTCTTTGATTCGTCCAAACCCAGGAACCAGCACCGCCGGAACCGCCAGCAGTTTCCACACCCCCACGATCGGCAGCAAATAGACGGGATATCCGAGGCCCGTGACCACCCCAACGACGTAGTGCGTGCGGGCCACATCCCACACACCGCCGGTCAGCAATTCCGCGGCCAGCAATCCAGTAAGTATCCAGTAACCGATTTCCTTGGCCTTCACGCCGCCCTCCCTTCCCTTCACTTCGGACGCCCCATCTTCGCCCGTTCCGCCCTCCGCCATTCCCATCCAATTTCCGCTGGCGCCTGTCACATTTTCCCGCCGTGCTTCGTCAGGGTATTGACGAACGGATTTCAATTTTTGTGACAAGGAGAATTCCAATCATGCAATCAAGAATGCCACATCCGGTGATGTTTTACCCCGAGGCCATACAGGCTCTCATGGCTCTCGGCAAGGCCACAGAAGCCTCCAGCGTTCCCGCGCGCACCTTCGAGCTGATTCATCTTCGCGCCAGCCAGATCAATGGCTGCAGCGTTTGCCTGGACATGCACGCGCGCAATCTCAAGAAGATGGACGAAACCGACGAGCGCCTCTACACCGTTGCCGCCTGGCGCGATGCCCCTTATTTCACTGACGCCGAGCGCGCCGCTCTCGCTCTCGCCGAATCCGTCACGCGCTTGAGCGACCGTTCCGATCCTGTCCCCGACCACGTCTGGGCCGAAGCCGCGCGCCACTATGACGAGAAGGCTCTCGCCGCTCTGCTTCTCCACATCGCCGCCATCAATGTCTGGAATCGCTTGAATGTCGCAACCGGGCAGGTCGCCGGCGAGTGGATGAAGAACGCCGCCGCGAAAAAATGGGTCGAAACCGCCAGCGCCTCGCGCTAATCGCCTGTGCGGGGTCGCGTTGCACCGTCGTGGGCATTGACTCGCAGCCGTCGCATCACGCCGCGCCGCCGCATTTCTGCTGTACGCCAGGCGGCTGGCGTGATGCCCTCGCCGCGGCTCAGTTCCTAACGCGCAAACACCTCGGGGTGAGCCTGCCCGCCGCAGGCAGGAAATCGCCGTCGGCTTTCGTAGGGGCGCTGCTTGCTGCGCCCGAGCCTGCGCTTCGCATTTCGAACGCAAGCGCTAGGTTTCAGCTTGCTGAGAGAGCGGAGGGCAAGAGTCTCTCACGCGCAGCGCCAACTCTGGGGCGAGCTTCCCCTTCGCCCCGGGATAGTTCTTCGACCTTTCACAGTCCTTCCGTTCGAGGATGGCGCTTTCCAGAGAGGTGCCAGAGCGTATGCCCAGAGCGTACGAAGGACCTCGCGTTAAATCGCCGGAGAGAGTATCCAGTTGAAAGGCATGACCCGGAGAAGTTTGGTCTTGGACGCCTTGCCGTGCCAGCCACAGTTGGGACTTGTGCAGGCCAGCTGCTCGTTCCCAAACAGCTTCATCACGTTCACTGCTGAAACCAACGTACTGCACTTCCGCTCTAAGTTGATGTTGTGATGGCCCTTAGGGCATTCAAAAATCATTCGATATGCTGAGTTCATAACACCTTGATTATACCATAACTAGCCGCATAAGACGGCGCCAGCCCGCTTCAACTCATCAATTTCAGCAACAGCGCTTTTCCTTCTTTATCCGTCAGCACGCCTTTGCGGATCAGCGTGACGATCAATTCGTTCACCACGTAGCGACCCCTCTCAAGCCCACGATCTCCTCATTTTTCCCTTGACAAACCATTTACACTCTGGTATACATCGTTCAACATTATTGCTTGCAGCACCGGCCAAGGGCAACGTTAGGCCACCGACCCTTCCGCCTCAGAAAATCGCTAGAAATCTAGCCAAATTAAAATTCAAAGGAGAAACCCCAATGGCGCCTCAGTCCGCCAACGAACGCTACGCCTCTGTCCTTTCCGCCAAAATAAACGATCTTCTCGCCCAGGACGGTTCGCCGCTCGCCGAACCCTCCGCTGCTCCGTCCTCGCGCAAACCAAGCAAATCCAAACCCCATCCCCGCCGCGTCGCGGGCCATGAACGCAATGGACGCCACAGCCGCAAATGCCAGATCTGCAATCATCCGGATCGCCAGGCCATCGAGGACGATTTCTTGGACTGGAACAGAGCCTCCTGGATTCAAGAATCCTACGGTTTGCGCGGCGAGTCCGTCATCTACCGTCACGCTCGCACCACTGGACTCGATGTCCGCCGCCGCGAAAACCTCCGCGCGGTCGTCGAAAAAGTCCTCGAAGAGGTCAGTTTCATTAAGACGCCCACGGCCTTCGCGGTTCTCCGCGCCGTCCGCACTCTCGCCTGCCTCAATGAACGCGGCCAGTGGACCGAGCCGCCCACCACGCATCACGTCGTCTCAATCACCAAACCACCGGCGAAGTCCGCCAACTCTTCCACATCCACAGCCCCGCGCCGCACTGCCCGTCGCTCGCCCATGCAAATGATCTCCGATCCCTCCCGGATCACATCCGCGAAACCCGCTCCCGCTCCATCGCTCCGTCCCGGCTCCGCTGCCCGTAAATCCCAAAATTCGGCCCCGCTCTCTCGCGAATCTCTGGCCTCCAGCATCCCGCCTCCCAGTTCTAATCGACAGACCTATGAAAAATTAGAAATGGACGCAACTCGTTCAAAACAAAGATCGGAGCTCATTTCTAATCGACAGACACAGCGCATTTTGAGGGAGAACGCTTTTATGCCGCGCCCGCCGTCACGCTGCAAAAAAATCCGGCGTCCCGTTGTTTCATTCCGGGCCGAGGGGCAGGAAGTACTGCGTGCCTTTCACTGGCTGCTTCAGCCGCCGCAGCAGCTCCTGCAAATCCTGGTTGCGCTCCACGAAGTCGATGTCCGACGTGTCCACCACCAGCAGATTCGACGCCGAATAGTGAAAGAAAAAATGCTCGTATGCCTGCGCGATGGTTTCCAGATACTCCGGCGAAATGTTCGATTCCTCCGGCGCGCCTTTTTTCGAGATGCGCCGCTTCAGCACTTCCGGTTTGGCCTGAAGATAAATCACCAGGTCGGGGATGGTCAGCGAAGACGCCAGCATTTCGTAGTAGCGCTCGTAAAGCTTCAGCTCTTCGTTGTCCAGGTTGACGTAGGCGAAAATTTTGTCTTTCTCGAAAAGAAAATCGCTCACCACCGGCCCGGGGTTTTTTTCCCGGTCGATTTCCACCAGCCGCTGATGCCGCTCCATCAGGAAATGCATCTGCGCCGCGAATGCCGCTCCCGGTTTTTCGTCGTAGAAAGCGCTCAGGAAAGGATTATCTTCGCAATCGAAGACGCGCCGCGCGTGCAATCGTTCCGCCAGAATTTTCGCCAGCGTGGATTTGCCGACGCGAATCGGCCCTTCGATCGCAAAATAGCGCGGCGTCTTGAATTTCGGGTCCGCCATGAACGCGGCATTATAGCAAATGCAAGTTGCCCGCGCGGCAACTCCGCTTTACAGTGCGCACCGCGCCCGTTCACGCCGCGCCGTTCGCGGCTTCGGGAAACGCGCCCCGCAAAAAAGCAAAATGCAAAATCACCGCTCGCCTTTGTGCATCCTCGCCGGCCGGAATCGCGCCGTGAAGTGCCGCAGGAAGGGCGCCTGATATGTCAATTCCAGCCCGCGGATTTTTTTGCGCCGCCGCCACACTTCGAGGATCACTTCGACCACGTAGTCGATGTGCGATTGCGTGTAAACGCGCCGCGGAATCGCCAGCCGCAGCAGGTCCATCGGTCCCGGATGCTCCACGCCCTTTTCGTCGCGCTTCCCGAACATCAGCGAGCCGATTTCGACGGAGCGGATTCCGCCCTCGATATACAGTTCCGCCGCCAGCGCTACGCCGGGAAATTGTGCCGGCGGAATGTGCGGCAAAAATTCCCGCGCATCGATATAAATCGCGTGCCCGCCCGGCGGCTGCACAATCGGCACGCCTTCCGCGGCAATGTGATCGCCCAGATACGCCGTGGAGACGATGCGGTAATTCAAATAATCTTCGTCGAGCGCTTCGTTCAATCCCACAGCGATGGCGTCCAGATCGCGCCCCGCGAGTCCGCCGTATGTGGGGAAACCTTCCGTCAGAATCAGCAAATCTTTTTCCTGCTGTGCCAGCAAATCATTGTTGGTGCAGAGGAATCCTCCGATATTCGCGAGGCCGTCTTTTTTCGCGGACATTGTACAGCCGTCGGCATGGCGAAACATTTCCTGAGCGATTTCGCGCGGAGATCTTTTCGCAAAGCCGGGTTCGCGGAGTTTTATGAAGTACGCATTTTCGGCAAAGCGGCACGCATCGATATACAGCGGAATCTTGTGGCGCGCGCAGATTTTCTTCACCGCTTTGATGTTTTCGAGCGACACGGGCTGGCCGCCGCCGGAATTATTCGTCGCCGTGAGCATCACGAGCGGCACGCGCTTCGCGCCCACACGGTCGATCACAGCAGTGAGCTTCGCCGTGTCCATGTTGCCTTTGAAGGGATGGCGCGTCTGCGGCTCGCGCGCTTCGGCGATGGGAATATCCAGCGCTTCGGCGCCGACGAATTCGCAATTCGCGCGCGTCGTATCGAAATGCGTGTTGTTGGGAACCACGTCGCCTTTTTTGCACATCACTCCGAAGAGAATTCGCTCCGCGGCGCGCCCCTGATGCGTGGGAATCACGTGCTTGAATCCCATGATGGCCTGAATGGACTTGCGAAAGCGCTGGAAGCTCGGCGAGCCGGCATACGACTCGTCGCCGCGCATCATCGCGGCCCACTGCTCGGTGGACATCGCGTTCGTGCCGGAGTCGGTGAGCAGATCGATCAAAATGTCGTCGGAAGCGACGAGAAAAAGATTGTAGCCCGCGGCGGCGAGAAGCTTCTCGCGTTCGCGGCGCGTGGTGCCGCGAATCGGCTCAACGGACTTGATGCGAAACGGCTCGATGATCGTCTTGATGGGCATGAGCAATTATCTCAGGCGAAAGACGAAAGTGAAAGCGCGCTTCGCCGCATCGCATCGCGGCAGGGAAATGCCGCAAAGAAATTCGCGCAGCGCGCGATTCATCTCATTGACGCAGGCAATGCGCCGCTACCAACTGCGCGAGAGCGCGTCAACGATGTGCGCGAGGCCATCGAGATCGCGCAGGTCGATCACTTCACCCGGCGAATGCGAATAGCGCAGGGGCCAGCCGAGCGCGACGTCAATCGAGCCGTAGCGCAAAAACGCAGAGCCGTCGTTGCCGCCGCCCGTGGTTCCGTATTGCACCGGAATATGATTGGCGCGAGCGATGGAAACAACTTTTTCGACCAGTTTGCGGGGAACAATACTGGAATTGTCCACGGCGCGGACAACGAATCCGTCGCCGAGTTTGGCGTCGCCGAAGCGCTTGGACTCAAGCGGAGAATCGGAGCTGACGAAAGTGTCGATGGCGAAGACGTATTGCGGCGCTTTGCCTTCGGCGCCAAGCCGCGCGGCGAGTTTGCCGGCGCCGACGAGGCCGAGCTCTTCACCCGTGGACCAAACGAATGTGACGTCGCGGTCTTTCAGATTCGGCCCGAGCGTCCACGCGGCGGAAATCAGCGCGGTGTCGCCGACGCGATCGTCGAAGCTGCGCGCATTGGCGCGTGTGCCGGCGAGGCGGCGGTATTTCTTCGGAATGGTGATGTAGTCGCCGGCGGCGATGCCCATTTGCGCAACTTCCTCAGGCGAACGCGCGCCCACGTCGGCGCGATACATCAACCCGCGGCCGCGGGGAAACTGGAAGCCGGGCTCGTCCCAGCCTTCGGGCAGCTCCATCACGGCGGGAATGTCGCGGCCATTCATGGTGTGAACCAGCGCGGCGTGGCCCAGGAAATAATTGGGCAGTCCGCCTCCGCCGCTGACAGCGAGTTTTCCATTGGGCAAAATTTCCTGAACGACGTAGCCGATTTCATCCATGTGCGCGACGAACATGATGCTGGGAACATGAGCAGAAGGCGGAGCGGAGCCGATTTGAAGAATGAGATTTCCGGCGTCGTCGGTTTCAGGCTTGGCCCACTTCGGGAGCAGGCTTTTCACCGCGTCGCGCATGCGGGCTTCATGCTCGCTGACGGCATAGGTTTCGACGAGATGCTTCAGGATCTGTTCGTTCGTCGGCGGCGTGTCCCACAAACTGGCAGGCTGAGACGACGCAATGCTGTTGGTTGCGGGCTCGGTTGCGACCGAGCCTTGCGCGTAGGCTTCGAGGAGATGCGTCAGATCCATCAGGTCATTCGCAGAGATGATTTCCGCAGGCGTGTCCGGCCAGGCGGTGGCAATCGCGAGGTGCGCGGTTTTATCGGGAGTCTTCGGCGGGGCAAGATAGCTCGGCGGCATCATCGCGCCGGAAAAATCCATCGCAATGGGAATTCGATTGGAATCGGCGAGAGATTTGAGGTCCTGAGCGAAACCAGAGAAATTTCCGCTCGTATCCTGCGAACCAACGAGCACGCCGCTGCCCAAATCGCGGCGCGGCCCGCGATGCAACGTAGGCTCGGTGGGAATCGGCGGCGCAGCGGTCAGGCGGCCGACGTAGATGAGTTCGTCGGGGTTCTCTTCATCAATCAGACGCTCGAGGCCGCGCGCGCCAGCCCATTGCTGGGCCGCAAAGGCGACGACCAGCGTGCCATTGATTTTCGAAGGATCGATGTGGCGCAGCAGATCGACGAGAGCGGCGTCGCCGAAGCGGTCGCCGACAGCAGCGGCAGTATAGGAATTATTATCGAGCGAAAAGAGAGTGCGGTCCATGACCACGGGACTCAGGAGATCGGCGCCGAGGCGCTTCACTTCGGCAGCGGAACTGGCGCCAACGTCAACGTACATATTTTCGATGTCGGAAGGATCGGGGGGATGGAGACGTCCGGGGAGGAGATGAATGGAAAGACCGGCAACGACCCCGGGGATCCATTTGCCGGAGGCAGATTGAATTTCGACGGGCTGCGCGGAATAGAGCTCGTTGAAGAGCGGAAGATTACCGAACTGCGGGAGGCGCTGGAGCTGAATGTAGCCGTCGTCGGTGATGTTACCGACAACGTAGCCAGGCTCGTCCATGGGCGCGACGATGAGGCGCTTGGGGCTGCCGCTGCCGATGGTGACGATAACGTCATCGAGATTGTCGGACTTTATATCCAATTGGGGCGAAAAAGATTTCAGGCGGCCGCGAATATCCGCGGCGAGCGCGGATTCATAGCCGGGAACGGCCGGAGTTTCGGCGAATTGGCGAAGGTCGTCGCCGAGCGAGCCGGGAACTTTGCCGGAGTCTGATTGTGCGAATGCGGATGGAGTGATGCAGGCGAAGATCGCGACGAAAAGAAAGGAGCAGGAACGTTTTATCATGGCGGCGGATTTTCCCTTCGGGAGCATTGGTATTCTGATGCGAGTTTTGACCCGATGAAACTGCGCGCATTCGCGAAAAGCGCAGAAGCGCGAAACGGGAAATGTAACGCAGCAGGGGCACAGCCGCAATAGTTTTGGGGTATTCGAGTGGCGGGCTAATTCTGTGTTGCTGAGTGGGCGATCTCTTTCCTCTGGAATCCAACGCACCACGGAAGGAGGCACCCTCTCAGCTCTGTCTCGTGATTCGTCGGGAAGACAAACCAAAGCAACCGCTGCCCAAAACCGCAACCATGTGCCTCCTCAGGTGCATTGCTGACGGGCAGGCATCAAAACAAGGCCTGGGGTTATGCGATTTTGTTCTTGACAAGTCCTTATCGCATATCGCATAATATATCTGTCCTTGCAGTAAAAGTGTCCATCGAGGTTACCTACGATGACGACCAAGAGCAGCGAAGGCAGCAAGCCGAACGTTCCTTACGTCCCCTTCCGAACCTTTCTTTCTGCCATAGAGGGTTTCGAACGCAACATGCCGGGGCAAATTGATAGCTCCGTCTGGCCGACTTACTCAGGGGCAATTAGAAGCCAACTTCTTATGGCCTTTGATGCCTTAGGCTTGAGGGACGACAAAGGCCGTTCGTCCGCTGCGTTAAAAGCCATTGTCGAAGACAAAGAGCACCGCAAGTCCCTCCTAAGGCCCTTGCTAGAAACGACGTATCCGGCGCTTTTCGCGCTCAACCTCGCAAAGGCTACGCCGAAGCAACTAAATGACGTGTTCGAGGAGTACGGAAAGACTGGAGAGACCACCAAGAAGATTAAGTCTTTTTTTCTACAGGCTGCCAAGTATTCGGGCGTGCCAATGAATCCGCTCCTCTTGACAAAGACCCGCAATGTTACGCAACGTAAGAAAAAAACAAACCTTCCAGGCGCGGAGCCATCTCTTGACAACCAGCAAAGGCAAACGAATTCCATGACGATTGAGCTTGAGAGTGGCGTGAGACTGACACTCAGTCTCTCTGGAAACGTTTTGGAACTGAACGCGAATGACCGGAACTTTGTTTTTGCTTTGACTGACAAGTTGGAAGGCTACAGAACGAGGGACAACCACGCAAAATAAAAAAAACCTATCGTGAACGTCGGATCGTGGTAGGGCGCGATTGGAAGGGGGACAAGCTCACGATCGAACTGGAGACTTCGGTGTCAAAGCGAGGAAAGTTCCGGGAAGACGGCTACACAGGCGAGGGCGAGAAGTGAAGCTGCCGGTGGTTTCCGGGGCGGAAGTGATTCGTGTCCTTGAGCGTTGTGGATATGTGGCGGTTCGTCAAAAGGGGAGTCACGTGCGCCTGCGGAATGAGCGCGAGCCGCGAAGACTTCCAGTAACCGTTCCGTTGCACGACGAAGTTGCCTTTGGCACATTAAAGCGGATTCTGCGTGATTCTTTGCTTACCGTGGAAGAGTTTTCGTCGAAGTTGTAGAAAGGTTCGCGAATTACTTGGCAATGACGACGCTGCCGATTAGCACGTTATTGGGATCGGCAATTTCTTCGCCCCGGCTTTCCATATCCTCGAGGCACAATTCGATGGCCTCACGAATATTGGCGAGCGCCTCGTTGACAGTTTTTCCTTGCGAGTAGCAGCCCTGGATTGAGGGGCACACGGCAACGTAACCGCCATATTCCGCGTCGGGTTCGAGGAAAACCTTAAAATCTCGGATGCTCATGTTTCTATTCTAGCTTATCAGCTCCAATTGCCCTAATACGTGTGCGATATTATCCGCCAAGTTGGAAACAGCTCCAAGTAGTAGCGATTGAACACGGTAATAGAATCGGGCGCGGGAGAGGCAAATGATGAGAACGGTGAAAATCGTGATGCTCGGTTGTGCGGTGGCGCTGATCGCTGGAATTGCGTTGGCGCAGACAGAGGAGAGTAGCGCGATGAACACGAAGCCGCGGGCGAGGGATTTGGGAATAGGCATCGGCGTGTATGAGCAGGGGCCGCTTGATGCGATCACGGATGTGGCGGGAGTGGAAGTGGGGCAGACGACGATCATTCAGGGAAATGACGTGCGCACGGGAGTGACGGCGATTTTGCCACACGCGGGAAATATGTTTCAGCAGAAAGTCGCGGCCGCGGTGTACGTGTTCAACGCGTTTGGAAAGCTGGTGGGATCGACGCAGGTGAACGAGCTCGGGCAGATCGAGACGCCGATTTTGCTGACGAACACGCTGAGCGTGTGGGACGCGGCTGCGGCGATGACGGACTGGATGCTGGCGCTGCCGGGAAATGAGGAGGTGCGGTCGATCAATCCGCTGGTGGGCGAAACGAATGACGGATGGCTGAATGACATTCGCGGACGGCACGTGAAGGCAGCGGATGTCGTGAAGGCGCTGGAGTCGGCGCGCGGCGGAGCAGTGGAGGAGGGAACTGTTGGCGCGGGAACGGGCACGGTGGCGTTTGGGTGGAAAGGCGGAATCGGGACGAGTTCGCGGCGATTGCCTGCGAATGTTGGCGGCTACACGGTGGGCGTGCTGGTGCAGACGAATTTCGGAGGGAATTTGACGATTGCAGGCGTGCCGGTGTATCGCGAACTGCAGCCTCCGCGACGCATGGCGGATGCGCATGGCGAGAAACGCGATTCGGCGGATGGGTCGTGCATGATGGTGGTGGCGACGGACGCGCCGCTCGATGCGCGGCAGTTGATGCGGCTCGGGAAGCGGGCGACGTTTGGGCTGGCGCGCGCGGGATCTTCGGGCAGCAACGGGAGCGGAGATTTTGTGATCGCTTTTTCGACCACGGCGAAAATTCCCGGCGATGCACAGGGGAGTGCGGCGGCGAGTCTTTCGGAGGAAGCGCTATCGCCGCTGTTTGAAGCTGCCAGTGAAGCGACGGAAGAAGCGATTGATAATTCGCTGCTGCGCGCGACGACGGTCACCGGACGCGATGGCCACGTGATCGAAGCGCTGCCGATTGAACGGTTGAAAGAAATTCTGGCGGAGCACGGCGTTCATCCGTGAGACGGAATTTCGCGCGCGAATCGCGGCATTAGTGCGTATGCGCGGGAGTGCCGCCGGCCATTTGCGGGAAGAGCGCGAGCACGGCGGGAAGAGCGACGCGAAACGTGCAGCCGCCTTCGGCGCGATTGAAGCCGCGAATCTGGCCGCCGTGTTCCTGAATGATTCCGTAGCAGATACTCAGACCGAGGCCGGTGCCTTTGCCGACGGGCTTGGTGGTGTAGAAGGGATCGAAGACGCGTTCGGGATCGCGCAGGCCGGGACCGGTATCCGAAAAATCGAGGACGACGCTGCCGCGCTCGCTGCGCGTGCGGACGGTGAGGACGCCGCCACCGACGGTTTCCATGGCGTCAACGGCGTTGTTGATGAGGTTGTAGAAAACCTGGAGAAGCTGATTGGGGTCGCCGCGAACAGCGGGAAGAACGGATGGATTCTCCACTTCGATGCGAATGTGCTTGTCGCGAAGGTCGAGCTGACGGAGTTCGATCGCGCTGGTGAGCACGGACTTGATGTCGAGCAACTGTTTTTCGGCAGGCACCTGGCGCGCGAAGCTGAGGAGATTGGTGACGAGAACTTTTGTGCGCCGAGCTTGCTCGCGGATTTTTTCGCCAAGACTGCGAGAGCGGTCGGTGGCGATAGGATCGGCTTGAATCAAATCGGCATAGCCGAGAATTGCGGTGAGAGGATTATTGATTTCGTGCGCAGCGCCAGCGGCGAGCTGGCCGAGAGAAGCGAGCTTTTCGGCCTGGACGAATTGCGTTTGGAGGCGCTTCAAGTTGTCGACAGAGTCCTCCAGGCCCTTCATGAGGCTCAGGCGCTCACGATCAACCAACTGCTGCCGCCAGAAGAGCAAGGCGGTTCCCATGACGATGCTGAGAAGAGTGAGGAAAAGGCGAAAACGCCTTACGGGCAGCGGCGCGTCGCTGGCGAACTCGCTCCATGCGGCCATGAGAGGCATGGTCAAAATGCAGAGAATCGCGAGGCGCGCAGGCCACTGGGCATCGCGAGGGGGAGCGGGCCGGTCCGATGTTTCGGGCGAGAGATTTGCACGATGCGCCAAAATGCCCGTGGTGCCGAACCACACAAAGGCCGCGATGGTGGGCAGGTTCAGAATGCTGCCGGCATGAAAGCGGCCCTCGAAAGTAGGCATGACAGTGAGCGACATGCCGGCGACGTACATCGCAGAGGCGCCGAAAAGATTTCCGTAGACGCCGCGCCAGCCGGGCTTGGCGCGAAGAGCCAGGATGCCGACGCCGAAGAGAAAAACGAGGTTCGCCAGGCCATAGACCTGAAGGTCACGAATGCGGTTCAAGGCGATGTGAGTTGGATCCTGCGCCCACGCGAAAGCGAGGAACAAGTAGAGGAACGTCCACCAAACTCCAAGAAGAAGAAGGTCGAGATAGCCATAGCGCAAGGATTCGCGCATTTTCGAAGAGTGCGGCAGAAGAGCCAGGGAGGCCATCAGCGGCACAACGTGCAGGAAAAAAATGATGTCAATGGGGGAAGATGAGCCGGCTGGAGTGTGAAGGACGAGGTCCTGATAGGTCCAAATCAGCCTTCCGGCGAGCCAAAGCGTGCAGCCAAAGGCCAGGAGCATCCAGAAATTATTCTGGCGAGGATAAGGAGAAGAAGCATTCCAGAGCAAGCAGGCATTGGCGAAAAGCGGGACGATGCACAAGGTGATATCGGCGAAGGCCTTCCGGGAGTCGCCGGAAGGCGTCAAAAGAGAAACAAGGGCGAAGCCGCCGACAAATACAGCCCATGCGGCGACAACTATCCACGTGGATTTCGCCAGTTTCATTTGCGGCCTAAAGAGAAGCTCTCCTAGCGTAGCATGGCTATCGGCGAGCACGTTTTGCACCTTGCGTTACGGGAGCCAATCAATTAATAGAACTGCGCTCCTCCGGGAAATCGAGCCGATGTACCGGGACCGCGAGCTGGGATTTGCGGCGAATTGTAGCGCCAAATGCGGTTTTTTCACACGTATTCCAGTTGCCAGCGCGAACGGCTTGGAGCAAAATGGCGGCGCTCTTTGGGCGAAATGGGGCGAAGGAATGTGCATGCGTTTTCGGCGCAGACCTTAGGCGATTTTCCGTGGAGGAATCATGTTTCGGCGAGCTGGCATCTTTTTTTTGCTGTTGGCGGCGGCATCATTCTGCATTTTTCTGGCGGCGAGGAACTCGCAGGCGCAGAACGAATCCGGCGAATGGAGTTTCGCGGCGTCGGGCGATTCACGGAATTGCGGCGACGTGGTGGTGCCGGCGATTGCGGCTGGCGTAATTGCCCATCACGCGGCTTTCTACTGGCACCTGGGCGATCTGCGCAAGATTTACGACTTCGACGAGGACATGCAGCATGAGCCCGAGCACGTCGCGCATCCGATGACCATCATCCAATACGAGCAGGCCGCCTGGCCGGATTTCATCGCCAACCAGATCAATGCGTTCGGCGCGGAGCCTTATTTTCTGGGCATCGGCAACCACGAAACGATTCCACCGATGACGCGGGATCTTTTCATCGAACAATTCGCCGACTGGCTGGACATGCCGGTGCTGCGCGAGCAGCGGCTGCGAGACGATCCCGCGAATCACAAACTCGAAACCTATTACCATTGGCAGGAGCGCGGCGTGGATTTCATCAACCTCGATAACGCTTCAGCGGATCAATTCGACCGCGCGCAAATGAAATGGTTCGAGAGTGTGCTGAAGCGCGACGAAGCGGACGCGGAAATACGCACGATCGTTGTGGGAATGCATGAAGCCCTGCCGGAGAGCCTGTCCTCGGGGCATAGCATGAACGAGTCGCCGGTGGGGATTGCGAGCGGGCAGCGCGCGTATGCGGATTTGCTCGGGGCGCAGAACGTTGCGCATAAGCATGTATACATTTTGGCAAGCCATTCGCATTTCTACATGGCGAACATTTTCAATAGCGATTACTGGCGGAAGAACGGCGGCGTCCTGCCGGGATGGATTGTAGGCACGGCGGGCGCGGTGCGCTATCCGCTGCCGACAGATGCGAAAGATGCCGACGCGGCGGAGACGAATGTCTACGGATATCTGCTCGGGCATGTGCAGGCGAATGGAGAGATTCATTTTACGTTTGAAAAGCTGGACCGAGCGGACATTCCCGCGGCGGTTGCGGACCGCTTCGGTTCGCCATTCGTCGACTGGTGCTTCGCGCACAATTCCGAAGCGCAATGAGCCGCGAAATTTTTGAGAGGATGAAACGATGAGAAAATTTGCCGCATGTTTCGCGATGGCGGGATTTCTTTTGTGTGCTGCGGCGACGCCGCTTGCGGCGCAAGACGCGAGCAAGCTCGCGCCGGGCGTGCGCGAATTCGTGAAAGTGAGTGCGCCGGTGGTGGCGCTTACGCACGCGCGCGTGATCGACGGTACAGGCGCGGCGGCGCGGACGGACCAAACCATCGTGATTGCGGACGGCAAAATTCAGTCGGTCGGCGACTCGTCGAGCGCTGCGGTTCCGAGCGGTGCACAGGAGATTGATCTTACAGGCAAGACGGTGATTCCCGGCCTCGTCGGGATGCACGAGCATTTGTTCTATCCTTCGGGCGGGCGAACGGCCGTGGCGATGTACAACGAAATGGGATTCAGTTTTCCGCGGCTGTATCTGGCGAATGGCGTGACGTCCATGCGGACGACGGGGAGCATCGAGCCGTACACGGATCTGGAACTGAAAAAACTGATTGATGCGGGCGAACTGGCGGGGCCAAATATTTATGTCACAGGCCCGTATCTCGAGGGCGCGGGAGCGTTCACGCCGCAGATGCACCAGCTTACGGGGCCGGAGGACGCGCGCAGGACGGTTGATTTTTGGGCGGATGAGGGAGTGACTTCGTTCAAAGCGTATATGCACATCACACGGGCGGAACTGGGCGCGGCGATTGAAGAAGCGCACAAGCGCGGCATAAAAGTGACCGGACATCTCTGTTCGATTGGGTTCAAGGAAGCCACGGCGCTGGGAATCGACGACCTAGAGCATGGATTGATGGTGGATACGGAGTTTGATCCCGGGAAAACGCCGGATGTTTGCCCGTCGCAGCAAGTGACCGCACAGACGCTCGCGGGAATCGACGCGGAAGGCGCGCCGATGCAGGGAACGATACGCGATCTTGTGGCGCATCACGTGGCGGTGACTTCGACGATCGTGATTTTCGAAACGGTTTCGCCGAATCAGCCGCCGCTTGAGCAGCGCGTGATTGACGCGATGCTTCCGGAAGCGGCGATTTCCTACCTTGCGACACGCGCACAAATCGGGCAAAGCACGAACTCGCCGTGGCCGGGGCTGCTGAAGAAGGAAATGCAATTCGAGCGAGATTTCGTGAAGGCCGGAGGAGTGTTGCTCGCGGGCGAAGATCCAACGGGATACGGCGGCGATCTGGCGGGGTTCGGGGATCAGCGCGAGATGGAGCTTCTGGTCGAGGCGGGATTTACCCCCGCGGAAGCGATTCACATTTACACGGAAAATGGCGCGCGGTTTCTGGGCGAGGATGAGCACATCGGAACGCTGGCCGCGGGCAAGAATGCGGACCTGGCGGTGATTGACGGGGATCCCTCTGCGAAAATCGAGGACATCGAAAAGACCGAGCTCGTTTTCAAGAACGGAATCGGTTACGACTCCGCGAAATTGATTGCATCCGTTCACGGAACCGTGGGACTGCACTGATTCTGGAAGGGCGCCGATTCGTCATCATCACGATCATCATTGCTATCGTCACTCCGCACGACTGAATCTCAATCCGTCAACAGGGGGAGTTGCATGCAAACGTTTCCAATGAAGAACCACAATTGCGGCGATGCGTTCCGGCGCTTCGTTCGCTCGCTTGCGTTTTCGCTGGGGATTGCGCTGATGCTTTGCGGCGGCGCTGTGGCGCAAGCACAAAGCCAGTCACAGGAGCAGGACCAAGTGCAAGGACAGGCGCCGCAGGTGCAACTAAGCTCACAGAAGCCATCTCCGCAGAAAAGCTCGCAAGGACGGTTGCTATTCGGCGAGGGATTTATCCGCGGCTACACGGATTTCGAAATCGCGCCGCCGCACAACGAGCCGGACCTGGGGCGCTGCAACCAGCCGCAGCCGACCTGCTCGGCATTTGCGCGCTACATCATGGGCGGCTATCTGGAAATTCAACCGTTCGCGCGGACGCCGCTGCGGCACGCGTATCTTTTCATCCAGCCGAATTTTTTCTTCGGCGACAACATCCCTCAGGTGAACTACACGTATTCGATGGCGCCGCTGGCGGTGGAGCGCACGATGGGATTAGCGATCGATTTGCCGAAGCATTTCGAGCTGCGCATCACAAATCACGGCGTCACTTCGTTCAGCCCGTTTGACAAAAGTTTAGGTGTATATGACTCGGGACCAAACAAAGAGCCGCTGGGAATCTACAACACGGTCGGGGTTCGCTGGTATTTTGGCGGCTACACGCATTCGGACGCATCGTGGTAAATGACAAGCCTGAGGATTCGAGTTCGGAATTTGCGTTCGTTGCCCGAGGCTGAGATGTGGCGCATAATTTGAGATTCGCTGAAAGGACAAATATGAGTGATCCCGGTCAAACGCAACGGCCCACGCCGGAGCGAATTTTTCAGGCGCTCAACGGATATCAACTGACGGCGGCTCTGAAGGCGGCAATCGAGTTGGAGATTTTCACGGCTATCGGCGGCGGCGCGGATATGGCTGCGGTGATTGCGTCGCGCTGCCAGGCGTCGGAGCGGGGGGTGCGGATTTTGTGCGATTACCTCGTCGTGCATGGCTTTTTGACGAAGAGCGGCAAGGGGTACGGACTTGCGCCGGACGCCGCGGTGTTTCTCGATCGCCGGTCGCATACGTACATCGGCGCATGCACTGGTTTCCTTACGTCGCCTTTCATCCGAGGGGAATTCGACAGACTTGTGGAGGCCGTACGCAAAGGCGGGACAATGATGGGACCGGAAGGCTCGATGGCTCCGGACCATCCCATGTGGGTGGAGTTTGCGCGCTCGATGGCGCCACTGCAGGGGCTCATGGCGGAAACGGTGGCGAAAGTGATCGGAGTAGATCCCGCTGCGAAGTGCAAAGTGCTGGATATTGCCGCGGGCCACGGAATGTTTGGCGTGACGGTAGCGCGGCATAATCCGAACGCGGAGATTTACGCTGTCGATTGGTCCGGAGTCCTGGACGTGGCCAAGGAAAATGCGGAAAGAGCGGGAGTATCTTCGCGATTTCACGCGATTCCCGGCGATGCGTTTCGAGTGGAATTCGGTTCGGATTACGATCTCGTCCTGCTGGCAAATTTTCTGCACCACTTCGATCCGGCGGCGATTGAGAAGTTCATGCGCAAGACGCATGCCGCTCTCAAATCCGGCGGACGCGCCGTTACCCTTGAATTTATTCCCAATGAGGACCGCATTTCACCGCCGTTTCCCGCTGCATTCGGCGTCATTGTGCTGGCAACAACGGCTGGCGGAGACGCTTATACGTTTGCAGAATACGAGCAGATGTTTCGCAGAGCGGGATTCGCGGAGAACGAGCTGCGTGTTCTTCCTTCGACGCACGGCGTAATCATTTCCCGAAAATAAATTCGGAAGGCGCCCGAAGCGAAGGCCTTTTCCGACAGACTAAAGCTGCGGTCAGGATTTCCCCGTGCCGAAAGCGAGAGCGAGCAAAGTCTTCTGCTCGAGCTCGTGAGCCTTCGCCGAGCCTGTCGCGGGGCTGGCGCTGGCGGAACGCTTCACGGAGCGCAACGGGCGTCCGCGCAAAATGCGCGTGAGACGCGGCATCATGAAATTGAGCGCGCCCATATTGGCAGGCTCTTCCTGCACCCAGACAAAGTCGTGCGCGGAGGAATGCCGCGCGATGGCAGCCTCGAGATCTTTCTCCGGGAAGGGGTACATTTGCTCGAGGAAAACGATCGCGGTCGAAGAGTCCTGACGGCGCTTGCGTTCCAGGGCGAGCTCATGACCGATTTTGCCGGTGCAGAGAAGCACGCGCTCGGCCTGCTGGACTTCGCGGTCAGGAAGAACGGGCCGAAACCGCGGCGCGGAGAAATCTTCAATCGGCGAAGAAGCCGCAGGATGGCGCAACATGCTCTTGGGCGTGAAGACGACCAGAGGCTTGCGCCAGCGGCGCAGCGCCTGGCGCCGCAGAAGATGGAAATACTGCGCGGCGTTGGAAGGCTGGCAGATTTGCATGTTGTCGCGCGCGGCAAGCTGCAAATAGCGTTCGACGCGGGCGCTGGAATGCTCGGGGCCCTGACCTTCGTAACCGTGCGGGAGAAGAAGGACCAAGCCGGATAGCAGATTCCATTTGTCTTCGCCAGCGGCGATGAATTGATCGATGACGACCTGCGCGCCATTGGCGAAATCGCCGAACTGCGCCTCCCAGAGCACGAGCGTCTCCGGATAATCGCGGCTGAATCCGTATTCAAATCCCATCACGCCGGCTTCGGAAAGAGCCGTGCTGTAAACCTCGAAACGCGCCTGATCGGACGAAAGATTCGCGAGCGGGATGAATTCGTTTTCGGTTTGCGTGTCGATGAGCACGGCGTGGCGCTGATTGAACGTGCCGCGCTTGCTGTCTTCGCCACTGAGGCGCACGGGCGTGCCCTGCATCAGCAGAGAACCGAAGGCGAGAGCTTCAGCCATTCCGTAATCGACAGCGGATTTTCCCGCACCCATCGCGGCGCGCTGTTCGAGCAGTTTTTTCACTTTCGGGTGAATGGCGAAACTGTCGGGATATGTGGTGAGCTTCGCGGTGATTTCGCGCAGAGTTTCAGGCGAGACGCCCGTATCCACTTCGAAATCGGATTTGTAGCGGCCGCCCTCGTAATTTTGCCAGTAAGGCGGGAGCTGGCGCATGCGCGGAGTTTTTTCGAGCGCGACGGCGTTTTTCTGCGCGTTCTCGAATTCCTGGCGGACCTGTTCGACGGTGGCTGCGGGGTCAGCGCCGGTTTTTTCGGCATAGAGCTTCCACAGCGGCGGATGCGCTTGGATTTTGCGGTAACGGAGAGGCTGCGTGATGGTGGGGTCGTCAATTTCGCTGTGGCCGTAACGGCGAAAGCCGATCAAATCGATGAGAACCGGGCTTTGGAATGCGTAGCGATAGTCAATGGCGATGCGCGCGACGCGAACGACGGCGTCGGGATCTTCGGCGTTCACGTGCAAAATCGGAATGGACATGCGCTTCACCAAATCGGAAGCGAAGCGCGAGGACTGGCATTCGGACGGCACGGCAGTGAAGCCGATGAGATTGTTCATGATGATGTGCACGCTGCCGCCGATGGAAAATCCATTAATCATGAGGAGATTCAGCGTTTCCGCCCAGATGCCCTGACCGGCGAAAGCCGCGTCTCCGTGCATAACGATAGGAAGAATTTCTCTGGGTCCGTTTTCGCCGCGGCGGGTTTGCTTGGCGCGGGCGCGACCGAGCGCGACGGGGTCTACGGCTTCGAGATGGCTGGGATTGGAAACCAGATGAATACCGACGGTGCTGCCGCTGCGCGTCGTATATTCGCCCGTTGCGCCGATGTGATACTTCACGTCGCCGCCGCCCAATTCGCTGCGCGCGTCGATTTCCTCGAAGCGCGCGAAAACGTCTTCGGCAGGGCGGCCGACGATATGAATCATCACGTTCAGGCGGCCACGATGACTCATGGCGAGGAGAAGTTCCTGCGCGCCATTTTCCGCGGCGGCGCCGAGCGTTTCGTCGAGAAGGGGAATCGCAGCGGCGAGGCCTTCGATCGAGAATCGTTTGTTACCGAGATAGCGGCTCTGGACGACGTGTTCGAACAATTCCGCGCGGACGATGCGTTCGAGAATGCGCGCGCGATCCGGTTCCGGAGCGGAAGATTCGAGACGCTCCTGAATCCAGCGGCGGCGGTCGGCATCGAGAATGTGCATGAACTCGGCGCCGATGGCGCCGCAGTAGATTTTCCGCGCTTCGCCGGCAGCGTCGCCCGAAAGCTGCTCCAATTCCGGAACAGGAAGCGGCGCGAAATCGCCGAGCGGGTCGAGATCGGCTTCGAGATATCCCCAGCGGCGAAAAGCGTCAAACGCGGCTTCGCGTTTTTCGTCGATTGCCGAGTTTGCTTCGATGATGACTGATTTGTTTTTCACTTCGAATCCCTTTTGGAATTTGAATCAAGGATGATTACAAGAAATTCGTTTGTTTCTACGCCGCGGGCCATGCGTCCAGCATCTTGCGCAGCAGAACCAACTGGCCGAGGTGATATGAATTGTGATCGGCGAGGACCAGCGCCTCGCGAAGGATCGTCTGGCCATCGCCATGCGGGATGCGCGCGAAAAGATCCGTTTTCGGATTGCTGACAAGCTCCTGCATTTCCTGCAAATCGCGGCCGAAGGCTTTCACGCTCGTTTCCCAGGCCGTCGCGCTCGGCGGCATCTCCGAGGAAGGCCAATAGCCTTCGGGGAATTTCGGCGAGACGTGCCTTGCATTCCGCGAAAATTCCAAAATATCCCACTGAGCGATACGCAGATGCTCGAACAATTGCCATGCCGTATGCGGCGAATTGCCAGCGCGAATGCCGCGCTTTGCTTCGGGGAAGTCCGCGAGCGCCTCGCCCGGCTTTATGTGCGCGCCACCGCCTTCAAGCAGCTTGACGAGAAGCGCGCGCAGAGTTTTGTCGTCGATGGAATTTGAGGAACGCGCCGACGCGGCTTGCTTCGGAGCTGAAGGTTTTGCGCGGCGCGAGGCTTTCTTCTTGGGAGACCGTTTACGATTCATGAATTCATTTTAAGACGGCGCGACGTGCGGGTCAACGAAGGGGCAACCGGGCAAATACGCTGCCACTTCACTTGCGCATCGCGGCCTGCGGGCGGATAATCCGGCCAGCAAATTTTGCAATCCGAATCGAAGCAGAATGGAGGCCGTGATGGCGAACGAAAATATTGGAAACGAGATTTCGCGGCGGCAATTCGGCAAATCCATCGGCGCGATGCTGGCGGCTGCATACGTCTCGCCGAAATTGCTGCAGGGCGTCGCGGGCGGACGGCTCAAAGGCTTTTCGCGCACGGATGCGATCCTGATCAATTCGAATGAGAATCCTTACGGACCCTCAGCGCACGCCATCGCCGCCATCACAAATTCCGAAAGCGTGGCCTGCCGCTATCCCGACGACCTCTACACACGAACGATTCAGGCGATTGCCGCGCTGCACAAAGTGGAGACAGAGAATGTGGTTCTCGGCTGCGGCTCGACGGAGATTTTGCGCGTCTGCGACGCCGCGTTTGCGGGCCCGGAGAAGAGCCTGGTTGTCGCGGAGCCGACGTTCGAGGCCGTGACATACTACGCGGAAGTGTCGCGCGCGAATGCCGTGAAGGTTCCGCTGACGGCAGATTTTCGGCACGATATGCCGGCGATGGCGAATGCGTGCAACGCGAACAATACGGGGCTGGTTTACGTCTGCAATCCAAATAATCCGACGGCGACGATCAATACGAGGGATGAGTTCGCGGATTTCATCCAGCGCGTGCCGGCCACGACGTATGTGCTCGTCGATGAAGCGTATTTTCATTTCGTCGAGGACCCGAAATATTCGAGCATCGTGGACATGATTCCGAAATATCCGAACTTGATCATGACGCGAACGTTTTCAAAAGTGTATGGCATGGCGGGAATGCGGCTGGGTTACGCCGTGGGGCAGAAGGAAACGATCGAAGCGATGCGGCGCGAACTGCTTTTTGACAATGGCAACGCGGCTGTGCTGGCGGCAGCGACGGCGAGTCTTGCCGATCCGGAGATTGTGCCGCTGAACAAGAAACGGCTGAACGATACGCGTAAGTGGGTGATGGGTGAACTAACGAAGGACGGCTACCACGTGATTCCGTCAGAGGCGAACTTCTTTATGGTTGGGGTGGGCGGCGACGTAAAGCCCGTGATTGTGGCGTTCCACGAAAAGAAAATCATCGTAGGGAGGAAGTTCCCGTCAATGGGAACGTATCTGCGCGTTTCGGTGGGGAAGCCGGAAGAGATGCGCGCGTTTCTGGCAGCGTTCCGTGAGATTGTGCCGGCACAGAAATCCGCGGCGGCGTAGGGCTTAACGACGAAGATTCGAGACGTGCACCAGCCGACACACGGAGAAACGCGCAACAGCGACACGAGCGAGAGCCCGTCCGGTCAGCTCTTCGTTCGGCAAGTTTGCGCGAGTGAACGAGCTGGTGCTAGTCCCCGGCAGCTTCGGCCGCAGCTCCGCTAATCGACCGACGCTGCTGGAAACACTCGCGACAATAAACTGGCCGGCCTTGCGTAGGCTTGAACGGCACAGTCGTTTCCTTGCCGCACTGGGAACAGACAGTCTTGGTCTCGACGCGCTGGACGCTCGCCGGGGCCGCACCTGCCGAACCCTGGGCGCGAACCGATTTACATCCCTTGCATCGCTTCGGTTCGTTTTTGAAGCCCTTGTCGGCGAAAAACATCTGTTCGCCGGCGGTGAATACAAATTCAGAACCGCATTCCGCACATTTCAGGACCTTATCGTGGTATTCCATGGGCCGCTCCGGGGTGTTGCTAGCACATCTTCGAACACACTACGCCCTGAACCAGATCATGCCGGGATTTGCTGGGGTTCGCTGATTCTCCCGCCCGCCGACCTGAAAAAAGCAAAACGGAACGAGGCATAAAGGAAACACCCAAAGCTGTGCCGCCTAGCTTAATCCTGCTCCCGACGCTGCTTTTTCCGGAGGCGCTTGCGAGACAGGGCTTCTTTGGCCCGGCGTTTCTCTCCAGGCTTCATGTAGTAACTGTGCTTCTTGATTTCCTTGATGATGTCTTCCGCCTGGACTTTCCGCTTGAAACGCCGGAGGGCATTCTCCAAAGACTCGCCCTCTTGAATGACAACTTCGGCCACGCAACTTCACCCCCGTTCAGGACCGTGTTTTAGTAAAGATATGTTACTGGAGTGGGTGATTTAGACGACTCCCCCCGCAGGACACATCCTTGAGGCGGTTTTAACGGAGGCATGGAGGGAAGTCAAGTATTAAATTTGGAAGACGCCGGAGGCCAGGGAAGGCGTGCGATGGACGCAATATGTCAATGTTGGAAACAAGGTTTGCAGTGATGTGGGCGAGGGCCGGCGAGAGGCGCGAGCGAAAAACCGATGCGTTTTCCTCGTCCGCCATTTTTTGGTTTGGATGACGGATATTGTTAGAATGAGCCGCGAGGTACGGCTGGAAAAATCGCATGTCGCTGATGAAGAGCGCGATCGGCGTGCTACTGGCGGGAGGGCAAGGCGAACGGCTTTGGCCCCTCACGCGAGACCGCGCGAAACCAGCGGTCCCCTTCGGCGCGATTTACCGCATCATTGATATCACGCTCTCGAACTGCCTGAACAGCAACCTGCGGCGCGTTTTCGTTCTGACGCAGTACAAGGCGTTGAGTCTGAATCGCCACGTGCGGCGCGGATGGTCTTCGCTGATGGGTGTGGGCGATTTCATCGAAATTCTTCCGCCGCAGATGCGCGTCTCGGCGCACTGGTATCTGGGGACGGCGGACGCGGTCTATCAGAACATTTATTCGATCGGCAGCGAGCAATCGAACTATGTGATCATTTTGTCCGGCGATCACATTTACAAAATGAATTACGAGAAGATGCTGCAGCAGCACGTGGATTCGGGCGCGGACGTGACAGTGGCGACGGTGGAAGTGACGCCGGAGGAAGCAGCGCATAAATTCGGCGTAATCGAAACGGACAAAGAAGGGCGAATTCTGGGATTCCAGGAAAAACCAGCGGTGCCTAAACTCTCCGTGCGGCATCCGGGCAAAGTCGACGCGTCGATGGGCATTTATATCTTCAATACGCAATTTCTGTTGCCGGCGCTGATCGCTGACGCGGAAGACCCGAATTCATCGCATGATTTCGGCCACGACATCCTGCCGAAGACCATCGCAAACTTTCGCACGTATGCCTACAATTTCCGCGACGAAAACAAGCAGGAGACACTCTACTGGCGGGACGTGGGAACGCTTGAAGCGTACTACGAGGCGAACATGGATTTGGTCAGCGTTTCGCCGGTGTTCAATCTTTATGACAAGAGCTGGCCGCTGAAAACCTGGGAGCAGCAATATCCTCCGGCGAAGTTTGTTTTTGCGGATCCGGGGCGGACAGGAACGGCGGTGGATTCCATTGTGGCGGCGGGTTCGATTATTTCCGGAAGCCGCGTGAGCGGGTCGGTGGTTGGTTATGATGTGCGCGTGAACAGCTACTGCGAAGTGGAGGATGCGATCATCTATAACCACGTCAATATCGGAAGGCACTCGCGGATCCGGAGAGCGATCATCGACCGGCACGTCAAGCTGCCGGAGCACACGGAAATCGGCTACGACCTCGAAGAAGACCGCAAGCGGTATCACGTCAGCGAAGGGGGAGTGGCGGTTGTGGTTCGCGACGAATCCATGCTCGAGGAGCCGGAGTAACCGACCAAATTTCTCATGCCCACAAGCTTCCAGCCGAAATTTGGACACGCCGCGGAAGAATTCCAGCGTTACCGGCCGGAATATCCGGCCGAACTTTTCGAGCGCATTCTCGCAGCTGTTCCAGCCGACCACCGCGAACGCGCCGTTGATCTTGGCGCCGGAACCGGCAAGGCCACTCGCGCGCTTCTGCCCCATTTCCGTGAAGTGATCGCCGTCGAGCCCGATCCGGGAATGGCCGCAAAGCTCCGAGGGGATATTCCCGCAGCTATCGTTCATAACGTCACAGCAGAGAATTTTTCGCAGCCGCCTTCAACGGTTGACCTCGTCACCATCGCCAATGCTTTGCATTGGATGGATGCACCGCACGTATTTGCCAATGTCCATTCCTGGCTTGGCCCTGGTGGAATTGTTGCGGTCTTTGACCGGCCATTGCCGAAAACGATTCCTGCCATCGACGCCATCGTGCTTGCCGAGTGGCGGGGCCCGTGGAAGTCCCACCGCGACTCGCGTCTCGGGAAAAAGTACGTCTGGCAGGACCAAGCCCGCGCCGCTGTCGGCTTCGAATTTGCCGAGGAAACAAAATTTTCCTACGTAATTCCCATGTCTCTCACGGATTTCGTCGGTTTTTGGCGCTCCACTTCCTACGGCAGTGCTTATGGACTCACGCTTTCCGATCCGGAATCCTATTGGCGCAGCCTCGAATCGCGGTTCGCCGAAGCCGCCGACGATGCAACGATTCTCGTCGATCTGAGCCCCACGCTCATCCTCTCGCGCAGGATTTGATCGCGCATCCACCCGGCCTCTCGCTGGCAACTCTATGTGCACCGGATGTATTTGCAGAATTTTGCTGTCTTCATCGTAGAATGAACCTTTGCCGCTGGTGAGGAGGAAGCTCGATGCCGCGCAACAAGAAGGCTGTTGTGGAAGCCATGGCTGCGGGAATAGCACGCCGAGAGGTTTTCAGCTCCAAAGGCAAACGCACCGGAGCGAAAATCGCTCACGTCATTGGGCGCGAAATTCTGGATTCACGCGGGAATCCGACGGTGGAAGCCGATGTGATTCTGGCGAGTGGAATGCGCGGACGCGCCACTGTGCCATCGGGCGCTTCGACGGGCGAACATGAGGCCATCGAGCTGCGCGACGGCGACAAATCGCGCTATCTGGGCAAGGGGACTCGCAAGGCGGCGGAAAACATCAACGGCCCGATCGCGAAAGCGGTCAAAGGAATGGACCCCTGCGAGCAGAGCGCGCTCGACCGCAAGATGCTCGAAGCGGACGGAACGCCGAATAAATCGAAACTGGGCGCGAATGCGATTTTGGCTGTCTCCATGGCTGCGGCGCGCGCCGCGGCTGCGGAAAGCGGATTGCCGCTCTACAAATATCTGGCGCGATTGGCGGGCGCGAAATCCGCGAATACGTTGCCGGTTCCCATGATGAACATTTTGAATGGCGGAGCGCACGCGGACAATTCCGTTGATGTGCAGGAGTTCATGGTGATGCCCGTGGGCGCGCCGAATTTTCATGAGGCGCTGCGGTGGGGCGTGGAAGTCTTTCATCACTTGAAGGCGGTATTGAAGATAAATGGCTATTCGACGGCGGTGGGCGACGAAGGCGGCTTCGCGCCGAATCTGAATTCGAATGAGGAAGCGCTGGAGCGCGTTCTGGAAGCCATTACCGCCGCGGGCTACAAACCCGGCGAGCAAATGGCGATCGCGCTCGACCCGGCGGCGAGCGAGTTCTATGACAAATCGAGCCAGAAGTATGTCTTCAAAAAATCCGACAAGTCACAGCGAACTTCGGCGCAGATGGTGGAATTCTGGGCGAACTGGGCGCGGCAATATCCCATCGTCTCGCTGGAGGACGGCATGGCGGAAGACGATTGGAACGGCTGGGAACTGCTGACGAAAGAGCTGGGGACGAAATTGCAGCTCGTCGGCGACGATGTTTTTGTGACGAATCCCGAAATTTTCAAGAAGGGCATCGAGCGGAAAATCGCCAACGCGATTTTGATCAAGCTGAATCAAATCGGCAGCGTGACGGAAACGATGGAAGCGATTGCCATGGCGCGCAAGGCGGGTTATGCGTCGATCGTGTCGCACCGCTCGGGCGAGACGGAAGACACGTTCATCGCGGATTTCGTGGTGGGAATGGGCACGGGGCAGATCAAAACGGGTTCGGCTTCGCGCACGGATCGCATCGCCAAATACAACCAACTGCTGCGCATCGAAGAAGAGCTGGGCAAGGAAGCAAAGTTTCCCGGGCGGAATGCGCTGGCGCGCAAATAGATATCCGGCCGAAAGACTTCCGGTCACAGCCAAGGAATTTCTGCGGAGAGTGGAATGAGGATCGAAGCGTTCGAGCTGGAGCGCTGGCAATCGGTTTGGGAGAACCGCGTCGAACTGAATATCGCGGAGAGCGGCGTCGAGCCGCTCAGCGCCAGGGAGTTGATCGAGGATTCAGGAGATATGGCGCGCGTGCTCGATGCGCGGCTTGGCTACCCGCAAACGAATGGCAGCGAAGAATTGCGCTCGCGCATTGCGGCGCTGTATCCGCGCGCAAAATCTGAAAATGTTCTGCTGACATGCGGCGGCGCGGAGGCGAATTACGTCGTGGCATGGGGATTGATTGAGCGTGGCGACGAAGTGGTCTTCATGCAGCCCAATTATATGCAGGTGGCCGGCCTTGCGCGCGGATTTGGCGCGGAAGTGAAGCCGTGGTGGCTGCGCGAGGAATTGAAGTGGGCGCCGGACGCGGACGAACTGACGAGGCTCGTGACACCGAAGACGAAGCTCATCGCCATTTGCAATCCGAGCAATCCCACGGGCGCGGTGCTGAGCGATTCCGCGATGGATGCGATCTGTGCCTCTGCCGAGAAAGTTGGCGCGTGGATCTTGGCCGACGAGATTTATCGCGGCGCGGAATTCAGCGGGCGCACGACGGCGAGCTTTTATGGGCGTTACGAACGCACGCTTTGCACGGCGGGCCTTTCGAAAGCCTACGGCTTGCCGGGATTGCGCACCGGATGGGTCATTGGCCCGGGGGAAATGATCGAAAAACTTTGGGGCTATCATGACTATACGAGCATTGGACCGACGATGCTGACGGACCGCATTGCGTCAATTGCGCTCGCGCCGGAGCGGCATGCATGGTTGCTCGATCGCACGCGGAGAATTCTGCGAGAAAATTATCCGGTGGTCGGCGATTGGCTCGCCGGGCACGCGGATTTATTCACGCACGTGAAGCCGAGTGCAGGCGCGATCGCGTGGATTGGACTGCGCGAGAAGTGGAATTCCGCGAGTGTCGCGGAGGCTTTGCGCGCCCGGAAAGGCGTTCTGCTCGTTCCCGGGGAGCAATTCGCGATGCCGGGGTATTTGCGAATCGGATTTGGAGAGAATGTCAGCAAGCTTTGGCAGGCGCTTTTGAGGTTCGATGAGTGGATTGCGGAAGGAGCGCAGACATAATTGTTGCGCGGCTGAACGGAAGAATGGCTATGGTTTTGGCGCGTAACCCGGACATTGGGTGACGGGCAAGCGCGGATATTTGGCGTAAGACGGGTCGGTTGCAGAACGCTCGCAAAGGATGAAGGTTGATCCGCGGTCGGACTGAATGCGGCGCGCAAACTGACACTTGGCGCAGAGACCTGCCTTGAGGCGTTCGGTTGCGGCATCGCTATTTTCGGCCACGCTTCGAGAATAGCATTCAAATCAGTTATGCAGCTGCGAAACGATCAGGCTGCGGGCAATTCGGTGACGCTCTCGGCAGAAGGAACGTCATGCGCAACAAGTTTGAGGACCACGCCATCGAGCTCCGTGCAAACGAGAGTAAAGACATGGGAGCAGCGGTCGCATAACCAGAAGTGTTTGACGCCGTGCACGCCTCTTAGCAACTCGCCCGTCGTATCCGTGATTCCCGGAGGGTTCGGTTCGGTTCGAAACCGGAAAAACTTGCCGCCTTTGCTCCAGGAAAAAGCATTCGGGCAAGCCGGGTTTGCACATTTCGGCTGAAGATTCACGTTCATGGCCGCACCTCTTGCGTTTTCGGTTGGGTTGCCATTCGCCGACAGTTCATTTAACTGGCGGCTGATTTTTCGCTCGTTCTCCAGTCGTGTGACCGTGTCTTGCAGCCATTCTCTGACCGCTTTTTCAATCTCGCGTCTGTCGGCATAGCGATAAAGCGAATCGAGGGTTTCCCATTGGGTGTTGAACGGAATGTGGCGGCAAGGGATCGGAGAGGAGCGAAACTCGAATGGCACGAGCTGTATCAGCGCGCAATCCGAGCACGGCAGCGGATCTTGCCCGCGCCCGTAATTCACACATGCGGGTGAATCTTCGAAAATGAATGCCGGCCGCCAGGATTCGCCGGCCGTGCGCTCGTACCCTCCACTCTCGAGAAACTCGAGCTCTGCTTTGATAACATCCAGGAGATCGCGCGCGTCTTTTTGCATGTATGCCGCTTACTCATCCCGCAAAAAATTGTGAGCGACGGCAACTGTGATTGCGGTGATGCGCATCACCGCAAAGCGTGACTCCTGTCACTGGCTCAAGAAACAAAAAAGAGCACATTTATACGAGAAGATACTGCTAATGCCAGACAATGGGACGAGCGCTTTCAGAATCGTCTCGCGACGCCCGGGGCGTTCCGTGTGGTATGATTCGGCCATGAAAGCCCCGTACGGCTTGGAAATTATCGAAAGCTGCGTGGCTTGTCCTCACCTGCAAGAGCGCGTGTTTTGCAATCTCCCGCCATCAGCTCTGCAGCGTCTGTCGGCGATTACGTCCCCCTCCTCCTATCCCAAGGGAGCCACACTGTTTGTGGAAGGGCAGACGGCCCGAGGCGTTTTTATTTTATGCAATGGACGCGTGAAACTTTCGACCTCTTCGGCGGATGGCAAGACGCTAATCGTGAGGATCGCGGATCCTGGTGAGATTCTGGGTTTGCCGGCCACGGTTACGGGGAAGCCCTATGAACTGACCGCGGAGGTGGTCGAGCCGGCGCAGGCGAACTATATTTCTCGACCCGATTTTCTAGGTTTTCTTCGCGAGAATGGCGATGCCGCTCTTCGCGTTGCTCAACAACTGGGCGAAACTTATCATGGCGCTATCGCGGAGATGCGTTCCATTGGACTAGCCCATTCTGCCGGTGAAAAGCTGGCCAGATTTTTGCTGGATTGGAGCGCCAGCCACGGAAAAGGGAAGAACGAAATTCGCGTGAAGTTGACTCTGACGCATGAGGAAATTGCCCAGATGATCGGAGCCTCTCGCGAAACAGTGACGCGGCTCTTCAGCGATTTTAAGAAGAAAAAACTCCTGCAAGTCAATGGCTCAACGCTTATCGTCCGCGACAGGGCAGGGCTCGAAAGCGTGGCTGGCAACTAGCATATCTCCGAAGTGAAGGTCTGAAGTGGGCCGCAACAATCACATGAATAAGTGACATTGATCACATATCAATTTACAGATGCGGTTCTATTATCCCTGCAGCTTTAAAGGGGGAACGGCCTATGCTCGACTCCACGACCACGGCCTCGATCTCCAGAGTTTCATCACTTCTCGTTGCCGTGCTGATATTGCCGGCGTTTGCTCTGGCACAAGCAGCGCCAAAGACACAGGCAAACGCCAGCACAACCACGACACAGCAAACGGCTGCCGCGAGCAAGTCAAACGCCGCTCCAAATTATGCGGGCTCGGATGCCTGCAAGGCGTGCCACGCCGCCGAGTACAAATCCTGGGAAGATTCGCCGCATTGGAAGACAACGCTCAATACAAAACAAGGACCGTCGCACGAAGGCTGTGAGGCCTGCCACGGCACGGCGGCCAGCCACGTTTCCGATCCGACGGATGTTTCAAAGCTGTTCCTCTTCGAGAAGGCTTCCCCAAAAGATATTGATGCGCGCTGCCTGGAGTGCCACGCAGGCGGGACGGAGCACATGAATTCGCTGCATTCCGTTCATGGAGAGAATGGTGTGAGCTGCATATCCTGCCACTCGCCGCACCATGCCACGCAGGCGCAGTTTTTGCTGGTCAAGGCGCAGCCGGATCTCTGCTACACGTGCCACCTGGCGAAGAGAGCCGAATTCGTAATGCCTTTCCACCACCGGGTCAACGAAGGACTAATCAAATGCACCGATTGTCACAATCCGCATGGCACGGAAGGGCCGAAGCAGGTGCGCATGGCTTCCACTCAGGATGCGGTGTGTTTCAAGTGCCACAGCGACAAGCAGGGACCATTTGTGTATGAGCACGCGGCCGTGAAAGTGGATGGCTGCGAGTCGTGCCATGTGGTTCACGGCGGACCGAACCCGCACATGCTGAAGGTCAGCAACGTGAATCTGCTGTGCTTGCAGTGCCACACGACGTCGAGCTTCAGCAGCGCGCCGGGAGCGCCTTCCTTCCATAACCAGGCGAGCTTTTTCCAGGCATGCACGTTGTGCCATGTGGCAATTCACGGTTCGAATGCCAGTTCATTTTTCTTCAAGTGAGGCGAGCCATGAGCGTTTTGCGAGCTTCGCGAGATGAAGATGCGTTGCGAATGAAACTCAGTAGAAGCTGCAATTCCCGGACGGTGGGAGAACGGCCATGAGAAAACACAAAATGGTTCTGGGGCTGGTGCTCATGCTGCTGGCAGCGCTGTGTTTGCCCGTTCGTTCCGAAGCGCAGGATACCTCCGGCGGGACGAAAGGCACGAATTCCGGCAACTATAATGTGCAACAGACCATTGAGTTCGGTTATCGAGCGAACGAGATGAACGGCAACTATGATACGTACGATACGTTCGTCAATCTCGGTTCCGGTTTCCGTCTTTTCGATTACACGCTGAACATGCGATCACTGGATCATCAGGGACCTTTTTTTGATGATCTAAATTTCAGCAATTTTGGGTATGGCGGCGACCCGAATGACGTTTCGCGCCTGCACATCGACAAGAACAAGTGGTATGACTTCGACGCCCTCTTCCGGCGGGATGTGAATTTCTGGGACTACAATCTTTTCGCCAACCCGTTCAATCCTGCATCGTTGAACCCGCTCGGGTCAACGACCACGGGCTGTATTGTAAGTCCTGCGAGTTCAGCGAACCCTGGTCTTCCGGGGTATTGCTCAAGTCCATCGGTGGCGGCAACGCATTCGCCGCACTCGCTCGATCTAGTGCGGCGGATGCAGGATTATGATTTGACGCTTTTGCCGCAATCGAAGGTGCGATTGCGGCTGGGTTTTTCGCACGACGCGGATCAAGGGCCCGGCTTTTTCACGACCGACAGCGGAACCATTCCAGACTTCCCGGAGAATTACAGCTATTCGACCAACACGTATCGCATGGGTGCGGATTTTCGCGTCCTGCCGCGCACGACGATCTCCTTCGATGAATTCCTGAATTATTTCCGTCAAGACAATACCGTGACGGAGAATCCAACGGCGACGCCTCAGCAATACGGTTATCAGGCGAATGGTGTTCCGGTGGACCTTGGTCAGATTTGGAGCACGCAAACTCCGGCGGAAGCGTTGCCCTGCGCCACGCCGATCGCGAACGCCGCAACCACACCTCCTACTGCGAATACGGCCTGCAACGGATTCGTGAGTTACAGCCAAGTGAGCCAGCCGCGTGACTTTATGCCGACAGAGCGGATTCGATTTCAGACGGACTATTTCCATAACTTCGAAATGACAGGTTCCTTCGGCTACAGCAGCTCCGACAATACGATTCCAAATTTCAACGAAACAATCATTGGCTGGACTGCCCGTACATCCTCTCCCGGCGGCACGACTGCCGGCCCGGCCGAAGCGAAGCGCGTTTCCGTGGATGGCGACTGGTCCGGGGTTTATTCCGTCACCAGCAATTTCCGCATCGAGGACTTCTTCCATTACAACAACTGGCGCATTCCCGGGATGTGGAACAGTGTCACCGGAACTTTTTTTGATACAGCCGGCGCAACAGGATTGGGCGCTCCGGTCGGCGTGTTCGCGGCTGTCAATTGCAACGCCAGCAATGCTTTCAATGGCTCCACGTGTCCGAACCACACGGCGACCTCAGGTGCCGATCTCGCAAACGCCTACAATGCGAATTTTGTGAAACAAGATATGAAGTCCAACACGATCCAAGCGGATTATGATTTTAGCAAGCGCGTCAGCGGATATATCGGATATTTGTATTCGCACCGCGCAATCGTGATGTCCTCGCTCAGCTACACGACTGCGGATATTTACTATCCAGGAGGAGCGGGAGGCACGGCGGCCAATGATTATCTTGCTGCGCGCGGAAATTGTGCGACGCCGAGCGCATGCACGATGAACCCCGACGGCTCGCTGACTTTCCTTCCCGCCGTGCCGACGACGGGCCCCACGGTGGATTCGCTGGACGTCAACGAAAATTCGCTGATCCTCGGGCTAAGGGCGCATCCTGCCGATACACTGCTGATCACTGCGAATTTCGCTTTCGGTTATAACGATGCCGCTTTCACGCGCATGGATCCGCGGCAGGTGCAGACCTACAATATCCACGCCACGTACACGCCGAAACCATGGGCGACGGTGGATGGCGCGGTCGAAATCCACGAGAATCGCGACAATGTCTACACCGTGAACGATCGCGAGCATGATCGGATGTACAGCTTCAACGCCATGCTCGTTCCCAGCCCGCGCCTGGCCGTCAGCTTCGGCTACAACTACTGGGATGTTTATACGCAGGCGGAGATTTGCTTCGACTATTCCATCACCTATACAAACCCGGCGCCGCCTCCGAAAACTCTGCCCGTAAGCAACTCGCCGCCGGGCGTGGCGACCACGGCATGTCCGATCTCTGGCGCTTCGGTCGGAGCGGCTGGATTGGGCGCGCTATCGACTTATGCCAGCTACGATCACTTCGCGCATGGCGATGTGATGTGGAAGCCCTCGAAGCGCGTGACCACGGCCTTGGGGTATAGCGGCAGCATCGTCCGCGGCAATACGATTTTTCTGAATCCGCTCGCGCCTTCCGGAACGCTGGATTACAACTATCTGATGCCGTACGGCTCGGTCACAATTGATATGGTCAAAGGCTTCAGCTATAAGATGGCCTGGAATTACTATGGATTTAACGAGACGGGAAACACAAACCCGTTTGGATTGGCCGCGATACCTCTGCAAGACTTTAATGGAAGCAATATCACGTTTTCCGTGCGTGACACATTTTGAGTGATTCATCCGGGAGGAGCAGATTGCGATTGATTTTTCGTACTCGGGAGGCAGGTCAGATGAATAGCCTATTGCGTCGAGTGAGCCAAGCGCTGGGTCTTGCAGCCGCGTTCCTGTTTGCGCTCAATATTTCTGCGCGCGCGGATGATTCGGCGAGTCTATACAAGGCAAAGTGCGCTGTGTGCCATGCGCCCGACGGCAGCGGCAACAACGTCATGGGAAAGCAACTTGGCGCTAAAGATTTGCGCTCGGAGGAAGTGCAGAAGAAATCCGATGCGGACCTGAACGGCGTTGTCACGAACGGTATGGCGCCGAAGATGCCGGCGTATAAGGACAAATTGACCGCCGACCAGATCAAGGGGCTTGTCGTCTATATTCGCGAACTGGCGAAAAAATAATCAGGCCCCTGGCACAACATCTCCAATGAAATTTCGCCGAACCCAGAGGCAGAAGTATAGTAGAACGTGCCCGAGGAGTTGACCTTCGCCACCATCGCTCCTCCGTAAACGCTAAATTGGTCAGAATTGTGCTATCGAACTGCGCTGTGGATGCCGCAAGTGTCTATCCCACATACGGAAAGCCTTTCGATTTGATTTTCCGACAGACGAAAAATGAGGGATGGCGCACCCAAGGGGACGATTTTAGAACTTTTCTGGCTGGATTTGTGTCAAGTTTGCTACAGATTGACTGTCCTGAAGGAACTAGGAGTCTCTGGAGGGTCTGCGGCTAAAAGCGCTCCGCTTTCGGGCGGCATGGCTGCTGCGATAATCTTCAAGCTCTGCATCTGTAATACGAAAAAGGGATTCCGAAGGATGATTTTCGCAGGCGGCTAGTTCGCGCCGAAGCTTGAGCGAACATACGTCCGGCGCATCTTGAAAGCTGACACGGCGCGCGCAAAATGCTTCCTGCGTGATGCTGATGGTAAATTCGCGCGTTTCGCTGGAAGCCTCACGCACCATGAAACTGTATTCGCGAACAGTAACCTTCGACTGGAAGCCTATAAATTGTATCAGGATTTCTTTGGTCACTTGGGAGCCTCATTTCGTGGCAGCGAGCTGCAGCGAGCCCGTTTCAGCGGGCTCGCCTGTTTACCGCTAGAGGGCGGTGACGCTTGATGCCTGCAGGCCCTTGGGCCCCTTGGTCACTTCGAATTCAACCGCCTGTGCCTCGTTAAGCGACTTATACCCCTCCGACTGGATCGCGGAGAAATGGACGAAAACGTCCTCGCCGGACTGACGCTGGATGAATCCAAAGCCCTTGCTGGCATTAAACCACTTCACTGTTCCTTGTTCTCTCAACTTTGCTTCTCTTTTCTGTTTGAGCTATTTGGTGCTACTTCTCCACCGCCTCCAGGCACAAAAAAAGCTGCAAGTGTGGACTTGCAGCCCCTTCAACAATTCTAAAGGTTTTACAAGAGCAACAAACGCACCCCTATTATCGCCTGTTCTTGGTGCGGTGTCCATATCAATTCCGCGCCTTCCGTCATTTTGCAACAACAAAACGCGGCGGCCACGGGAGTCGTTCAAGGCACAGTGTATAAGAAACTGGCGCGCCCGGAGAGATTCGAACTCCCGACCTTCTGGTTCGTAGCCAGACGCTCTATCCAGCTGAGCTACGGGCGCTTTGAGTGCAACTGTCTCAGTTTACGACGCGGGTCGCTTTTGCTGCAACCGCGAACTGTTTTTTTCTCACTCGCGGGATGTATATCTTCCGTTTGGATGCGTGGGCTATCCGCGAAACATCTAGTTTGCTCTGGGCGGAACGGAGAAAAGCGGACCCGGAGTGGAGGGCCGGCCACTTATCCGGCGTTTCTGTTCGATGTGCGATGCTCTTCGCCGCCTGCCCCGCGAGGTTCACATTTCGACTGTTGGGATGCGGGATTC
This sequence comes from Candidatus Acidiferrales bacterium, assembly GCA_035934015.1. Taxonomy (NCBI): domain Bacteria; kingdom Pseudomonadati; phylum Acidobacteriota; class Terriglobia; order Candidatus Acidiferrales; species Candidatus Acidiferrales bacterium. Next base: position 333,033 of record DASYYH010000006.1, read on the forward strand.
TTGCGCGAAGGAAAGAGTTACCGATAGACTGGACAAACGATGGAAGAAGGTAATACGCGGATAGTCAAATCTGTTTGTGGCACGAAACACATCGCGGCCGCGATTCGCCAGGTTGAATCATGTGCGAGTCCGGCGATCTCTTCAGAGGTCGAAAGGGCATTGAGCAATTTCACGCCCAATGCAGGCTAGGCAAGCTCGGCGTGCGAACGAATACGCCGCGGGAGGATTTTCATGAGCAAGTTCATAGCAAATTATGTCGTGCGAGCCTTGATCCTGCCGTTGTTCATTATAGGAACAGGTGCACCTTGCTTCGCGCAAGGCTCTAACGCTTCGTCGAACCAGAATGCAGAAAACTCCGATCAACAAGCCGCCATTAAAAAAGAGCTTGATGCCATGAAGAAACGCATCGCTGAGCTGGAAGCAGAGCTGAAGAAAAAGCGTTCGCAAGAGCAAGAGAAATCGAATGCCAAGCAGACCTCGCCAATAGAGGAATCTGCGTCAGTACATCCGGATACGAAGCCCAGACAAAAAACCGCCAAGATCGCTCCATTTTCAGATCATGACTGGACCTGGCTGAATGGCAATCCGCGCACAGAAACGCCCGCTTTCGATTCGAAATTCTTTACGCCGGAAGTTCGCGTGGATACCACATATACCTATGACTTCAACCATCCAAAGGATCACTCGATGGGCGGATCAAGCGAAATTTTCCGCGCACAGGAAGTTCAACTGGAACAACTTGGCGTCGGCGGCGACTTCCACTATGACAATGTGCGTGCGCGATTGATGACGCAGTTCGGCATGTATTCCGTTACCACGCCGCGAAATGACGCGAGTCCTGGCAATGGTCAGTGGGACCTCGCGGACGCTTATCGGTACATTTCAGAAGCCTACGGCGGCTATCATTGGAATGTGCTGCACGGCATCAACCTGGACGCGGGAATCTTCATGTCGTATATCGGCCTATTCAGTTACTACAATTTTGACAATTGGGCCTATCAACCGTCGTATGTTTCTTCAAACACGCCCTGGTTTTTCAATGGCGTGCGCATCCAGATTTTCCCGACGGCGCATTTGAAAATCGAGCCATGGATCATCAATGGATGGCAGGCGTATGGCTCGGCGAACCACACACCCGGTGTTGGCGGTCAGATCAAATGGACTCCGGCTGGTTGGATAGAAATCATCTCCAACAATTATGGCGTCGGCGAGGATGATTTGTTCGTTCCCGGCCGCCGGCGTATACACACCGACGACAGCGTTGAGGTCAAATATTTTGACCAGCCCGAGCAGCCACTCGACAAAATGGCCTTTTCGCTGACCGGTGACATGGGTTGTGAATACGGAGCCGGCGTGAGCTGCCACGGTGATACAAGAGGCGGCCCGAAACAGAGTTTCCTGGGCTTCATGGCCTACAACCGCTTCTGGTTTCATAAGGACTTGTACGGCGTGACCGTCGGAGGAGGCAAGATCAACAATCCGGGCCGCTATCTGGTCTTGATACCTCCAATCAACGGTGAGAGTGCTATCAGCGCGGCGACCAATTCGCCATACTTTACTGAGAATCCCGGCGATCCATTCAAGGCATGGGACTCGTCATTCACGTTCGACTACATGCCCAAACAATACATCACCTTCCGCTGGGAATATGATTATCGCCATGCCAACGTTCCGTACTGGACCGGTCGCGGAGGAATCACACCTCCTGGCGGTAATAATGGTTCTCCCCAGGATTACGTCTGCATGAGCGGCACATCCTCCGGGCAAGCGGTTCTCGCGGCGGCCGAGACGGCCTGCGGCGGCGGGATCGGCAGCGTGTGGTTTCCGGATCTCCGCAAAAATCAATCTTTCATTGATATGGATATACTCGTGAAGTTCTGACTTGAGTTGTGGGAGAGAACTCACTTGCGAAGGCTATGCACCACGGTCAAGAAGGACGTGGCGCGCCCAAGGGGACGATTTTAGAACTTTTCTGGCTGGATTTGTGTCAAGTTTGCTACAGATTGACTGTCCTGAAGGAACTAGGAGTCTCTGGAGGGTCTGCGGCTAAAAGCGCTCCGCTTTCGGGCGGCA